>DATBKV010000113.1:0-4653 GCA_036555745.1 Xanthobacteraceae bacterium | reverse complement strand
TCCCGGCTAAACGCCCGGCGTCGCCCTGTGGAATTCCCTGTGGACATCGTTCTCTCCTCAAGAACTGTCCCTTGTTTTTGTGTCTCACTTTAGGGGTGCACTCCAGCAGTCGCCACCGGGGCCACCGGCGCGGATCGTCATCGCTGCGGGTCAGCGGCGAGGCGCGTCCGGCGCGGCGGCAACGCTTGGCCGGCTGTCCGCGCTCGCCTAGAACGGGCGCCATGGCCGAACCGACCTCGCCCGAGCCGGCCGCGTGGCATGCGGTCAAGGCGCCCTCGCTGGAAGAGCTCGAGGTGCTCGCCGACGCGGCCTTCCGGCGCCTGCCGCAGAAATTTCGCGCCCTGTGCGAGGGCCTGGTCATCCGGGTCGAGGATTTCCCGACCGAGGAGGCGCTCGACGAGCTCGGTGCGCAGAGCGAATTCGACCTGCTCGGGCTGTTTCAGGGCGTCGGCCTGCCGTTTCGCTCGGAAGCGTCCTCCGGCCAGATGCCCAACATGATCTGGCTCTACCGCCGGCCGATCCTCGATTACTGGGCCGAGCACGACGAGCCGCTGGGCGCCATCATCACCCACGTGCTGGTACACGAGATCGGCCATCATTTCGGCCTGTCCGACGCCGACATGGCGGCGATCGAGGCGAAGGCGGGCTGACCGGCGCGGCGGGACAGGCGCGCTCCGATTTCCGAGTTGGCGCATGTCCTTATCGGAAAGCGGTTGCCACTTTTCCGGGACATGCGCTCGCTCCGGCGTCCCCCGCATGGGAGCCCCGCGCTTGACAAAATGCCGGGCCGCGTCATGAAACAGGACACTTTCAACGGGTCAGGTGACGCAATGGACAAGTTCACCACGCTCGAGGGCGTCGCAGCGCCGCTGCGAATGATCAATGTCGATACCGACATGATCATTCCCAAGCAGTATCTCAAGACCATCAAGCGTACCGGGCTCGGCAAGGGCCTGTTCGCGGAGAAGCGCTACCGCGACGACGGCAGCGAGAACCCGGATTTCGTGCTCAACAAGCCGGCCTACCGCAACGCCAGGATTCTGGTGGCCGACGACAATTTCGGCTGCGGCTCCTCGCGCGAGCACGCGCCCTGGGCGCTGATGGATTTCGGCATCCGATGCGTGATCTCGACCTCGTTCGGCGACATCTTCTACAACAACTGCTTCAAGAACGGCGTGCTGCCGATCAAGGTCTCGCCCGAGGATCTGGAGAAGCTGTTCGACGATGCGGAACGCGGCGCCAATGCGACCTTGTCGATCGATCTCGCCAAGCAGGAGATCCGCGGCCCCGACGGCGGGGTGGTGAAGTTCGACATCGATCCCCACCGCAAGCACTGCCTGCTCAACGGGCTCGACGACATCGGGCTCACCATGGTCAAGCGCGAGCGGATCGAGCGCTTCGAAGAGAAGGCCAAGGCCGCGCGCGCCTGGGCGTAGCCTCCTCGTGTCCCGGGCGAGCCGGGCGAGCGCATCGCGCGAGCAGAGCGAGAGCCGGGGCCCAAAAGGGGCGAAGCGCCAAAAGCGCTGAACGGGTTTTGTTGCCCTGGGTCCCGGATCTCCGCTCGCTGACGCTCGCTTGTCCGGGACACAAGATCTGATCGGATGCAGGAGGTGGTGTCCTGCTGCTCACGCGGCCTCGACGTGGGCGACCCGATAGAGGCAGGGCTCGGCCTCTTTGATCAGCTCGCCGAAGCGCGGCCATTTCTTGCGAAACTCGGGCGAGTGGTGCGCGGCCGCGAGCTGCTTGCGGTCTTTCCACTGCACGTAGTTCACGAGGTGGCTGCCATCCTCGCTGCGGTGCAGGCTGACCGATACGAAGCCGGGCTGGGTGGCCATGAAGCGGGCGCGCTCCTCCATCAACTCCAGCACTTCGGACTGGTTGTCGGGCGGAACCTTGACGGTGGTGATCTGGGTGACGAGGTCGTTGTCCGCGCGGATCTCGGGCATGGGCGTCCTCCTGGGCTGCAGGGCAGGAAGGCAACGCCGATGCCGGCGATCGGGTTCGAGCGCATCTGCCCGAACCGTTGGGGCGAAGTGCGAGCCTGCGCTCTCGCGCCGCGGCGGCAGGCGCGGAGCCTGATCTTTTCCGAAAGCCGGTGCCGCTGGCATCGCTAGGCCGGCGGCGGCTCGCGCCCGCGCTGCTCAATCGCCTGCGCGATGGCGACCGTGCGCCGCGCCATATCGGCGTGCAGGCGCTCGACCATGCGGCCGTCGAGCACGACCACGCCCTTGTTCTTGTTCTCCGGCAGGTCGAAGGCGGCGATGATCTTCTTCGCCTGCGCCACGTCGTCGCTGCCGGGCGAGAAGGCGGCGTTGCAGGGCTCGATCTGGCTCGGATGGATGAGGGTCTTGCCGTCGAAGCCCATATCGCGCGCCTGCGCACACTCGCGCGCGAAGCCGTCGGCGTTGCCAAGGTCGTTGTAGACGCCGTCGATGATGTCGATTCCGTAGATGCGCGCCGCCGCCACGCAGGCCATCAGCCAGGGCACCATCGGCGCGCGTCCCGGCACGATGTGCGCGCGCGTCTCCTTGGCGAGATCGTTGGTGCCCATGACGAAGGCGACCAGCCGCGATTCCGAGTCGGCGGCCTCCGCCGCGAGTGCAAGGATGTTGAAGATCGCGAGCGGGGTCTCAATCATCGCCCAGATGCGCGTGCGCAGGTCGGCGTGCATGTCGAGGAGGCGCTGCCCGATCGCCTCGAGCTGCTGCGGCGTGGCTATCTTGGGAACGAGGATCGCGTCGGGCGCGGCCTGCGCCGCCGCGGTCACGTCGTCGACGTGCCAGGGGGTGTCGATGCCGTTGACCCGCACGACCACCTCGCGCGCACCGAAGCCGCCGGCCGCCACCGCCTCGACGACCTGCTTGCGCGCGGCGGCCTTGGCATCGGGCGCGACCGAATCTTCGAGATCGAGGATGACCGCGTCGGCGGAGAGCGTGCGCGCCTTCTCGATCGCGCGGGCGTTGGAGCCGGGCATGTACAGCACGCTGCGGCGCGGGCGGATGGTCATGGCCTTGTCTCCCCGGGGTGGACTTGAGGACGAAGCTAGCGCATGTCCCGGAAAAGTGGGAACCGGTTTTCCGTCGAGGACATGCGCGAACAAAAGGATCTAGAGCATCCGATCCGAGCGGATCGGGATGCGCTCGAAATCAGTTTGCGTCCGGTGGAATCGGAAAGCGGTTCGGCCGTATCGTGCAAGTCGCCGGCGGTCGCCAGAGCAAGCGTGCAGGGTTCCCGCCAATCGGGACGCCCGGCGAGACCCTTGCAATCCGCGGGCAAACCGGGAGAAGGCGAACAGCCAATGCCAGCCATCGCAGACAGCTTGTCATGACCCTGCCGCAGCGCCTCATCGAAGGCTACGCGGCGTTCCGCTCCGGCCGGCTTCCGGCCGAGCAGAGTCGCTATCGTGAACTGGCCGAGCGCGGGCAGTCGCCCAAGATCATGGTCATCGGCTGCTGCGACTCGCGGGTCTCGCCGGAAGTGATCTTCGACGCCAGGCCCGGCGAGTTGTTCGTGGTGCGCAACGTCGCCAACCTGGTGCCGCCCTATTCGCCCGACGATACGTATCACGGCGTGTCGGCGGCGCTTGAATTCGCGGTCGGCGCGCTGGGCGTGAAGCACATCGTCGTGCTCGGCCATGCCCATTGCGGCGGCGTTCGCGCCTTCGCCGAGGACAGCGAGCCGCTCTCGCCCGGCGATTTCATCGGCAGATGGATGTCGCTGATTGCGCCGGCGGCGGAGAAGCTCGGCCCGCGCCGCGATACGCCGTGGCCCGACTATCTGATGCGGCTCGAGCAGGCTTCGATTGTGAGTACGCTCGACAATCTCCTGACCTTTCCGCGCCTGTGCGAATTGGTGAAGCGCGGGCGCATCACGCTGCACGGCGCCTATTTCAGCGTGGCGACCGGCGAGCTCTCGGTGCTTGACGCGCGGTCCGGGCGCTTCGAGCCCGCGATCGGAGCAATTCGGGGGTGAGCGGCGGCGCCCCCGCGCAAGGCGGATGGCTCGCGGGAGTGGACGGCTGCCCCGCCGGCTGGATCGTGGCACTGGTGCGCCCCGCCGCCAGCGAGGTGCGGGTGCGCCTCGTCTCGCGCTTTGCCGAGGTGCTGGCGGCGCCGGAAGCGCCGGCCATCATCGCGGTCGACATCCCGATCGGGTTGCCCGAGCGCGCGAGCCACGGCGGCCGCGCCGCTGAAAACGCGGTGCGTCCGCTCCTCGGCGCGCGGCAGTCATCGGTGTTCTCGGTGCCCGCGCGCGCGGCGCTCGCGGCCACCGACTACGGCGAGGCGTGCCGGGTCGCACTCGCGACCTCGCAGCCGCCGCGCAAGGTCTCGAAGCAGCTGTTCATGCTGGCGCCGAAGATCCGCGAGGTCGACGCTTGCCTGCGCGCAGCCGGGTCCGCCGCCGCGCGCGTATTCGAGGTCCACCCCGAGCTCGCGTTCTGGCGGCTCAACGGCGAGCGCGCGCTCGATCAGCCGAAAAAGGTGAAGGGCCGCTGCTACGAGCCGGGGCTGACGCTCCGCCGTCGGCTGCTCATTGCCGCGGGCTTTCCGGACGCGGTGGTCAACGGCGTGCCGCCGAAGGGCGCCGGCGCCGACGACCTCATCGACGCGCTCGCCTGCGCCGCCATCGCCCGGCGCATTCACGCCGGCGAGG
>DATBKV010000112.1:0-64155 GCA_036555745.1 Xanthobacteraceae bacterium | reverse complement strand
TAGGACACTATCCTCCGGGCTGACAACTTGCTCCATATTCGCTCCTGCAGGGCGCGACAGGAAAAACCGACATGGACTTCGAGCTGCCAGAGGAGCTCAAGCTTCTCAAGAACACGGTGCGGACCTTCGTCGACCGGGAGCTGATTCCGATCGAGATGCACGCGATGGACGGTCCCGCGATGCGGCCCGAGATCCGCGCCGGTCTCGAGCGCAAGGCGAAGGAATTGGGCCTGTGGCTGCTCGACGTGCCCACCGAATACGGCGGCCAGGGCCTGGGCCTGCTCGGAATGGTCGTGGTGTGGGAAGAGATCGCGCGCACGGTGGCGCTGCCGCCGCGCGGGCCCGGCGTGTTCGGTCCGGATGTCAAGCCGATCCTGTTCACGCTCAACCCGGCGCAAAAGGAAAAATATCTGTTTCCGGTTTTGCGCGGCGAGAAGACGACCGCCTTTGCCCAGTCCGAGCCCGATGCCGGCTCCGATCCCGGCGCCATGCGCACCACCGCCGTGCGCCAGGGCGACCACTACGTCATCAACGGTTACAAGCGCTGGATCACCAAGGCGCAGGACGCCGAGTTTTTGCAGCTCGTGGCCGCCACCGACCGTTCCAAAGGCAGCCGCGGCGGCTTGAGCATGTTCCTGGTCGATACCGCGACCCCGGGCGTGAAGATCGTGCGCCGCACGCCCACGATGATGAGCGACATGCCGTGCGAGCTGGCTTTGGACAACGTGGTCGTGCCGGCCGAGAACCTGATCGGCAAGGAAGGCGACGGCATGCGCCAGGCGCAGTCGTGGATCACGGCGGGGCGGCTGTATCAGGCCTGCCGCGGGCTCGGCGTCGCCAAGCGCTGTCTCGACCTCGCCGTCAGCTATGCCAAGCAGCGCGTCACGTTCGGCGCGCCGCTGGCCGACCGCCAGGCGGTGCAGTTCATGATCGCCGACAGCTTCACCGAGCACCAGATGACGCAACTGTTCGTCTACCAGCTCGCCGCGCGCACCGATGCCGGGGTCGCCGCCCGCCACGAAAGCTACATGGCCAAGATCGCGGGCACCGAGCTTGGCTTCCGCGTCGCCGACCGCTGCATGCAGATCCACGGGGGCATGGGGCTCGCGGCCGAGATGCCGATCGCCGCCATGTGGCGCGATGCCCGCAGCTTCATGATCACCGAGGGGCCGGTGGAGGTCATGCGCATGGTGCTGGCGCGCGAAATCTTGCGCGGCCATGCCTGAGCTGTTTCGCTCCAAAGGCACAGATGCATGTAAGCGCGCTCGGGCTTGACCCGGCAATCCGGGGGCCAGCACAATCTCGCAGTTGACATGCAGCGTGAACGGCGAAAGAGGCGCCTACGGAGCCGAGCATGGGGTTGAACTACGAACGCATCATGGCCTACCGGCCGGCCGACATTCCCGTGAACTACGGACCGCGCGATTGCATCTTTTACGCGCTCGGCATCGGGCTCGGCATGCATCCGCTCGATCCGGGCGAGCTCAAATTCGTATATGAGCGCGCGGGGCTCGAGGCGTTTCCCACCATGGCGGCGGTGCTGGGCTGGCCCGGCCGCATGGTCGATCCGGCCTTCGGCATCGACGAGCGGCTGGTGGTCGCCGGGGACCTCAAGGTGGTGCTGCACCGCCCACTGACGCCGGAAGCGCGGCTCGTCAGTCGTCCGCGCGTCAAGGAGGTGATCGACAAGGGCGCCGGCAACGCCGCCATCATCCTCAACACCCGCGAGCTCCTGGCCGAGGACGGAACCGCGGTGGCGACGGTCGACAACAGCACGTTCGCGCGCAAGCACGGCGGCTTCGGGGGCAAGGCGACGCAAACGCCGGCGCAGCATGCGGTGCCGACGACGGCGCCGGAGAAAATCTGCGATCTGCCGACGCCGCCCAACCTCGCGCTGCTCTATCGCCTCAACGGCGATGAGAACCCGCTGCACGCCGACCCGCAGCGTGCCAAGGAGGCGGGTTTCGATCGTCCGATCCTGCACGGGGCGGCAAGCTTCGGGGTTGCGGCGCATGCCATCCTGCGCGCCTGCGCGGATTACCAGCCGCAGCGGCTCAAGAGCATCGAGGCGCGGTTCTCGCGTCCGGTATTCCCGGGCGAGACGATCCGCACCGAGATGTGGCCCGCGGGCGAGCGCGTCTCCTTTCAGTGCCGGGTGGTCGGACGAGACGAGATCGTGCTCAGCAATGGACTCGCGTCCTTGCGCGCCTGACCGTCACCAATTGTGCGCCGAATACCTGTGCGCGCTTGCCGGTCGGGTGGCGCGCACCGTTGCGGGTCGCGCCGCTTCGCTGCCGGCAACTATGGCAGGAGTTCGGGCCGCGGCGGGCTGTGCGGAAAAAGCGCGATCACGGCGCCGCTGCATGCGGGGCGCGCCGCTCGTGCCCGCCGCGTATCTCTGTTCGAGCTCCACTGCGCTGGCAGCGGCCTCGGCCCCCCGGCCTGCCACGCCGGCCGGGCAGTGACCCGGCGACCGCGGCCGCCGACGTCGTCGGAGCGCACGCATTTGCAGATCGCGGCGACGAGCAGGAGGTGCCCGAGCGCGACGAGACTGAGGAAGGCGACGGCCAGCGCGGCGACGGCTGCGTCGATGATCATAACGACCTCCCCGCCACTTGCTGCACGGCGGCCGCCTCCACGCTGGTCGCGCGCATGCCGGTGAGCGAGCGCGCAGCGGCCTGCGCTCGACCGGCGTTTTCCGCAACGAGGCTCAGATACGGGTAGACCGCGTGGCCGAGCGCGGTGAGCGCGACGACGGGACGGCGTGCGAACAACGCGCCGCCCAGCTCGCGCTCCAGCGCCCCGATGGCATTGGTCAACGAGGGCTGGGAAACGCCGCAACGTCTGGCGGCACGTGTGAAGTTGCGTGCGTCGCACAGCGCCAGGAAATAGCGGATCTGATGCATTTGCATGTGTTCGGACTCCCAGCAGGCATGAGGCGTGAGTGCAGCATGCCAGTTCTGCCGTCGCTGCACGGTGAGGCAGTTCACACAGAAGATGCGGTCCGCCGGAGGCGCCGAATGAGCGGGAGGAGCGGCGCTCGTAGTTCGCGATCGGTTTGGAGGGCAGAAGAAGAAGCAGCGCGCGGCTTGCGCGCGGCCGGCAGGCAAGCGCGGGTTCGGACGGGAAAAGAACCATACCGAATTTGCCGCTCGTGTTGATTGCACGTCGCGAGCACGCGCGCTAGTTGACCACCATTCGGACGTGGATCGGGAACGACTGGGGTGTCGCATCGGATCGGCGGTGCAGCGAGAAGGCGAACGCGTCGCTGCCTTTGAATCCCGGATGGGGCCGGTAGACGACCCCGGTACGGCCGCGCGACGTGAGCGTTCCGTGCTGAGGCGGCGCATCGATGGAAATCGCATCGATGGGCGCGCTGGGAGGCTTGACCAGGATCGCGCACGGTGTGTTGGCGCTGAGGGCGACGGACAGGTCGGAACTGCGACCGAGCGAGATCGGTGGGATCCCGCAGCCGCGCGATCCGAGAATGCTCACCCAGATCAGCACGCCGATGCACGCGGTCGAGAGCACCACGAAGGACCACGGCAGCCAGGTTCGGCGTCGAGCCAGAAGCTCGGCCAGGGGCTGCCCGAGCCCGGGCGCGGGCTGCAAGGCCGGGGTTGCGGAGACGGCTGCACTTGCGTCTGGCAAATCCATCTGTTGTCCAAGCCCCAAGGTGACGCGCGGGTCGCCGTAGCGAAGAAACGTTAGCGCCGGCCACACGATGGCAGTGTGAAGTGGCTCACATGCGAGCTTCGATCGGCCTTCGCCAGCCGGTGCGGAGGAGGCCGCGGTATCTAATGCAGGCGGCGCGACACGGCTGCCGCAAAAAAGGCGCCGCCCTCCCGATAGCCTTGAGCTATAGTGATGCCGGTTCGGTGGATTCGGCTGCGATCGGGTACCTGCCGCGCGTCCAGAATCGCCGGCGAATCCACCGCAAGGCAGGGGGCGTCATGTCGACTGCAGGCGGCAAGCAGCCGGTGGAGCGCGTTCGGGACAAGCTGTCCCTGCTGCGCAATCACCCTCTGTTTCGCGACCTCCCGCCGGGCGTGATCGAGCATCTCGGCTCGTACATGAAGACGCGCAAGGTGGCGCGCGGAGCCGCCATCTTCGCCAAGGGAGATCCCGGCACCGGCCTCATGGGCGTGCTGTCAGGGGCGGTGAAGATCAGCGTCGCCTCGGCCGAAGGCAAGGACATCGTGCTCAACATCTTTCGTGAAGGCGAGATCTTCGGCGAGATCGCCCTGCTCGACGGCCGCCCGCGCACCGCCGACGCCACCGCGATGTTGCCGTGCGAGCTGATCGTGATCGAGCGCCGCGATTTCGTTCCGTTTCTGAGCAGTCATCCCGACGTGATGCTCAAATTCATCGAAATTCTCTGCTCGCGGCTGCGCCATACCAGCGAGCAGGTGCAAGACGTGACCTTCCTGAACCTGCCGACGCGGCTGGCGAAGACCCTGCTTGAGCTGACCTCGGCCGAGAGCAAAGCCGCGCCCGCCAAGCGGGTGGCCATCACCCAACGCGAGCTGAGCCAGATCATCGGCAAGTCGCGCGAAAGCACGAACAAGCAATTGCGGGCATGGGCCAAGCGCGGCTGGATTCGCCTGGAGCGGGGCGGGCTGAGCATCATTGCCCACGACAAGCTCAATGCCGTAGCCGCCGAGGGCTCGGAGCTCGATCCTTCCTGAGGCTGAAGCATGATCCCGAAAAGTGGGTACCGGTTTTCGGAAAAGATCATGCTCAGAGGCTGCCGCCGCGGCCATCCATGCGGCTATGGCAGCTTGTCGTATTCCCGTCGCACCGCATCCTCGATGATCGCTTCGGCGTCCTCGTTCCAGTGCCTCGCCCCGCAGTGGTTGCAGACGCCAATCGAGACTTCTGCCTGACAGTGCACATAGCCTTTGTTGGTCCATTGACGGAATGCGATCTGCTGGTTTTGCCGCATCACCTGACCAATCCTGCAAAAATCGCAGCGTTGCGCGTCGTCTGAAGCGGACATGATCCCCACCGATCACCAAAAGCCCACGTCGGGAACCGTTGCATGGGCATTTCGGCGCGTTATGTGAACTAGTTCACACAGGCGGCGATTTCCGCAATTCCATCAGGGAGAAGTGAAATTATGTGAGCACCGTCGTGCCGGGGCGGCAGCAACGACGTTTGACGTGCGGGTTAAAGCATGACCTCGAGCCGAGGGTCACGTGCTAGGAGAGCGCTCCGACTAGGCCTTCCGCCGTCAGCAGCTCCGACAGTCTCCGGCGCGCGTAGAACATCCGGGTCTTAACCGTGTTGCCCGGAATGCCGACGATGCGCGCGACCTCTTGCACGGACTTCTCGTGGTAATAAACGAGGTCGATGATCTCCCGATGCTCGCGCGAAAGTGCGCCGAGGCACTTTCGCAGGATCTCACCACGACGCCTGGCGGCGAGCACCGTTTCCGGATCGTCGGCAGGATCGGCCGCCTCGGTCGCCTCCTCGGCGGCCGGTTCGGCACGGCGCCGCAGCTCGGCAAGCGCCTTGTAGCGAGCGATGGCCAAGAGCCATGTCGTCACCGCCGAGCGCGCCTCGAACCGGTGGGCCTGCTGCCACACGCCCAGGAACACCTCGCTGGTGAGGTCCTCCGCCAGCGCGCTGTCCTGCACGAGGCGGAGAATAAAGCGGTAGACCCGCGCATTGTGTCGCGTGAACAAGGCCTGCATCGCGAGCCGGTTGCCCGAGGCGATCCTCTCCACCAGCGTCTCGTCCGAGACGTCGCGGGCTTTGCCCGAAGGCCGGCCGGCTGTCGCGTCCGGCTTCGGCCAGGCAAGATCGTTGCGCATCGGTAGCTCCCCTGTTTTCGGCCTACCGAGATGCCTAAAGCGAGCGCGGGAAACCTTTTGTTAACCACTTCACAGAGGGGGAGCTTTTTGAGCCGGCTGCAGGCGCTTCGCCGCGGTGATCCTCGGAATACGGACGGAAGCGCGTAGCTGGCGTCCTCCGCCGGGCCACCACCTCGGCGCGAGGCGCGATCGAAATGGAGATAGCGCCGGACTCTAGCGGCCCAGCGTTGTACTCGGATCGAGATCGATCGCTATGGGCGCGGACGTGCAGTCGGCCCGGCGGGGTCTTACGCCAGATGCTTAGTTCGATTGCCGCGGCGGCTGTTGGTTGGCGTTGGCGCGCAACCACTGCTCATAGGCGGGGTAGACGCCTTCGAGACCGAGCGCCTTGAGGCGGCCGCCATCGAGCATCAGCGCCTTGCCAGGCGGTCGCTGCATCATTTCCTTGAACAGACGGTCAGGCATGCCCATGTGGGCGAGGTAGATTTGCATCTTTTTCGTCAGCGCCGCGGCATTTTTGCCGGAGCGATCGTGCGCCGGCTCCTTCGCATCGAAAGACGGTCGGTAGAGCCCGACCTTGTCGGCCGCCGGGCTGCGCCGCACCCCTGCCGCCAGAACCAGCACGCAAGCACCGAGGCACTCGGCCTCGTCGTCGACGACCGTCAAGGCCCACTGTTTCCTGATCTCCTCGCCGAGCTCCATTGCCGCCACGGGATCGCCGCCTGAAGAATCGAGATAGATCATCAGCTCGTTCACGTCGGGACGGATCGACTTCATAAGCTCAATGGCGTGGCTTGCCACGCTCTTGTCGATCGGTCCGTCGATCGCGACGCCGCCGGTGCCGGCGTCGCGATCGAGGTTGTAAATGCTGGCGTTGCCCTGTGCTTTCTGGTCCGCGGCTTCCTGGGCGGCGAGCAGGGACGGATGAGCGAGGCTCATCAGGCACAGCGTCCCCAACGCCACGACTGTTAGGACATTCGGCATGAACGAATCCGCTGGGTCTAGTGCTTGCCGGCAGGCGCAAGCCTACCAGAGCGGCATGGCCATCGACCAGGATCATCGCGACGAACTGCGGCGGAATAGCGAAGTTTGCCCCGCAATTTCGCCCGGCTTGACCCTGGCTGACGACGCGTGGGAGGTTGGATCAATTCCTTAACCATGGGCGCAGTGCCTCAAAACCCCGCGATTCGGCGAGTTGGAGGAAGGGGCGGACCCCGGCGAGCGACCTCACCAACGCATGGTCCCACCGTGCTCGCCGCCGGATGATGGGCTATTGCCTTTAAGCAGGAAGTACGACTCAACGACATCGATCATAGACCGGAGAAAGCCGCCGTGAGCGTCGAATTTCTGTTGACCTCGCTCGTCGTCATCGTGTCGCCGGGGACCGGGGTTCTCTACACTCTGGCGGCCGGGCTGGCGCGCGGCTCGCGCGCCAGCGTGATCGCGGCGCTCGGATGCACGCTCGGCATCGTCCCGCACATGGCCGCCGCGATCCTGGGCTTGGCGGCGTTGCTGCATGCCAGCGCGCTGGCCTTCCAGACCCTGAAATACCTGGGCGTGGCCTACCTCCTCTACTTGGCGTGGAGCGCGCTCAGGGAGCACGGCGCGCTGCAGGTGGAGCAGCAGGGCGGCGCCCGCTCGGCCCTTCAGGTGATTGTCAACGCCATCCTGATCAACGTCCTCAATCCGAAGCTGTCGATCTTCTTTCTCGCCTTCCTGCCGCAGTTCGTGAGCGGCAACGAACCGCATCCGCTCTCGCATATGTTCATGCTGAGCGTGGTTTTCATGGCCCTGACCTTCGTCGTATTCGTCGGCTACGGCTTGTTCGCGGCTTCCGTCCGCAACCACGTGATCTCGCGTCCGAAGGTGCTGACCTGGATGCGGCGCACCTTCGCCGCGGCGTTCGTCGCGCTCGGCGCCAGGCTCGCGTTGGCCGAGCGCTAGCGCATGTCCCAGAAAAGTGGGAACCGGTTTTTCGAGGGCATGCGCCAAATCAAGAAATCCAGAGCGCAACGCGATTCCATCCAGTCGGGGACGCGCTCCAGGGTGGCGATCGACGAGCCGCGCATCATGACGCCGGGGAAGCCGGTGCCGCGCTCCCGAAGCTGGGCTCTGCTTGCTGCGGCGATCGGGCTCGTGCTCGCGTCGGCAACGGGGGCGCGCGCGGCCGACAGGCTGCTGGAGGAGACTGTTGAATTCACCGGCAACGTGCTCTTTCTGCAGAGCCATGTTCCCGCGCTGGTCATCGCCGCCGTGCGCAACGACGAGACCGCGGTCTTCGGCTTCGGGGAGACCTCGGACGGGTCGGGCAAGCCTCCGGACGGCAATACGATGCTGCGCGTGGGATCACTGAGCAAGGCGTTCACGGGGCAGGTCCTCGCCGCGCTCGTCGCCGGCAGGACCGTAAGCTTTAGCGACCGCCTGCAGGACCGCCTCGGCTGGAACGTCAGCGTTCCCGTCCGCAGCGGCCATCAGATCAGATTGATCGACCTGGCGACGCATTCCTCGGGGTTGCCGCGCGAGGTCGAGCGCGAGCCTGGCCCGCCGGATGACCCGTTCTCGACCTTGACGCCGGAAGCTTACGGCAAGGCGCTCGCGTCCGATCCGCTGCTGTTTGCACCCGGCACCGGCGTGCTCTACTCCAACTTCGGATTCGACCTGCTTGGAGCGGCGCTGGCGCACGCCGCGGGCAAGCCGTACAACGTGCTGCTCAAGGAGCTCGTGCTCGATCCGGCCGGCCTGCGCGACAGCGTGCTGGCGCTGCGCACCGGTGATGACGCGCGGCTGCTGCAGGGACACGGCTTCGATGGCAAGCCGCTCCCGGACGTGAAGACGCCGCTGATCGCGGCGGGCGCCAGCGGCCTCTACTCGACCCCGAGCGACATCCTGCGCTGGCTGTCCTGGCACCTCGACCGGTTCGCCGCCGATCGGGCGGAAATCCGGCTGCTCGATCACGCCGCCTATCTGCCGCGCGATGGGCTCGATCCGGTCTACGGGCTCGACGAATCCGGCCGCATGGACGCCATGGGGCTGGGCTGGGTCATCATGGCGCCGCGCGGCGACCGTCCGTTGATCCTGCAGAAGGCCGGCGGCTTGCAGGGCATCTTCTCCTATACCGCCTTCGCGCCGACGCGCGGGGTCGGCGTCTTCATCGCGATCAACAAGTTCGATTTCGGCGCCGCACTGACGATGGCCGCGGCGGTCAACGAGCTCATTGCGCAGCTCGCGCCGCGGTGAGTCGGAAGGGGATTGAAGGCGGCCCCGGTTTCGACGGCGGCGCCGAGGCCCGTCAAACCAAATGCGGCGCTGGGCGTTGTCCCGGCAGCGTCAGGAGGCCTGCCATGTCGATCATCCGGCTCATTCACATCAAGGTCGATCCCGCCGAGATGGACCGTGCGTTGCGGATCTGGAAGACGGAATGCGCCCCGCTCATGATCCAGCAGCAGGGCTGCATTTCGGAGAAGCTGTTGCGCTGCCGGGAGGCGCACGAGCTCATCTCCTATTCGGAATGGGACAGCGAAGCCGACATTGAGCTCTATCGTGCGAGCGACGCGCACAAGAAGATCGTGCAGCACGCGCGCGCGCTCAAGGGGTCGAAGGCGGAGGTGAAGGTTTATGACCTTGTCACCTGATGCCGGATGACCTCGCCACGCAAGGCTGAGATATAGAAGCGGCGGCCCTCGCCGTCGTATCTCCGCCCGGCCGGGGGGCGGCGATATTTCCATCCATCACACAGGGAGAACCGCCATGGGCCCATCACGCCGCACCGTTCTCGGCACTGCCGCCGCCGGTCTCGTCGCATCCGCCGCCAAGGCGCAGACGCCCAGTGCATCCATGCCGCGGACAGGGCCGCAGCCGATGCGCCCGGGACGCGGCGGCACCGACCCCGGGCCGCGCAACATTCCGATCGAGCTCGAGAACCCCGATGTCTACGTGCCGCCGGCGACCGACCACGGCACGGTGCCGAACCTGAAGTTTCCGTTCTCGCAGTCGCACATGCGGCTCGAGCGCGGCGGCTGGACCCGCCAGGTGACCGAGCGCGAGCTCGGCATCTCCAAGAACATCGCTGGCGTCGATATGCGGCTCAACACCGGCGGCGTGCGTGAGCTGCACTGGCACAAGGCCGCCGAGTGGGCCTACATGCTCTATGGGCGCGCCCGCATCACTGCCGTCGACCAGGACGGCCGCAATTTCGTCGACGACGTCGGCGTCGGCGACCTCTGGTATTTCCCGGCCGGCATCCCGCACTCGATTCAGGGGCTCGAGCCCGACGGCTGCGAGTTCCTGCTGGTGTTCGACGACGGCAGCTTCTCCGAGGACAATACCTTCCTGATCAGCGATTGGTTCAAGCACGTCCCGGCCGACGTGCTGGGCAAGAATTTCGGCGTGCCGGCCGCGAATTTCGGCCACACGCCCGATCCGAGCGAGCTCTACATTTTCCCACTGCCGGTGCCCGGCCCGCTCGCCTCCGACCGCATCGCGGGCGCGACCCCGGTGCCGAATCCGTTCAGCCATCATCTGATGGCGCAGGACCCGATCAGGACCAAGGGTGGGAGCGTGCGCATCGCCGATTCCAAGAATTTTCCCGTCTCGGTGACGATCGCGGCCGCGCTGGTCGAGATCCTGCCGGGCGGCATGCGCGAGCTGCACTGGCATCCCAACACGGACGAATGGCAGTACTACATCGAAGGCAACGGCCGCATGGGCGTGTTCGCATCGTCGGGCGATGCCCGCACCTTCGACTATCAAGCCGGCGACGTAGGCTTCGTGCCGTTCGCCATGGGCCATTACATCGAGAACATCGGCGAGTCTCCGCTGCGCTTTCTCGAGATGTTCAAGAGCAGCTATTACGCCGACGTCTCGCTCAACCGCTGGATGGCGCTCACCCCGCCCGAGCTGGTGCAGGGGACGCTCAAGCTCGATGACACCGTCATGCGCGCGTTGCGCCAGGGGCCCGCCCCGGTCGTGCCGGTCTAGCGCAGCCCGCACGCAGGCGGCGAGTGCGCGGCATCGTGCGCGGGGTGCGACTTTGCGCCGGAGCGTCCAACGCCCTAGACTTGCCGACAACGACAATGCCGCCCGGAGCGGGCTCGGCAGCCGAGGGAGGATCGTCATGACCGCATCGCACGGGTCCAGGCCGGGCGTGTCCCGCCGCAAGTTCATCGCCGGCAGCGCCGGGGCGGGTGTCGCGCTCGCCTCGAGCCTCGCCGCGCCGCGCGCGCTGGCGCAGACGCGGGCACCCATCCGTCTCGGCAATCTCAATTCCTTCACCGGCGCGATCGCCTATGCCGCCGAGAACAACCTCAACGGCATGAGCCTGTATTTCGACAGCATCAGTTGGACGGTCGGCGGCCGCAAGATCGAGATCATCAAGGAGGACGATCAGTTCAATCCCCAGGTCGGGCTGCAGAAGGCCAAGAAGCTCGTCGAGAGCGACAAGGTCGACATGATCGTCGGCGTGCAGGCCAGCAACGTCGCGCTCGCGGTGCTCAACTACGCCAAGCAGCAGAAAGCGTTCTACGTCGTTTCCGGCGCCGGCACCGACGCCATCACCTGGGATCGCTATCCCTATCTGTTCCGGACCTCGATCTCGGCCTACCAGCTCAGCACGCCGATGGCGAACTGGGTGTACGACAATCTCGGCAAGGAGATCGTCACCACCGCCTCCGACTACGCCGGCGGCCGCGACGTCATCGCGCAGTTCAAGGGGCCCTACCTCAAGCGCGGCGGCAAGGTGATCAAGGAGATCTGGCCGCCCTTGGGAACGACGGATTTCAGCCCCTACCTGATCGACATCAAGTCGATCAACCCGCCGGTGACCTACGACTTCATGCCGGGTGCCGACGCCATCCGCTTCATCCAGCAGTACACCGAGTTCGGGCTGAAGGAGAAGATGCCGCTCACCGGCTTCACCATCATCGACTCGCTGACGATGAGCGCGCTGGGCAAGACCGCCGTCGGCGTCATCTCAGCAACCACCTATACCGATACGGTCGACAACCCCGAAAGCAGGAAATTCGTCGCCGAGTACCAGGCCAAGTACAAGGCTCTGCCCGACATCTTCTCCGACTACGGCTACGTTGCCGCGCGCGCCGTGCACGACGCCTTGCAGGCGACCGGCGGCGATACCGCCGACAAGGACAAGCTCGCGCAGGCGATGACCAAGGTCAAATTCAACGCGCCGCGCGGGCCGTTCCGCATCGATCCGGTCACCCACAATCCCATCCAGGACGTCCACATCTGCCAAGTGGTGGAGAAGGACGGCAAGGTCACCAGCAAGGTCATCACCACCGTCAAGGACGTGCAGGATCCCGGTAAGAAGATCTATTGAGCTCCATCATTGTTGTCCCCGCGTGAGCGGGAATCCATAATCACCGGCCTGGGGATATGGGTGCCCGCTTGCGCGGGACGACAGGGAAGCTGGTCGACGATTTCGCATGACGGGCTGAGGGGCGGATGGAGTTTCTGGTCGCCCAGCTGCTCAACGGCCTGGTCTACGGCGTGCTGCTGTTCCTGATGGCAGCGGGCCTCTCGCTGATCTTCGGCCTGATGAACGTCGTGAGCCTCGCGCACGGCTCCTTCTTCATGCTGGGCGCCTTTTTCGGGCTCTCCATCTTCAACTTCACCGGCAATTTCTGGCTCGCGCTCGTGCTCGCGCCCGTTCCCGTCGCCGTGCTCGGGGTCGCGATGGAGCTGTTCTTCATGCGTCCGCTCTACGCCCGCGGACACATGGACCAGGTGCTGCTGACCTTCGGCTTCACCTTCGTCTTCTTCGACTTCGTGCAATCCATCTGGGGCCGGGTGATCCTGCGGCTGCCGCCCCCGCCGATCCTGCAGGGTGCGACCGAGATCGGGGTCGGAGTGTTCGCGACCTATCGGCTTTTCCTGATCGCACTCGGCTTTGCCATCGCGCTTTTGCTGTGGCTCTTTCTGGAGCGCAGCCGGCTCGGCGCTATGGTGCGCGCCGGCGTCGACGACGCCGCCATGGCGGCGGGACTCGGCGCCAACGTGCCGCTCCTCTTTACCGGCATCTTCGGCGCCGGCGTCGCGCTCGCGGCGCTCGGGGGAGTCGCCGCAGGGCCGGTGCTCGGCCTCTATCCCGGCATGGACACCGAGATTCTCATCCCGGCCTTCATCGTGATCGTGATCGGCGGCATGGGCAGCCTGCGCGGCGCCTTCGTCGGCAGCCTGCTGATCGGGGAGGCCGACACCTTCGGCAAGGCCTACTTCCCGAGCCTCGCGCTGTTCCTGATCTATCTGGTGATGGCGGTGGTGCTGCTGGCGCGGCCGCAGGGCCTGTTCGGCGTCAAATATGCCGGGCTGCCCGCGGCGCCCGCGGTCACCGCGGTGAGCGCGCCGGCAACCAAGCAAGCGCGCGCTATCGGGCTCGTTGTCATCCTGGCGATGCTGATTTATCCGCTGCTGGTTTCGGACTATCCGCGCGCGCTGATCGCCGAAATCTACATCTTCGCGATCTTCGCCATGAGTCTCGATCTCCTACTCGGCTTCACCGGCCTGATGTCGCTCGGGCATGCCGCATTCTTCGGTTTGGGTGCCTACGCGGTGGCGATCCTGGGAACGCTGTTCGGCGTCGATGCCTGGCTCGCGCTCGCGGCCGGCGTCGTCCTTGCCGCCGCCGGCGCCGCGCTCATCGGCTTCTTCTGCGTGCGCGCCAGCGGCATCCCCTTCCTGATGCTCACGCTGGCGTTCTCGCAACTCGTGTTCTCGGTCGCGCTGAAATGGCGCGACGTCACCGGCGGAAGCGACGGTCTGGCGATCGCGGAGAAGCCGGGCTTCTTCGGCTTCGATCTCGCCAACTCGCTGCCCATGTATTTCATGACGCTCGCCTTCCTGCTGGGCTCCTATTGGGCCTTGCGGCGGCTGCTCAACGCGCCGCTCGGGCATGCCTTCGTCGGTATCCGCGAGAACGAGCCGCGCATGCTCGCGATCGGCTACCCCACGCGCGCCTACAAGCTGCTCGCCTTCACTATCGCAGGCGCCTTCGCCGGCTTGGCGGGCGGGCTTTATGCCATCTTCAACAGCTTCATATCGCCCGATGCGGTCTATTGGACCGCCTCCGGCGATATCCTGATCATGACCATGCTGGGCGGCGCCGGCACGCTGATCGGCCCGGCGATCGGCGCCGGCATCTTCCTCCTGATGAAGAACGTCGTGAGCTCGTACAGCGAGCACTGGCTCGCGATCATCGGCGGCGTGTTCATCTGCTGCGTGCTGTTCTTTCCCGGCGGCATCTGGGGCACGCTGCGGCAAATCCGCTTGCGGGAGCGCAAGCCGTGAGCGTGCTGCGTACCGATCATCTGTGCCGCTCCTTCGGCAACCTGGTCGTCACCAACGACGTCAATCTCACCGTCGAGGCGGGCGAGCGCCACGTCGTTATCGGACCGAACGGCGCCGGCAAGACCAGCCTGGTGAACCAGATCGGGGGCCAGCTCGAGCCCAGTGCGGGGCGCATCTTCGTCAAAGGCACCGATATCACCGGCTGGTCGCCGAGCCGCGTGAGCCGGCTCGGCGTTGCGCGCACGTTCCAGCGCAACAACCTGTTCCAGAACCTCAGCGTGATCGAGAACCTGCGGCTCGCGGTGCAGGCGCGGCGCGGCAACCCGCTCGATTTCTTCACTGCGGTGCGCCGCCTCGACGATCTCCTGGCGCGTGCGCTCGACCTGATGCGCCGCGTGCATCTCGGCGAGGACGGCCGCCGGCTCGCCCGCAACCTGTCCTACGGCGAGCAGCGCCAGCTTGAGATCGGCATCGCGCTCGCCGGCGAGCCCGACCTGCTGCTGCTGGACGAGCCGACCTCGGGCATGTCGCCGGCCGAGACCGGACGCATGATCGAGCTGATCGCGAGTCTCCCGCGCTCGCTCGCGATTCTGATGATCGAGCACGACATGCAGGTGGTGTTCTCGCTCGCCGATCGCATCACCGTGCTCTACTACGGCGAGGTGCTAGCGACCGGCACGCCGGCCGAAATCCAGGCCAACACCCGCGTGCGCGAAGTCTATCTCGGAATGGTCCAGTGATGCTCGCGCTCGAGAACGTCAATGCCTATTACGGCGACAGCCACGTGCTGCGTGGCGTCTCGCTTGCCGTTGCGGAAGGCGAGGTGGTCTGCCTGCTCGGCCGCAACGGCGCCGGCAAGACCACGACCATCCTTACCATCATGGGCTACCTCAAGCCGCGTCCAGGCCGGATTCTCTATCGCGATCGCGACATCACCGAGTTGCCGCCACATGCGGTGGCGCGGCTCGGCTTTGGCTTCGTCCCGCAGGAGCGCGGCATCTTCGCAAGCCTCACCGTTCGCGAGAATCTGACGGTGTTCGCGCGCCAGGGCGCCAGCGGGGGCTGGACGGTGGAGAAGATTTTCCAGCTGTTCCCCGGCTTGCGCGCGCGCGAGCGTAATCTCGGCTTCCAGCTCTCCGGCGGCGAGCAGCAGATGCTCTCGATCGCACGCGCGCTCATGCTGAATCCCTCGCTGCTGCTGCTCGACGAGCCGTCCGAGGGTCTCGCCCCCATGATCGTGCAGGAGATCATTGCGGTGCTGCGGGGGCTCAAGCACGAGGGCCTCGCGGTGCTGCTGGTCGAGCAGAACCTGCGCACCGCGCTGGCTCTGGCCGATCGTCACCACGTCATGAACAAGGGCGAGATCTGCTTTACCGGCACCTCGGCCGAGCTCGAGGGCAACGAATTCGTGCTGCGCAACTATCTCAGCGTGTAGGGTCGCGGCGCGCGTTCGGAGTTTTCGCGCGTGCTGCAACCGGATAAAAGTGCTGCAGGTCTGCAAGGGTGGAAAGGAAGATGTCCGAGTCCAATCTCGTCGGCGGGTCGCAACGCGACCGCGAGCAAATTCTCAAGCTGCACGCGGACTACATCGATGCCAATGCCGGCTTCGACTGGCAAAAGCTCGAATCGATCTGGAGCGGAGCGCCGGAGGCGCTGTTCTTCAATCTCAACGGCCACACCTACCGTGGCCGTGAGCACTGGCTTCGCCTGTGGAAGTTCTATGGGCAGAACGTGAAGTCGAGCTATTGGACGCCGTTCGATATCGGCGGCGTGGTCTCCGATGAAATGGCCGTGGTCTGGTGCCACCGCCGCACGCGCCGCAACTGGGTCGGCAAGGAGCCGCCGCCGCAGGATATTCACTATGCGGGCGAGGAGTTCATCACCCGCTCGACCATGGTGTTTCGCAAGGAGGCGGACGGCTGGCGCGTGGTGCATGCGCATTTCTCCGAGGCGAGCGCAGGCCCGCGTCCCGGCGGCGTATGATGGCCGACCTGCCGAAGCTCAGCCTGCGCCTGCACGGCGGCATCGATCCCGGCCGATGCGTCGATCTGGCGAAGGCGGCTGACGCGAGCGGGTTCGATTCCGTGTGGTTCGCGGAGAATCCGTTCGGCCGCGGCGTGCTGCCGGCGGCGTCGGCGTGCGCGGCAGCTACGCACCGGGTGCGCATCGGGATCGGCGTGTTCAATCCCTATAACCGGCATCCCACGCTGATCGCGATGGAGATCGGCGCGCTCGATGATTTGGCGCACGGGCGCGCGCGCCTCGGCATCGGCTCCGGCATTGCGGCCGCGACCGAGCGCATGGGGCTGAGCGCGGATCGTCCGCTGGCGGCGGCGCGCGACGCGATCACGATCGTGCGTGCCATGCTGGCGGGAGCGGAGGTCAACCATGCCGGACGCGTGTTCTCCGCGCACAAGGTCAGGCTCGAATACAAGCCGGCGCGGCCGGACCTGCCGCTGCTGATGGCGGCGCGCGGCGAGCAGGCGCTCGCGCTATGCGGGAGATTAGCGGACGGGCTGATGATCTCGAACATGTGCCCGCCCGATTTCACCGCGGCGGCGGTCGCGGCGGTTGCTCGCTCGGCGCGCGAGGCGCAACGGCCTGCGCCTGCTGATGTCGTGCAATACATTCCGTGCGCTGTCCGCGCCGACAGCGCCGAGGCGCAGCGCCTGGCCAGGGCGGCGATCGCCGAGATGCTGCCGTCGTTCTGGGCGCTGGCGCAGCGTGTGCCGGCGGCAAAGTCGGCGTTGCTGCGGGCGCCGGATTTGTCCGAATCCGATTTCGTCGGCGCGGTCGTGCGCCTGCGCGCGGGTGAGACACCACAGGCCGTGCTCGACGAGCGTTTCGTCGCGGCGTTTGCGCTCGCCGGCGATGCCGATACGTGCCTTGAGCAGGCGCAACGCTACCGTGCGGCCGGAGCGAGCGAGCTCGCGCTCACCTTCATCGGCCCGCGGCCGGAGGCGGACATGGAGTATCTGGCGCGGGCCTGCGGCCTCACACGCCGCTGAACCAGTTGTATCCGCGGTCTTCCCAGAAGCCGCCGGGAAAGCGGTTGGTCACGTATATCGCCATGATCCATTTCGGATTTTTGAAGCCGAGCTTGGTCGCCACCCGCAGCTTGAGCGGATAGCCGTACTTCGGCGCCAAAATCTCATCGGAAATCTTGAACGTCAGCAGCGTCTGCGGATGCAGCGCCGAAGGCATGTCGATGCTGGAATAGTAGCCATCGGCGCAGTCGAAGCCGACATATTTGGCGCTCAAGTCGGCGCCGATGCGCTCGAGGAACGTGCGCAGGGGCACGCCGGTCCATTTGCCGATCATGCTCCAGCCTTCGACGCAGACGTGCCGGGTCACCTGCGATTGCTGCGGCAGCGCATAGAGCTCTTGCAGCGTCCAGGGCTTGCGGTTGTCGATCAACCCGGACAGATCAAGTTTGTAGCTGTCGCCGTCGATCTTCGGCGCCAGGCTCTGCCCGAAATACGCGTTGTAGCGGAAATCCTTCACCGCCATGCTGTCGGGATAGGTCGGCATCAGCCGGTGGGGATTGAAGAGCGCGGCCTGCGCGCGGTCGTTCCAGCGCGAGATGCCATCAAGCACGCTCTGCATGGCGCTGGTATCGGTGACGTCGCAACCCGTCAGCAGCGTGAGCGCGCCGAGACTGAGCCCCTGCTTGAGAAAAACCCGCCGCTCGAGCCCTCGCGCCGTTGCGCTGGCGCGAATGAGCCTTGCCGCTTCGGCCAAGCCTTTTGCCCGCGTGAGCATGGCTCAGCTCCCGCTTTCTGTTTGGTGTGCGCGGGCCCGGCCGGTGATCATCGGCGGCAGCGTCTTCGGTACGATGATGACGAGAGCGACATGTACGATCAGGAACAGCACGATGGCGGCCATGCCGATAAAGTGGATCACCCGCGCCGTGTCGAAGCCGCCGAACAGCCAGGTCAGCTCCTGGAACTGGCCGGGCTTCCAGATCGAAAGCCCGGTGAGCACCATGATGACGCCCGCAACCACTACGCCGAGATAGAGCGTCTTCTGCACCGCATTGTAGACACCGAGCTGATGCGGCAGGCGAAACTGCAGCGCCGCGACGACGTCGCGAATGACGGCGCTCGGCCCGACCGGAAAAAATGCGCGCCGGAAATGCCCGGAAAAAATTCCGTAGGCGAGGTAGACGAGCCCGTTGATCGCGAGCAGCCACATGCCGGCAAAATGCCATTGCAGCGCCCCGGCGAGGCCGTCCTCGTTGTGTGTGTCGACCGAGCCGTCGAAGCTGCCCCCCAACGTTACCGCGATCGGAAACGAGAACGGGAAGATCGGTTCGGAATTGTAGATGCGCCAGCCGCTCATGATCATGATGATCATGGCCAGCGCGTTGAGCCAATGGGTGATGCGCACCGTCAGCGGATGAACGATGACTTTCGGAACACCCTGCAGACCCGGGGCGGTGATGTCGGTCATTTCTGCCTCCCCGCTTCGGCCGCACCATTGTCCGCCTCGATCGGGGTCAGTCCGGCCGATTTGAATGCGGCCCGGGCCTCCGCCGACTTCAGGAACGCGAGGAACGGCTGCGTGTCGGACGCCGGGTCGCGCGCCTGCGCCGCCACGTAGTCGATCGGCGGCCGGTCCGGCACGGCCAGACGCGCAACGATCTGGAACGGCGCCATTGCGTCGGTGGCATAGACGAGGCCGAGCCGCGCCTTGCCGGTGGCGAGCATGTTGAGCACCCCTGCCGTGCTCTCGGCGACCGCGGCGGCCTGGTTGCGGTCGCCGACGACGATCCCGCTTTTGCGCAAGAGGTCGGCGGCGTAGGCACCCGCGACGTCGCGGTCGGGATCGGCGATCGCAAGCCGCTTGCCTGCGATCAAGCGCACGAGCTCAGCGGGGCTTGCGTCCTTATCCGATGCTCGCGATTCCCCGGTGCCGACCAGCACCAACCCATTGCGCAGCACGCGAGCAACCGTGGTTGCATGGATGATGTCGTTGCGCGCCGCCGCCTCGGTGGCGGCGCCCGCGAGCGCGAAGATCACGTCGCAGCGCGCGCCGCGGTCGATCTGCGCATAGGACAAGTCGGTCGGAGCTACGAAGACGTTGACGCGCGTGCCGGTGCGCGCCTGCCAGAGCGCTCCGACCGATTTGAGTGCTTTCTCCAGGGTGGGCTCGCCCAGCACCACGAGGTCGCGTGCCTGCGCGACCGCAGGCGCAGCGAACGCCGCCGCGCACAGCAGCGCGGCCGCGATGGTAAGGCGCGCGCGCCGCGGCGCACGGCCGCCGGCTCGTTGTGGTTCATCAACCCGAAAGCTGCGCATCGCCGACTCCGCCCCTGGAACTCCCACCCTAACCATGCGCGCGCTCGCGCGGGTCAAGAAATCACGTTCTCATGCATCAAATCACGTTGCGGCGACAGCCACGTGATCACCGCCCGCGCGCGGGCTGGCGGCTGACGTCACGCCGCCGCGCCGGCTGGCGGGCCGGCAACTCGGCTGCGACACGGATGAAAGTGGCGAGGATGCGCGCGCCGGCGCGAACGGTTCCCGACAAGCTGCCCGCCACCTTCGAGGTGCCGCCGCTGCGGCGCCGGTAGTCGACCGCAATCTCCAGGATGCGCAAGCCCGCCCGTGCGGCGCGCATCTGCATTTCGAGATTCCAGCCATAGGTCAGCTCGCGCATCCCGAGATCGAGCAGCGCATCGCGCCGGATCGCGCGCAATGCACACATGTCGCTGTAGCGCACGCCGTAGAGCAGTCGGGTAGCCAGCCCGGCCAGCAGCCCGGCCGTTAGCTGATGCCAGGCGATGCTCCCGGGCTCGCGCTTGCCGCGAGCGCGCGAGCCGATCACGAAATCGTACCGACCGGAGCGGATCGGCTCGACCAGCTTGGCGATCGCGCCTGGATCGTCGGCGCCGTCGCCGTCCATGAACACCACGATCTCGGCATCGGCGGCGGCTGCCGTTGCCGCCAGACAGGCCCGACCGTAGCCGCGCCCGGCATGAATGACCTGCGCGCCGGCGGCTTCGGCCCGCGCCGCGGTGGCGTCGCTGCTGCCGCCGTCCGCGACGATGACGCGATTCACCAACGCTCGCGGGATAGAGCGGACCACCTCCGCGATCGACGCTTCCTCGTCAAGCGTGGGTATGACCACCGCGATCCCAGTGGTGCGCGCCCCCAGGAGAGCATCCTCCGGTGGTTTCTCCATCATTTACAGGCTCCAGCGCAGGCCGCAGCTCGCACAGGCGGCGAGCGGCTGGTCGGACAGCAGCGCCTCGCGGAACGAACGGTAGGCCGCCCCGTTCCAGATCTCCTGCAGCGTCTGCTGCGTGGCGTCGCCCAAGGTGTAGTTCTCGTAGCCGCGTTGCGAGAACGGCGCGATGCAGCAGGGCAGCGCCCGCCCGTTGGCGGTGAAATACATCACCGTCCAGGGCCGCCGGCACAGCTTCCACGGCGAGCCGTGGTCGTGGCGCTCGAGGCTCAGCCCCGGCTCCGACGCGGCGCCGGAGGCGTTGAAGCGGATGCCGTAAGCGCGCGCCAGCTCGACCGCGGCGTCGAGATGGACCTTCTCCGCCTGCGTCATCTGCTCGTACAGCGCCTGGTCGGGACGGGCGAGGCCGACCGCGTGTTTTTCGAAGAACACCAGGCGCTGCAGATAGACTTCCCGCACCCCGATCTCCGCCGCCACGCGCACGAAGGCCGGCAGCTCGCTGATCGTCTCCTTCAATCCGGTGAGCCAGGCCGAAACCCGCGGCCGCTCCTTGCCTTCGCGCTCCTGCAAGTCGCGGAAGGCGCGGACGTTCTTGAGAATTCGGCCGAAATAATTCTTGCCGCGAATGGCCAGGTAAGACTTCGCGTTCGCGGCGTCGAGCGAGACGCGCAGTTCGTCGAGGCCGGCCTCGATCAGCGCCCGGCCGTTGCGCTCATTGAGGACGGTGCCGTTGGTGTTGAACAGCACGTAGGCGCCGCGCTGCTTGAGATGATGCACCATCCGCGGCAGGTTCTTCACCAACATCGGCTCGCCGACGCCGTGCAGCACCGCGCGCTTGAGGTTTGGGATCTGCTCGACGATCGAGATGAAGAGCTCCCAGCTCATGTCGGCGGGAGGCTCGAGCTCTTCGTAGGTGCGCGGACAGGTCGTGCACAGAAGATTGCAGCGGTTGGTGGTCTCCAGATAGGCGCAGACCGGGAGCTCATCGGCGCGTTCGAAATAGCGTCGGGAATCGAGCTCGACCTCAGGCGAGGACAGCGTCGCCATGCGGCTCCTCCGGCTTGCGTCGGCGGCGGAACAGGAGTTCGGCCATCAGGATGAAAAGGCAGGGCAGATAGATCGGCAGCCCGTCCCAAACCGTGGGCGGCCACTGCGCGAAGTACAGCGCGCCGCAGGCGCAGGTGAGATAGACCACCCCGACCAGCGGGTAAAAGCACAGGAACGGCACCAGCCAAGCAAAATACCAGGGATAGTGCGGCGAGAGCAGGATGGTGAAAGTCACCGCGAGCAGCATTGCGCCGGCGAGGTCGGCGCCGCGACGATCGCGCAGCAGGACGAGCAGACCGAGCCCCGCCATCAACGCCGCGGCCGCCGCTGCATAGAACGCAAATGCCTGCTGCGGCAGGGGCAGCATCGCGGTCGCAAGCTGCCACAGGAAAACTCCGCTGCCGCGGTCGAGACCCTCCTCGGCCATATAGGTGCCGAGGAAGCCGAGCACCTTGGTGCCGGCGCCGATATAGGGCAGGTAGAGGACGACGATCGTCGCGAGGAGGGCGAACGGCAGCCGCCAGTCCCAACGCCTATAGACGGCAGGCGCGGTCACGGCCTGGAAATACTTGACCAGCGCTCCGGCGCCCAGCGCGATACCCGCAAGCACGGGAGAGCGCCGCTCGCTTGCCAGCAAGGCCAGCAGCAGGAACGCGATCGCCACGATATCGACGTGACCGCTGCGCGCGAACTCCCACAATGGCAACGGGTGCCAGGCGTATAGCAAGATGCGCGAGCGCGGCAGGCCGCGCGCCGCGAGCAATTGCAGCATCGTCCATACCGCCAGCGCCTCGAAGGCCAGCATCGCCGCCTTCATCGCAATCGGCGCTTCCGAGATCCGGGTGACGAGGTAGAAGACGATCTGCGAGGCCGGCGGATAGATCGTCGGGGCGTAGTCGGCGCGGTCGATATGGGGATAGATCGCGGCATCGCGCAGGCCTGCGAGCGCGGCATCGGCCGGGACATGGAGGTAGGGATTGATGCCGGCGCCCTGCACCCGTCCGTCCCACACGTAGCGGAAGATGTCGGTCGAAACCGGCATCCCCGGCAGCAGCAGGCAACGCATGGCGAAGCCGACGACGAGAATGGTTGCGACCGCCCGGCCGCCGCGCGCGCTTTCCGGCCGCACTCTGACGACCAGCCACGCCGCCGCGGCGTAGGGCACGGATTGAACGAGCAGCAAAACGCCCGCCCTGGCGTCGTCGACACGAGTGACGGCGAACGCGCCGGCGAGCGTAACGGCGAGCAGGCAAGCCGCGAGCATCAGGAGCGGCCAGTCCAGTCCGGTGATTCGCTTCACTCGGCTGCCCTTCCGAATTCGGCGCCCGCCAGGCGCTCGCCCAGATCCGAGCTCTCTAGCAGCGATTGGATCAGCGCACGCGTATGATGGGCGTGATAAGGCCGAAGATCGAGCGCGAACGATCGGCCCTCGAACAGCTCGCCGCGCAACATTTTCAGCGCGCCGAGATCGTCGACATCATACCATTTCGGCAGCACATGCACGGACAGTCCCAACTCGCAGGCGCGCTCGAGCGTCTGCTGCCCCACGTGCTCGGTGCTCCAGGCGATGTCCTGAAACAGGCGAGGGTGCGGCGATTTCACCCCGAGCAGGTAGTAGCCGCCGTCGTCGGCGGGGCCAATGACAATTCGGCCGCCGGGCAGCGCAAGCATTGCGGCCGCTTCGATCAGCAACGAGGTCGGCAGCGTAGGGCTGTCGGAGTTGAGGACCACCGCACCGGCATGGCCGCGCTGCAGGAGTTGTGCGATGGCGGAGGCGAGACAGTCGCCGAAATTCGGGTGCCAGGCGTCGAGCAGCCCGATCTCGCCCGGCAGGTTCTCCACAAAGAATGGCCGCGCCTGCGGCGGACCGAACGCCATGTAACCCGCGATCGAGCAGTGACTGGAAGCGACAAGGATGTTGTCGGCGACGTCGCGCAGAAACGCGGTGTTGCACTGGGCCGCCTCTTCAAAGCTCAACGGCGGAACCAAACGCGTCTTGGTGCGGCCAGCCAGGGACGCCTTGGCCATGACGGCAATTCCGCAGGCCGGAACCTGCTGGCCGCGAACTGCATCCGGCATGTCATGCCTCCCGACCCGCCGCCTGTCGCGCTGCTTGCACGCGAGGGGATAAGAGAAAGCGTTTCCTGCCACATGGCCAGTATTCTGCTTGTGAACGAAGAGGCGGAGCCGGGCACCTCTCACGCATTCGTGAACGCGAGTTCTCGCAGATGGTTCCGTTGCTTACGGGGATGCGCGGCCCGCCCCGGCCAGCGGATTCACCCGCGGCTTCAAATCTCGTTGCTGGAAGATCGGGTGGTAGCTGGTCCGCTTGGTTGCCGGGGCATCGCCGCGCATCGGGCGGTGGAGTCGCAATCTGGGGTCTCGCGAAGGCCGTCGGCAGACCTCGGCGGCAGGATTTACCGGCACCTGAAGATAAAGCTTTCTGTTCATCGCATGGTCAGATTCGGGCCAATAGGATAGCTTTGAGGGACGGTCTCGGGACTTGTACCATGTATTCCTTCGCGAGCCTTGCATGACTGCGACGACGATTGGGTCGCAGGTGCAGGGAAGGACGCTTCGCGCGTCCCGTCTGGCCGCAACGTTGTTGTGTCTGGCGGCCCTGCTGGCACCGGCGCTGTGGAACGGTTATCCGCTACTGCAATATGACACCGGCGGTTATCTCGCCCGCTGGTACGAGGGCTACCTCGTGCCGAGCCGCTCGACGGTATATGGGCTGTTTCTGCACCTCGGCGAGGGCGTTCATTTCTGGCCCGAGCTGGCGCTGCAGGCCGCATGCACCGTCTGGGTGATCTGGTTGTCGCTCCGCGTGTTCGGATTCGGCGCGAGCCCCTGGCTGCTGGTGGCCGTGATCGCGGCGCTCTCCGTCCTCACTGCGCTGCCGGCGCTGAGCAGCATGCTGCTGACCGACATCTTTGTCGGGTTGGCCGTGCTCGCGCTCTATCTCCTGGTCTTCCGTGGCCGGGAACTGCGGCGCGCCGAGCGCTTCGGGCTTTTCCTCCTCGTCGCCTTTGCCGCCGCGACGCACAGCGCGACGCTCGCCGTGCTGCTCGCGGTCATCGGATTTTGCGGTCTGGTGCTGGTGCTGTCGGGCACCCGCCTGCTGCGGCTCGTGCCCGCTGTGAGCGCCATCGCAACCGGGGCGGTGATGCTGCTGGCCGCCAATTTCGCCTTCTCCGGGCAGCTCGCCTGGACGCCGGGCGGCTTCGGCATCGCGTTCGGACGCATGCTGCAGGACGGCATCGTGAAGCGCTATCTCGACGATCATTGTCCTGATGTGCGGCTCAGGCTCTGCCCGTACCGCGACGAGCTGCCGAAAACCGCCGACGATTTTTTGTGGAACTACGGCGTCTTCAACGAGCTCGGCCGGTTCAGCGGGCTCGGGGACGAGATGCGCTTCATCGTGCTGCACAGCCTGCGAGAGTATCCGCTGCAGCAGATCGAAACCGCGTTTGCGGCGACCGCCGCTCAGCTCGGCCTGGTCGCGACTGGCAATGGGACGCACAACCAGATCTGGCACACCTACGGCATCATGCGACAGTTCATACCCGACGAAGTGCCGGCGATGCAGAAGGCCAGGCAGCAGCGCGGCGAATTGCACTTCGACCTGATCAACCGCGTGCACGTGCCGATCGCGCTCGGCTCGATGCTGCTCGTGCTCGCGCTGCTGGCAAAGGCGCTGGCGCACCGGCGGTTCGATGAGCCGATCCTGCTTGCCGCAATCGTCGCGGTCGCCCTTCTCGCGAATGCGTTCGTCTGCGGGGCGCTGTCGGGGCCGCACGACCGCTATGGCGCGCGCATCGCCTGGATCGCAACTTTCGCCGTCGTGATCGCTGGCCTGCAGGCGATCAAGTCGCTTGCAAGCGAGCGCAGCACCAGCGCCGCAAGCGAAACCTGAGGCTCCCTGAGCGCACCCCTCTCGGGGCCCGAGGGGTGCGCAATCCGCGCCGCCGGACTGCCGCCTTCGCTACCGCGCCCGTCTGGCCCGGCGCCGCCGGCGCCGCGAGCGAATTTTGAGGGACTTGTGCTCGCATGCCCTGCATTTGCAGCCCACCGCCTTGATGAAGGCATCGAAATAATTGCGGCCGTAGTGATAGGTGATCTCGTCGCCGGGTTTGATGTTCTTGATCGCCCGGATCTTGATCACGTGCTTGACGAAATAGACCTCGGCATTCGGTCGGCAGGAATGATTGATGTAGCGTGCCCGGTTCCTGCGGCTGGCGCCGTCGATGGTCCAGCGCGAGTTGATTTCGAAAAGGTAGCGGGTGTCGAGATCATCGGCGGTCTCGGTGCGGATTTTGCGACCGCTGTAGCGCAGGATGAACCTGCCCTTTTTGATCGGGACCAGGGCGAACAGGCCGAGTCCGGTCTTGGAACGACCGATGCGAAGATCACGCGACGGTGACAGTCTCGCAGGCATGGCGCTAGGATGTATCGTGGAATGCGGGGCCGGATGACGATCTGTCGGGAGGGTTTCAGCGTCGCAGCGCTCCGTGCTCGCTTACGTTTCGGGCGCGGCGAGATTCGCAACCGGCGAAGTCGGCATTCGTTCCACCACTGCAGAAACGTGCCGGCCAGTTTCGATGCGCGCGCTTGCGCGCGGGGATAGCGCGTTCAATGCAGGCATACGACGTCGTCATCATCGGCGCGGGTCATAACGGACTCACTTGCGCCGCCTATCTCGGCATCGCCGGACTCAAGGTCAAGGTTGTCGAGCGCAGACCGGTGCTCGGCGGAGCCGCGGTGACGGAGGAGTTCTGCCCGGGGTTTCGAAATTCGATCGCGGCATACACGGTAAGCCTGCTGAGCCCCAAGGTCATCGCGGATCTTCGCCTGTTCGAGCACGGGCTCAGACTGGTCGAGCGTCGCGCACAGAACTTCCTGCCCACCCCGGACGGCCGCTACCTGCTCGTCGCCGACGGCCACACCGAGCACAACATCGCGCAGCTCAACGGCACCGACGCGCAACGGTACGGCGCCTTCAACCGCGGCCTCGACGCCGCCGCCGACCTGCTGCGCGAGCTCGCGCTCCAGGCGCCGCCCAACCTGACGCGCGGACTCACCGCCGAAACCTTGGCCGAGTTAGTCAAAGCGGCGCGGCTGGGCAACCGGCTGCGCCGGCTGTCCACGGAAAATCTGCACACGCTGTTCGACCTGTTCACCAAATCGGCGGGCGACTTTCTCGACGGCTGGTTCGAAGGCGAGTTGGTGAAGGCCTGGCTCGGTTTCGACTCGATCGTCGGAAACTACGCAAGTCCCTACACGCCCGGCAGCGCCTACGTTCTCCTGCATCATGCGTTCGGCGAGGTGAACGGCAAGAAGCGGGTCTGGGGGCACGCGGTCGGCGGCATGGGCGCCATCACGCAGGCCATGGCGCGGGCCGCAACCAGCCACGGCGTCGAAATCGAGACGCGCGCACCCGTGCGCGAGGTCCTGGTCGAGAACGGCCGCGCCGGCGGCGTGGTGCTCGCGGACGGCAGGGTAGTGAGGGCCGCCGCGGTCGCCGCCAACGTCACTCCCAAGCTCCTCTACACCGCGATGATTCCAGAGAGTGCGCTCGAGCCGGCGTTCCTACGCCGCATGCGCGCCTGGCGCTGCGGCTCCGGGACGTTCCGGATCAACGTCGCGCTGTCGCAGCTGCCGAGCTTCAGCGCGCTGCCGGGACGCGAGCTCGCCGATCACCACAGCGCCGGCATCATCCTGGGCCCGAGCCTCGGCTACATGGATCGCGCCTATGGCGATGCCCGCGCGCTCGGCTGGAGCCGCGAGCCCATCATCGAGATGGTGATCCCATCGACCCTGGACGACTCGCTGGCGCCACCCGGCGCGCACGTCGCCAGCCTGTTCTGCCAGCACGTGGCGCCGGAGCTGCCCGACGGCGCGGCCTGGAGCGAGCACCGCGAGCGTGTCGCCGACCTGATGATCGCGACGGTCGATCGCTACGCGCCGGGCTTCAAGGCAAGCGTCGTTGGCCGCCAGGCGCTCAGCCCCTTCGACCTGGAGCAGCTGTTCGGGCTCACCGGCGGCGACATCTTCCACGGCGCCATGTCGCTCGATCAGCTGTTCTGGGCGCGCCCGGCACTGGGCTATGCCGATTATCGCGGCCCGCTCAAGGGACTCTATCATTGCGGAGCGGGCGCCCATCCCGGCGGCGGCGTGACCGGGGCGCCCGGCCACAACGCCGCGCGCGCGATCATCGCCGATCGCCGCCGGCGCTCGTGGCCGACTCGCTGAGGGGCGAGTTGGAGGCTGGGCGCCGCGGTCCACGCCTGCGGCGAATTGGCTTCACCTCACCGCGCGGTTGAGCTGCGACGCGTCCGCGGCTTCGGCGGTGACGATCGCCGCAGCCGCACCAGGCTTTGCCTCGGCGCGGCGCGTGAACAGCTTCTGCACCGCCACGAAGAACGCCGGCACCATGATCAGCGCGAGCACGACCACCGCGATCATCCCGCCCATGACGCCGGTGCCGAGCGCCTGCTGGCTTTTGCCGCTCGCGCCGGCGGCGACCACCATCGGCGCGACGCCGAACACGAAGGCGAAGCCGGTCATCAGGATCGGGCGGAAGCGCAGATGGGCGGCCTCGACAGCGGCTTCGATCAGTGGCTTGCCCTGCGCGCGCAGGTCCTTGGCGAATTCGATGATCAGGATGGCGTCCTTCGCGGCAAGGCCGATGATGGTGACGAGCCCGATGGTGAAGTAGACGTCGTTCGGCATGTTACGCAGCATGACCGCGGCCACCGCCCCGAGCATGCCGAGCGGCACCACCAGCAACACCGAGAGCGGGATGGTCCAGCTCTCGTACAAGGCCGCCAGCAGCAAGAATACGACCAGCGCCGAGAGCGCGAGCAGAAGCGGGGCCTGCGCGCCCGCGAGCTTCTCCTGCAGCGACTGGCCGGCCCATTCGAAGCCGAAGCCGCGCGGCAAAGCGGCGGCCAGGCGTTCCATCTCCGCGATCGCGTCGCCGCTGCTATAGCCGGGCGCGGCGGAACCGCTGATGCGCACGGCCGGATAGTAGTTGAAGCCGACCAGTTGCGTAGGACCGACGATCCACCTGACGCTGGCGAACGACGAGAACGGCACCAGGCTGCCTTTGCTGTTGCGAACGTTGAAGCTGAGCACGTCGTCGGTCTGCATGCGGCCGGAATTGTCGGCCTGCACGATCACGCGTTGCATGCGGCCGCGGTTGGGGAAATCATTGACGTAGCTGGATCCGAGGTTGGTGGAGATCGTGTTGTTGATGTCCCGAAAGGTGAGGCCGAGCGCGGCCGCCTTCTCGCGGTCGATGACCAGTTCGACCTGCGGCGCCGGCGGCAGCCCTTCAACGTAGACGTCGCGCAGAACGGGGCTCTTCTTGGCGGCGGCAAGCAGGCGGTCCTTCGCCCGCATCAGCTCGCTGTAGCCCTTCTGCGCCCGGTCCTGCAGGCGGAAGCTGAAGCCACTCGAGTTGCCGAGATTGTCGATCGGCGGCGGCTGCAGCGCGGAGATGTCCGCGTCGCTCACGCTCGCCAAGCTCCGGTTGATGTCAGCAACGATCGCCGCGGCCGAATCCTCCGGGCCGCGCTCCGACCAGTCCTTGAGCGTGATGAAGGCCTGCGCCGCGTTCTGTCCCTGGCCGAGAAAGCTGAAGCCGGTTAGGAACGTGACGGTGTCGACGCCCTTGCGCTGCGCGAGAAACTCCTCGACCCGCTTCACCACGTCCAAGGTGCGGTTAAACGAGGCCTCCGGCGGGGTCTGCACGTCGGTGGTGATGAAGCCCTGGTCGTCGACCGGGAGAAAGCCCGCGGGCAGGCGCACGAAGGCCCACGCTAGACCGACGACGAGCGCGCAATAGATCAGCATCAGCCGGCCGGTGCGCGCAAGCGTCCAGCGCACGAAGCCACTGTAGCCGCCCTTTGCCTTGTCCATGCCACGGTTGAACCAGCGGAACGGTCCCTTGCGCGCGCGCTGATGTCCGGCCGCCATCGGCTTCAGCAAGGTCGCGCACAAGGCCGGAGTGAGCGAGAGCGCCATCAGCGCAGAGAAGGCGATGGCGGAGACCATGGTGACGGAAAACTGCCGATAGATGATCCCGACCGAGCCGGGGAAGAATGCCATCGGCACGAACACAGCGACCAGCACCAGTGTGATGCCGATGATCGCGCCGGTGATTTGCCGCATCGCTTTGCGCGTGGCCTCGCGCGGCGGCAGCCCTTCCTCCGACATGATGCGCTCAACGTTCTCGACCACCACGATGGCGTCGTCGACCAGAATGCCGATGGCAAGCACCATCGCGAACAGCGTCAGCAGGTTGATCGAGAATCCCAGCAGCAGCAGCGTGACGCAGGTGCCCAGCAGCGCCACCGGCACCACCAGCGTGGGGATCACGGTGTAGCGGATGTTCTGCAGGAACAGCAGCATCACCAGGAACACCAGGCCGACGGCTTCGATCAGCGTCATGATGACCTTCTCGATCGAAGCCTCGATCACCGGCGTGATGTCATAGGGGATTTCGTACTTGATGTTCGGCGGAAAGAACTTCGACAGCTCCTGCATCTTCGCCTGCACCGCACTGGCGGTGGCCAGCGCGTTGCCGCTCGGCGACAGCAGGACGGAGAGACCGGCGCTCGGCTGCCCGTTCAGCCGCGTGGTGAACTGGTAGCCCATGCCGCCCACCTCGATGCGGGCGACGTCGCGCAGGCGCACCGTCGAGCCATCGGGATTGGCGCGCAGCACGATCGCGCCGAACTCGTCGGGCGAACTGAGCTGACCCTTGACCAGCACCAGCGCCGAGACTGGTTGCGACTTGCGGCTCGGCTCGGCGCCGAGGCTGCCGGATGCCACCTGCGCGTTCTGCGCCTGGATCGCCTTGGTGACGTCGTCGGAGGTGAGATTGAAGCCGACGAGCTTGTCGGGATCGAGCCAGACGCGCAGCGAGCGCTCGGTCGAGAACAGGGTCGCGCGGCCCACGCCGGGAATGCGGCGGATCTCGCCGATGATATTGCGCATCATGAAGTCGCCGAGCCCGACCTCGTCCAGCTTTCCGTCGGTCGAGCGTAGCGTGATGATCTGCAGCACCGCGCTCGAGGCTTCCTCGATCAGAATGCCCTCCTGAATCACGGCGCGTGGCAGCCGCGCCTCGACGCGCTTGATCCGGTTCTGCACCTCGACCGAGGCCAGGCTGGGGTCCGTGCCGGGAGCAAAGTTGGCGGTGATCTCGACCTGGCCGAGGGAATCGCTGGTCGACTCGAAATTGAGGATTCCGTTGGCGCCGTTGAGCTCCTCTTCGATCAAGCGCGTGACGCTGGTGTACAGGTTTTCCGGCGAGGCGCCGGGATAGCTGGTGCTGATCGAGATCGAAGGCGGCGCGATGATCGGATATTGCGCGATCGGCAGGAACGGAAGCGCGAGCGCCCCGCCGAGGCAGATGAACAGCGCGATCACCGCCGCGAAGATCGGGCGGTCGATGAAGAAGCCCGCCATGCGCGTGTCTCGTCAGCGTGCGTTGCTGTAGCGAACCGGCATCGGTTTCGCGGGCGGCAGTTCGGCCGCCGGATCCTCGGCGGCCGAGCGCGTGGCCTGCCAGGGCACGGGGTTCACGAGGTCTCCGGCCTGGAATTTCTGGAAGCCTTCGACCACGACGTGCTCGCCGGGCTCGATGCCCTCGACCACCTGCCACTGCTCGTCGACGATCCGTCCGGCACGCACCGGCCTGAGCATCACGCGATTATCCGCGCGCACCACATAGACCTGGCTGCCCCCGGCGTCGTCGCGTTGCACCGCTTGTTGCGGCACCGCGAGTGCGTCGTCGTCGGTGCCTTGCACGATCTGTACGCGGACGTACATGCCCGGCAGCAGCTCGCCCTTCGGATTGGGGAATTCGCCGCGCAGCGTCACCTGGCCAGTGCTCGGGTCGACGCTCGCGCCGGAGAACAGCAGTCGCCCGGCAAGCGGATAAAGCGTGTCGTCGCCGAGCACGAGCCGCACCTTGGCGGCGTCCGGCGCGACGTGCTCGAGCGCGCCACTTTCGAGGTCGCGCCGCAGCTGTTGCAACTCGGCGGCGGACTGGGTGAAGTCGGCATAGACCGGGTCGAGCTGCTGGACGGTGGCGAGATGGGTAGCTTCGCCTTGTCCGACCAACGCGCCCTCGGTTACCAGTGCGCGGCCGATGCGGCCGCGGATCGGCGAGCGGACCGTCGTGTAGTCGAGGTCGAGCTTGGCGCGGGCGACGTCGGCCTGGCGCGCGGCCACGTCGGCCTTGGCTTGGCGGAAGGCCGCGACCGTGGCCTCGTACTGCGCCTGCGAGGTGGCCTGTCCCGCGATCAGCTTCTCCATGCGCTTGGCCTGCTGCTCGGCGTGCTCGCGCACCGCCTGCGCTTTGGCGAGCGCCGCCTCGGCGGCCTCGAGCTCCACTTCGAAGCGGACGGGATCGATGCGGTAGAGGACGTCGCCGGCCTCGACGTCCGCGCCCTGGCGGAACGTGCGCTCCAACACGATTCCTGCCACACGCGCGCGCACTTCCGCGACCCGGGTCGGTGCAATGCGGCCGGGAAGCTCCCGGATGTAAGGCCGCGGCGAGGGACGCAAGGTGATCACGCTGACCTGCGGCGGGGCCGCCGCCGCCTGTTTAGCCTGCGGCTCGTCGCAGGCCGACAGCGCGACAGCCGCGCAGGCAAGTCCCAGCCAGGCCGGAACGGAGCGGATTTTCGCTTGCATCCGGATTCCCCTTCTCCCGCTGCGTCCCGCACAAGATGTGCCGCCCGCAGGACACGGCTTGTGCCCTTCGGTCCGCCGACCTCGCCTGCGAGACGCATCCCCCTCATCGTGCAGCCCATGGCAAAGGGCTGCACCGCCCACGGACTTCGTGAACGGTCCGCCGCGCACGGTCAAATAGCCGCAAAAGAAGGCCAAATCGGTTCCCGCGCTGCGGCAAAGAGCCCTACTGCCGGCGGTATCATGCTCCCCCGCTGTTCGCGCGACTGCTGACTTTGCGTCGTCACAGCGCGCTTCGGCCGGCGCCCCTGTTTGTCCGGGGCGCCGTGCTACACCGGTCGCGGTAATCGGAACGCAGGCGCCGGGAGCAGAGACATGAGCGGACTTCTCGCCGGGACGCGCGTTCTCGATCTCACCAACGTGCTCGCCGGACCGTTCTGCTGCTATCAGCTCGCCCAGCTCGGCGCCGAGGTGATCAAGGTCGAGGCGCCGGCCGCGGGCGATCTCGCCCGCCAGCTCGGCGCCGATCCCGAGCTCAATCGCCGCGGCATGGGCGCGTCGTTCCTGGCGCAGAACGCCGGCAAGCGCTCGATCACGCTCAACCTGAAATCGGCGAAGGGCCGCGCCGCCTTCGAGCGCCTCGTCGCAACAGCGGACGTCGTCGTCGAGAACTTCCGGCCCGGCGTGATGGAGCGACTGGGACTCGGCTACGCCGCGCTTAAGGCTCGCAAGCCCGACCTGATCTACTGCGCGATCTCCGGGTTCGGCCAGGACGGACCGCTCCGGCTCAACCCGGCCTACGACCAGATCGTGCAAGGGCTCTCCGGCGTCATGAGCGTCACCGGCGACGCTCAGTCGGCGCCGCTGCGGGTCGGCTATCCGGTCGCCGACACCACCGGCGGCCTCACCGCCGCCTTCGCCATCGCGGCTGCGCTGTTCCGCCGCGAGCGCACGGGCGAGGGCGAGTGCATCGACGTCTCCATGCTGGAAGCGTCCGTCGCCGCCATGGGCTGGGCGGTCTCCAACTGGCTGATCGCCGGCGTCAAGCCGCAGCCGATGGGCAACGAGAACGCGACTGCAAGCCCCTCCGGCACGTTCCGCACCGGGGCGGGACTGCTGAATATCGCGGCCAACAAGCAGCAGCAGTTCGAGACCTTGTGCCGGCTGATCGGCCGCGAGGCGCTGGCGAGCGATCCGCGGTTCGCCGCCCGCGAAGATCGCAAACGTTACCGCGTCGCGCTCAACGCCGAGATCGAGCAGGCGCTGGCGGCGAAGCCGGCGCGGGAATGGGCCGCGCTGCTCAATGCGAATGGCGTTCCCGCCGGCGAGGTGCTCGACGTCCCCGCCGTGCTCGAGCATCCGCAAGTGGTCGAGCGCGAGCTGATCCGGACCCTCGATGGGGTGCCCGGCCTGGAGCGGCCGGTCCGCGTGGTGCGCTGCGGATTTCGCCTCGCCAGCGGAGACCCGCAACCGCGCTCGGCGCCGCCGGCGCTCGGGGCCGATACGCGCGCGTTGCTCGCCGAGCTCGGGTTTTCCGAGCACGAGCTCGCGGAGCTCACCCGCGCAGGCGCCATCTGAGCGACGCGGCGGCCGCGATGCGGCATGAGCCAGAACCGCTCGCCCCAGGCTCGACGGCCCCCACGCTGGGTCCGCGACAAAAGCAGCCATGCAGACGGCAAGTCGATCGAAAACAGGGCCCAACCCGAACTTGTGCCCACCATCGTTCGGGGCGCCCATTAAATCATCCCGTCGCTTTCGCCTTGACCCGCGGTTGATCGGGTCGCTCGCGGCGACTTGATGTCGCGGGAACCACGCCAGCGAAACACTTGTTGATCGAACGCCCGGAATTCGCGGGAACTCGCGGCGCTTCCACGGTCTCGCGGCACTTCCAGGGTAGGGACTGCGCCTTTCCATCCGGAGCGGAGAGCAAGTGCGGCCGCATTTCGGCGCCGGCAAATCAAGGACAGGTGGGATTCGGCTCGCAATCGCGAAGCGACTTTTGAAAACCAGCGTCGCGGCGCTCGGCGCCTTCAGGCCTTGGACTCACGGCCGCTTGTCCGCCTTCGGCGTCGAAGAACGAGACAATCAAAGGGAGAGAGCAATGCTCAAACACATGCTGACGACATTTGCCCTGTTGGCGCTGATTGGCCTGGAGAGCTCGGCCGCCTCGGCTGAGCCGGTCGACATCAAGTGGGGCACCGGCCCAGCCGGCTCCTCGGGCGGCAAGGCGTTGGTCGTCCTCGCCAACGTTCTCAACAAGGCCATGCCGAACTACCGCATCAGCGTGCTGCCGACGCCGGGCGCGGTCGGCACCGTAAAGGGCTTCGCCACCGGCGAGTTCGACGGCTTCTACGGCTCCGACGTGGCCTTGCGCGAGTTCCACGCCGACACCGGCCGCTTCAAGGGCTTCAAGGCGCAGATCAAGCGCATGCCGGTGCAGTCGCTGTGGACCTACACGCTCGACTGCGGCCTGGCCGTCAAGGCCAGCAATAGCGACAAGTTCAAGTCATGGGCCGACCTTGCCGGCCAGCCGGTGTTCACGGGTCCGGCGCCGTTCGACACGCGCAAGAAGGTCGAGAACGCGCTGGCGGCGCTCGGCATCAAACACATCTACAAGGAGGTCGCGCTCTCGACCGCGGGCTCGCAACTCAACAACGGCACCATCGACGCCATGATCATCTACGCCGCCGGCGGCAAGACCCCGCCGCCGTGGTTGTCGCAGGCTTCGCTCGCGGTTGACTGGGTCGCGCTCAATCCCACCGCGAAAGAACTCACTGAACTGAAAGAAAAGGGCTTCGGCCCTGTGCAGGTGCCGGCCTCAAACTTCCACCGGAAGGACAGCAACGGCAAACCGGTGACACTTCTGCCCCTGTTCTGGGGCTTTGATGTTGGCCTCAACGTGCCCGAGAACGACATGTACGAGATGTTGAAGGTCATCGACTCGCACGCCGATGAGCTGGCCAAGCTTGATCCGAGCTTCGAGCAGATCGCGGGCGGTCACTTTGCCGAATTCGAGCACAAAGCCTTGGAGAGCACTTGGGATCTCGTCCCGATCCACCCCGGACTGGCCAAATTCCTCAAAGAAAAAGGTCAGTGGGACAAGAAGTGGGACGGCAACATCGCCAAGGCCAACATCTAAGGCCTGACCCATTGAACCAAGCTCCATCCGGGGCGGGCGCGCAACAGCTCCCGCCTCGCCGGAATTCAGGCGGACACATTGGCTCGCCATGACCGACGCCACGCCGCAATATCGGCCGTATGCCCTCGATTTTATCTATTATTGCTGCGCAATCGTGTTCAGCGTGTACATGTTTTACTACTACTGGACCAGCGCCGGCGGCCCCATGCTGTTGGCGATGACCATGGTTCCGATCACCTTCGTGCTTTTCACGATGCAGTCGTTGCGACAGAACGAGCTTTACCCGACACTGCCGCCCGCCGCCAACTACGTGATTGCCGCCGCCTATTGTCTGTTCGCACTGTATTGCGCGTATTACATGAACACCAACTACATGGCGCTCGGCGAGGAGCGCAACGGCGCCTACGATACGCAGGACATTGTCGTCGGCGGCCTGATGACGTTGCTGATCATCGAATACGCGCGCAAGCGCCACCTGCCTCTGTTCATCCTGACCATCATCCTCGTCCTTTACGCGGTGTACGGCTATCTGGTGCCCGGCATGTTCTATCACGCGGGCCTTAGCTGGCACCGCGTGATCGCCGCATCGAGCGTGGAAATGGCGACCGGTATCTTCGCGCGCCTGCCTCAGCTCGCGCTCACCTTGATCGGCTCGTTCCTGCTGATCCTCAGCCTGCTACGCGGCTTCGGCTGCGTCGACTCGCTGCTGCGTGCGACCAAGCGCGTCGCCATGCGCTCGCGCCACGCCATCCCGCAATCGGCGGTGATCGGCTCGATGGCGATCGGCACCGTAAGCGGCTCGGGCGCCGCCAATTCCATCACCGTCGGCTCGGCCACCATCCCGGCCATGATCAGCGCCGGCCTGCCCCCGGCGACCGCCGCGGCCATAGAGAACGCCTCCTCGATGGGCGGGCAATTGATGCCGCCGATGATGGGTATTGCGGCCTTCCTGATGGCGGAGTTTCTCGGTGTCGACTATTTCGACGTGGTGGCACGCGGCTGGGTTCCGGCCCTGATCTATTTCGGCTCCGTCTCGACGTCGGTCTATCTTCTGGCGACGTTCTATCACACGCGCATGGTCGTAGATAAGAGCGCCCCAAAACTGGAATGGCGCGACGTCATCAACATCCTGTTCTTTGTGGCGACCATCGGCGGGCTCGTCGGCCTGATGGCGGTGCTGTACCTTGCCCCGCAATTCGCAGCGCTCGACATGTTCGTCGTCGTCGGCGCCGCAATGCTGATGGTCCATGTAGCGGCCCTCCTGCGGCCCGGGCATTGGTCGGTGGGCCGGTTTTTGGAGCCGCTTAGGCGCTTCCTCGATTCCTATGTCGACATGCTCACCGACATCACGCTGCTGCTGGCGACGCTTTCGATCATGGCCGGTGCCTTGGTCATCACCGGCGTACCGACGAAGCTCGGCTTCCTTCTGGTAGAGGCGGCCGGCATCAGTCTCCCAGCCATGGTTGGTATGGCCTTTCTGTTCGGCGTCATCCTCGGCACCGGCCTGCCGCCGGCACCAGTCTACATCCTTGTGGCCATTGTGATTGCACCGCCCTTCATTCAGGCGGGGATCAATCCGTGGGTGGTGCACTTCTTCGCCTTCTTCGTGGCGGTATTCGGCGAGCTGACGCCGCCAACGTCGATCACCGCCGCGATCACATCGAAAATCGCGAACGCGTCGTTCTACGCCACGCTCTGGCGGTCGGTGCAGATCTGCGTCTCGCTGTTCACGCTGATGGCTGGCGTTTTTGTTCGGCCCGAGCTTGTCGCGGAGCCCGGTCTGGAGCAGATCGGCGCGGCCCTGCTGATCGGCATCGCAACAATCGGCATCACTTTCAGCTTGCAGGCAACCTATTCGGAGAACCGCGTCGTGGACGCGGCGGTGCGCTTCGCGCTCGCAGGCTCGGCACTGGTCGCCCTGTTGCATCAGAACGATTCGGTCGCGGCGGCCGCTTGCGTGCCAGTGCTGGCGATCATCGGTTACTGGCTCGTTCGCCGCCGCAATCTCGAGCCGCCGGGGGACATCAAAACGAGCGTTGCCCCCGCGCTTGCCGGCTCCCGGCCGGCCGCGCCCGGGCTGTGAGCCATGTATGATGCCGAAACCCATCCCCATTGCATGCGGGCGAAGCGCTTACCGTGCGCATCCCTATAGGTCAAAGTATCAATCAACCCACGATGTGGGCTCGGTGTGAGCGCCACGACCACGCAGCTTCAGGGGCAGCGAAGCTGCTGCTCCAACGGATGTCAGAAGCGGAGCGTGGGCTGAGAATGGTGACGGCGACAGCTTGATCGGTGCTGACGGCTTTGTGGTCGGCGCGCTCTTGCTCGACGGCAACCCGCTAGCGGCTCATCTCCTGCGCCGGGCCGCTGCGGCGCCGCAGGTTGGTATACGTGACCACAAGCCGCATGCACGTCTCGACTTGTCGAGCTGCTTCAGGCGCGGCGGGTGATAGCATCGCAGAAAATAACCGGCTGCGCCCGGTGCCGATATTGCGACTCTGGCGATCGACAAAGGAAAGGGAGAACGAGCCATGATCAACAAAGGCATGTTGTCGACATTGTTGGCCGCCGTCCTGCTCGTGGTCCCGGGCGCGGCCAGGGCCGAATCGAAGCTGGTGGTGGCAATGCCCACGACCCCGCCGAACATCGTGCACATGCCGATCCACATCGCCCGCGAGCTCGGGCTCTACAAAAAGGAGGGGCTCACCGTCGACACCGTGCAGCTCGAGGGCGGCGTGAAGACCTACCGTGCGATGGTGGCCGGCAACGCCGACATCGCCTCGGCATCGGGCCCCTTCGCGATCATCGGCTTGGCCAAAGGCGCGCCGACCCGGATCATTCTCGCATTCGCGCCCAAGCTGGAGGCATCCATGGTCGTCAACAAGGACATCAAGACCATGGCCGATCTCAAGGGCAAACGCATCGGCATTCAGCAGCCGGGCGGGTTTGCCGATGTGCTGGCGCGCGGCGTGCTGCGAGCAGCCAAAATCGATCCCAAGGATGTCCATTTCGTCAGCATTGCGTCGGAGGATGTACCAGCGCTCGTGGCCGATCAGGTCGACACTGCGATATTGCACGTCGAGCAGGAGATCGTGGCTCAGAGCAAGGTTCCGAGCCTGCACGCCATTGCGCGGCTTTGGGAGATTCAGCCGAAGAATCTGTTCAACGTCATGGCAGTCACCGAGACGACCATTGCCGAGAAGCCCGCTGCGCTGCAAGCATTCGTCAAGGGGACGATCGAGGCGACGCGCCTGATGTACACCGACAAGGCCAAGGTATTACCCGTCCTCGTCAAGTATACCGAGCTGCCTCAGGATGTAGTCGAGAAGGCCTACGACTTCATGGTGAAGAGCTGCATCTGGGACGCCAACCATGGACTCGGACCGGAACGCGTGAACTATACGGCCGAGTTGATGACGAAGGTCGGCAACATCCCCGACGGCAAGACGCCGAAATACGGCGACATCGTCGATCTGTCGTTCGCCAACAAGGCGATCAAGGAGCTGGGCGAATGGAAAGGACCGATGTGCCTATCGCCCTCGACTTGAGCAGCGAACAGTGTCGTGCGGGCGAGGCCAACGCCGGGTGACTGAGATGCGCCCGGCACCCGCCACCGTCTGGAGCGGCAATCGGGAGCGATCGAGATGAGCGCAGTCAACGAGGTGCGGGTCGCCGGCACGTCGGTGGCGCAACAAACGGGTCCGGCGTCCGCAAGGGACCGCGCTCCGTTCTGGCGCCGGCGCGGGTTCTATCGCTATGGCTTTTTGATATTGATCCTTTTGCTCTGGCAAATCCTGGGGCCGTTGGTCAATCCAATCTTCTTTTCGTATCCGAGTAAGATCGCGGTTGCCTTCGTCAGCCTGACGCTGTCCGGCGAACTGCTGCACTATCTGCTGCAGAGCTTGCAGGTACTGTTCTATGGCCTGAGCCTCGCCATCGTCGTGGGCATCCCCCTCGCAGTGCTGATGGCGCGCGTGCGCCCAGTCGATTGGGCCCTCGACCTGCCGATCAACGCGCTTTACGCCACGCCGATGGTGGCGCTGGTGCCGATCCTGGTGCTGTGGTTCGGCATCTACATGAAGGCCAAGATCCTCGTGGTCTTCCTGTTCGCAGTATTCCCGATCTTGATCAATACCTATCAGGGCGTGCGCGAATGCGACCGGAACATGCTCGAGGTGGCGCGCTCGTTTCGGTCAAGCGAGTGGCAGATGTGGCGGGACGTGCTGCTGCCGTTCGCGCTGCCTTACATCGCCGCCGGCATCCGGCTGGCCATCGGCCGCGGGCTAGTCGGGATGGTGATCGCCGAGTTCTACACGACGATATCCGGGCTCGGATTCATGATCACCCGCTACGCGAATATCTTCGAGATGGACAAGACCTTCGTTCCGGTGATCCTGCTGATGTTCCTGGGAGTTACGTTGACCGCGGGCCTCAAATGGGTCGAGCGGCGGATTGCACCGTGGAGCCGGGCCGAGGCGTGAGCGGCCAAACGAGCGAAGGGGAGAGCGCGAGGATGAGCACGGTCGCGATGGCGCGGTCGTGATCCGGCGCATCACGCCGGGGAAAGCCGCCCTGGGCGCGCTCGGGCAAGTCCGGGCGGGAAGGCGCCGCGCTTGCGATTGACCGCTCGAGAGGTTGCGTCAGATGGTCCCGCCTGGCGGCTCGCGTGAGCGGAAGTTACGGGAGCATGCCCGCCAGTATCAACGATGCTAGCACTTGTTTTTATTGAATTTTCAGTCGCTCGCTCAGTCGGAAAAATGAGCTTCCGCCCCGCCCGCGCACTCGTCGTCACACCTTTGGCAAGCGCGCGCCGCCCGATTTCGCGGGGAACTTTATTTGCCGTGCGGCGCTAGCTTCATCGTCAAGCACGAAAGGGTTCCACGGACTGGTCTTCGACCCGCCCCGGCAGGTCTTCGCGGCTTACCCAGCCTCCCAGACCGACATCCCTAGCGCTCGTGACTGCCGCCGGGCGAGCTTCCGGCCACCCTCGGCGGACTGTCTGTCAATCCACGCGGCGAGCTGACGGTCGGATCGGTCGCGAGAAACCAACAAGGAAGGAAAACCCATGGCACTCTCCAGAAAAATCCTGGCTTTCGGCCTCGCCTGCCTGGGCGGCGCCGCGGCGCTTACGTCGCTGCCGGCTGAGGCCGCGTGGCAGCCGACCCGAACCGTCGAATTCATCGTTCCGGCCGGCATCGGCGGCGGTGCCGGCCAAATGGCGCAGCTGATCCAAGGCATTGTGCAGAAACACAATCTGATGCCGACCTCGATGGTGGTCATCAGCAAGAAGGGCGGCTCCGGGGCCGAGGGCTTCCTCTATGTGAAGCACGCCAAAGGCGACCCCCACAAGCTCATCATCACCCTATCCAACCTGTTCACCACGCCACTGGCGACCGGATCGCCGTTCTCCTGGAAGGACTACACCCCGATCGCCATGATGGCGCTGGACGAGTTTGTGCTCTGGGTGAACGCCAAGACCCCGTACAAGACCCCCCGCGAATACATCGACGCGGTGAAGGCCGCGGGCGGCAAGATGAAGATGGGCGGCACCGGCTCCAAGCAAGAAGACCAGATCATCACCGCGGCAATCGAGCAGAAGACCGGCGCCAAGTTCACCTACGTGCCCTATTCGGGCGGCGGTACGGTGTGCACTCAGCTCGTGGGCGGGCACATCGACTCGAGCGTGAACAATCCGGTCGAATGCGTCGCGCACTGGCGTGCGGGAAATGTGCGTCCGCTTTGCGTGTTCGACGCGAAGCCGATGCCTTATCCCGCCAAGATGACGTCCGACATGTCTTGGCAGGATATCCCGACCTGCAAGTCCAAGGGCTTGGATATCGAATATCTCATGCTGCGCGGCATCATGACGACGCCGGACGCACCGAAGGAGGCAGTCGACTACTACGTCGACCTGCTCAAGAAAGTGCGCGCGACGCCCGAATGGCACGACTACATGGAAAAAGGCGCCTTCAATCAGACATTCATGACCGGCGCCGACTTCCAGAAGTGGCTCGCCGATGCGGCCGCGACCCATCATCAATTGATGGAGAAGGCCGGCTTCTTGCACCCAGGCTCTTAGGCTTCTGCGGGTTGCGGGCGCGCCGGCGAACCGGCGCTCCCGCAATTCGCCAACGACCCGCCAATTCCGTTTGGAAAGCTTTCCGAAAACGAGTGTTGGTGCGCCATCGAGTCTTTCCGCAATGTCTCACGGCTCTGAAAACGAAGTCCCCCTCAGCAGCGTCGTTTCAAACCGCACCATGAACATGGTGGTGTCGATCGCGCTGATGATCGTGGCGACTGTGGTGATGATCGATAGCTACCGTCTCGGCGCCGGCTGGGCCAAGGATGTGGGACCGGATGCCGGCTACTTCCCGTTCTACGTCGCGCTGATCATGTTCATCACGAGCGGCGTCACCTTGGTGCAGCAGCTCCTAGCGGGGCGCCCGAACGGGGGCGGCTCCTTCATCGGGCACGGCGAATTGATCATGGTGCTGCAGGTGCTCATTCCGATGACGGTTTTCGTCGTGCTGGCGATCTATATCGGCATCTATATCTCGACGTTCCTGTTCATAGGGTTCTTCATGACCTGGCACGGCCGCTACCCGATCTACAAGACGATCCCGGTGGCGCTGCTGGTCCCGATCGTGCTGTTCGTGGTGTTCGAGATCTGGTTTCTGGTGCCGCTGCCGAAGGGACCATTCGAGGCCTGGCTCGGCTACTAGCGCATGTCCCGGAAAAGTGGGCACCGGTTTTCCGATAAGGACATGCGCAATCCAGAGCGTACCCCGCGTCGATCCGATCGGGATGCGCTCCGGAAAGCATTGTCTGAGTAGTTGGAATGGCGAAACAAAAGGATCGGAATGGCGATTCTGAGCACAATAGCCGGCGCCTGCCGGCTTTTGGCTCATTCCATTTGCTTCAAGGTCGGAGGCGCCGGCTGATCATTGCCCACACTCCCCGGGAGGTTGGGCGCGCCTGCCGGCAACACCGGGGCAACAACATCAAGCAGGGCGGCTGCCCCGCCGGGGTGTCACGGGAGGCCTAGTTGGACGCGTTCTTTTCCCTGCTGCACGGATTCACGGTGCTGCTGACGCCCGTGAATGTCGGCTACATGGTAGTCGGCATCCTGTTCGGCGTTCTGCTCGGCTTCTTGCCCGGCGTCGGCGGCGCCAACGGCATCGCGATCCTGCTGCCGCTGACCTTCTCGATGCCCAAAACCACCGCCATCATTATGCTGGCGGCAATCTATTGGGGCGCCTTGTTCGGCGGTTGCATCAGCGCCATCCTGTTCAACATTCCCGGCGAGCCATGGTCGGTGGCAACCACATTCGACGGCCATCCCCTCGCCAAGCAGGGCCGCGCCGGCGAAGCGCTGACTGCCTCGCTCAGCTCCTCTTTTATCGGCGCGCTGATCGCCACCATCGTGCTGACTTTTTTGGCGCCGCTCGTCGCCAACTTCGCGCTCGATTTCGGTCCGCCGGAATATTTCTCGGTCTACCTGCTGACGTTCTGCAGCTTCGTCGGGATGGGTCGCCAGTCGCCATTCAAAGTCATCTCGTCGATGATGCTCGGCTTCATTTTCGCCAGCGTCGGCAGCGACGAGGTCACGGGCGAACTGCGCCTGACCTTCGGCACCGAAACGCTGCTCACGGGCTTTCACTTCCTGATCGCCGTGATCGGCCTGTTCGGCATCGGCGAAATCCTTGTGACGATCGAAAAGGGCCTGCATTTCGAGGGCCGCAGCGCTCGCATCAATCCATTCGTGGTGTGGCAGACCTGGAAGAAGCTGCCGGAATTCTGGCTCACGATCATCCGCGGCACCGCCGTCGGCATTTGGCTCGGCGTCACGCCGGGGGGCGCCACTCCCGCCTCGTTCATGAGCTACGGCCTGGCCAAGCGCTTCTCGAAGAACGGCGACAAATTCGGCACCGGCCAGTTGGAAGGCGTGGTGGCGCCCGAGACAGCAGCGCATTCCGCCGGCACCAGCGCACTGCTGCCCATGCTCACTCTCGGCATTCCCGGCTCACCGACCGCCGCAGTGCTGCTCGGCGGCCTGCTGATCTGGGGCCTGCAGCCCGGACCGCTGCTGTTCGTCGAGCAGAAGGACTTCGTCTGGGGTCTGATCGCGTCAATTTATCTCGGCAACGTGGTGGGCTTGGCGATCGTGCTGTCGACGGTGCCGCTGTGGGCCTCGATCATGCGCGTTCCATTCTCGATTATCGCGCCCATCATCATTGTCGTCTGCGCCATCGGCTCCTACACGCTTTCGAACGCGCCCGCCGACCTCATCTTCATGGTCATGTTCGGGGTGATCGGATACCTGTTCAAGAAGCTCGACTATCCGCTGGCGCCCATGGTGCTGGCGATCGTGCTGGGCGGACGCGCCGAAAGCTCGTTCCGTCAGGCAATGATCGGCTCGCAGGGCGACCTTTCGACCTTCTGGTCGAACGGACTTGTAGGCACCATCACGGCGCTCAGCTTGTTCATGCTGTTCTGGCCGGCGATCTCGGCCCTGTGGTCGCGCCTGCGCGCCGGCAACCGTGGGCTTAAGCCGGCGGAGTGACATTCTGCCAGGCCTGTTTGCGGAGCTCTGCCGAGCCACGCACGCACCGAAAGTTTCTTGCCGGGCGTGCTGACTGCCTCACGAGATCACGCTTGCGTCGGTCCGACGGTGTCCGCCATCTGCGCGCCGCGCTTCCCCATCGGCTTGGGCGCGCCGGTCGTGGTATCCCGCACGGTCTGGTGCTCCATTTCGGCGTCGAGTTCAGCGCCGAGCAAAATCACTGTGACGGACAGCCATATCCAGGTCATGAAGCCGAACACGGCGCCCAGGGAGCCATAGGTCTTGTTGTAGCTGCCAAAATGGGCGGTGTAGTAGGAAAACAGGAAGGACACCACCAGCCAAGCAACCGCAGCGAATGCGCTTCCCCAACTGATCCAACGCCATTGGGCTGTCTCACGACTTGGCGCATGACGATAAAGGACCGCCATTGCCAACACGATCACGACCAGCAATGCCGGCCAGCGACCGATCCTAATCAGCCAATCCGCAACCTGCGACAGACCCAGCAACCCCGCCACAAAAGGCAGGACCACCATCGCCGCGAGCGCCAGCAGCACGAACAGAATTGCAGTCGCGGTGAATGCCAACGAAATCACGTTCAGCTTGAGGAAACTGCGCTTCTCGCGCTCGCCATAGGCGACGTTGAGAGCATCGAACAACGCCTTCACCCCGGAGTTTGCACTCCACAGCGACACGGCGAGCGTGATGACGAATGTAAGGCCGAGCGTGCCGCTGCTTTGCGAGGCGACTCGCTTGATTTGGTCGCCAATCACCTGGATCGCGCCGCCAGGGACGACTGACGAAAGATCGTTCAGGCGTTGGCTGATCGTGCCCGGATCGGCAAACATTCCGTAGAGTGACACCAGAGCTGCTAGAGCCGGGAAAATCGCGAGCAATGCATAGAAGGTCACACCGGCTGCCACCGCCAAGATCCGGTGCTCGGTGATGTTCTCGTAAACCCGCCACAGAATGTCTTTCCAGCCGGACGCGGGAATATCGGATGGCGCCGAGGCTAGGCGCCCTCGACGCTTGTTCTCGCTGGTCTCGCGTGCCGGGTCGCCGTAATCGCCACGCCTGCTGCGAAAGCCAGATACGAGCAAGACGGCGGTCAATAAGCCTGTCCAAAGCGCGATCCTGCTCGGCACCTGATGTGCGAGGGGCTTAGCCGGGTTTGCTGCAGCCAAGATGCCGGCCCCTTGCTGGCGCGATCAGCCCTTCGGCGCGAGTGCGGTCTCTTCCGCTTCCCGCCACGGGACACCCTGTCGCTCTGCCTCGGTCTTGGCCGCCTCGTAGCCGGATTTGGCAGCGCTCTTGGCTTGATCCCAGGCATCGGATGCGACTTCCTGGCCTTTGCGCTTGAGCTCTTCCGAACTCTCGCCCATCAGCCGATTTTCCACCGTTGTGCTCGGCAGTACGGCCCCGACTCCTGCACCCAAGGCAAGGCCAATCCCGGCGAGCACCAGGGGTTGCTCGGCGCAGAAATCTGCAAGGCTGCGGCTGGCCGCGCTCGTGCTCTCCGCCAATGACGTAGCGTGGTCGCTCACCCCTTGCGCCATGCCTGAGGCATAGTCGCCCGCCCGCCGATATGCGGACGAGGCCGTAGCGCCCACCGACGCGGCAGCGGATGCGGTCTGATCGCCAATCTCCGAGAGCCGCGCTCGTGCACGTCCGCCCGCTTCGGTCATGCGGGAAGCAGCCGCAGCGGCCGACTCACGCAGCGCCTCGGCGCCCTTCTGGGTTGGAGGCTGCACTCCCGTAAGGTGGTCCCGGAAGGCATCGGCAATGTCGTCCGAGCCATGTCCGGCATTAAATCTCCCGGTGAGATCCCTTGCGCTTTCGCCCAGGTTCTCGACGGCGCGCCCGATCGCGCCGGTGCCCGCCGAGCTGCTGCGGTTGCCCATCATCAACCAGGCGAGGGCAGCGCTCATCAGGGTCAGCGGCAGCGGATTGTCCCTGACCTGCCGGCCGAGGTTACGCACCAACTCGGCGCCCCCGCTCTGTCTGGCGTAGTCCGTCACTTGATCGAAGAGGTGCCCAGGGGTGATCTGGGCTCGCAATGCCTCGAGCTTGGCCGCGAGCCGCTCCCGGCTCTGTTCGGCTTCGCGTTCAAGCCGCTCGCTGGATGTCGCCATCGTCAGTCCTCACTTGCTGCTTGGCCACCGAGACATCACGCTGAAGCTGACGCACGGTTCGGTGTGGCACGAGACTCCTGGGCTTGATCTGCCCGATCCCGATGAGGGAAAGAATGATCCCGACCACCAGCGTGGCGCCGCCCACGATGAGCGCGGACCAATATTCGGCAAGACCTTGGGTTTGCAGTGCGGCGACGGCGGCCTGAAGCAGGATGACCAGCGCCGGAATGAGTAGCACGGCACCGCCGACCAGTAGCCCAAGCCCGGCAGCGAGCTTGGCCAGGTTCTCGGATACTTCGGTCCGGGCCAGCTCGGATTCGGTTTGCACGAGCGTGGTGAACTCGTTCGCGAGGTCTACCAGCATATCGGGGATCGCTCGCAGGCTCATGGCTATGCTCCCTTTACCGGCGAGCTTTTCAGGAAACGCGACAGGACGAAGCCCGTCAGGACCGCTCCTGCAAAGAATGCAACGGGTTGCGATCGCGCGAAGCTGCCGACTTGGCTTGCCAGATCATCGACGCTCTGATTCTTGAGCTTCGTTGAAACCTGCTCCAATCCGGCTGCCACATCCCGGATGGCTGTTGCCGCCATCGGCATTTCGCCTTCCAACTGTCCTGCGGCGCTGTCGATGGCCTGCGCCACGTCCTTGAGCTTGTCGGCGCCGGCCGCCTTGTTCTCCTCGGCCAGGTCCTTGGCCTTACGTTTTGCTGGCCCAAGATCCTCGTTGAGCTGCGCTTGGGTTCGTTGCGCCGTTTCCGCGAACTGTTCTTTCGCGGTGCCTGACGATCGGTTCTGACTCTCGCCTGCGGTTTCGGATTGCCGGGAGTGTGAAGTTGAGGCGTCCGCCATATCATCACCTGCTGCGCCATCGAGTGGCAAAGTATCTCCTAGCGGCAACAAGCTGTTCGGAGTTGGGTTCCCGGCTGCTCTCGATTTAGTCAGGGATGAGGAATTGCGAGCGTGCGATCCCGCATCTGCTGACCCTATCGAGACCGAGGGCCGATGCTGCGCAAGCATGTTCCAGCCGTTCGCATCGAGCAGCGCTTGCCCGATGCGGCGCACCAGAGGGGCGATCGCGCCGCCTTGCCCTTCGACGGATAGCTCACCAGCCCGGAGAGGCCGGCAGCGTGTTCGTCACCGGCGTGGGCGGTTGTCCATCGCGGTCCGCTGCCAGTGTCTTGCTCGCCGATGCGTCCACGGCTGGATGGGCAGACCGGCCGGGCTCGAATCGATCAAATCTTGTCCATGCTGGGAGCCGTCTGGGATCGGCCAATCCGATCAGCATTAGCCCGCCCGCCCCCAGCAGCACGCAGAAGCCTACCGGCGGATAGGGCACCAACTGCAGCGCGCGTGCCCACATCAGGCTCCAGCCCATGACGAACAGTCCGCAGGCAACAAGCCTCAGGATGTCGCCCCGTGGCGCCCCGCGCAGCGCCGCCAATATCAACAGTTTCACGGCTTGACCTTGGGCGGCGGCGGCGAAGCAGGGTGCTGGTCTGGCGCGGTACCGGCAGCGGGCTGCTGCCTCGATGCCGCGCCTTGTGTGGCGGGCTGCTCGGGTGGCTTGCCCGACTGCGCCACGCTGACGATTCCGGAGCCGATCTGCTTTGCGATCTGTGGCGCGTTATGGCCGCATTCCGGATGACCCCAGCCGCTTTCGCTCTTCCCGTCAGGGCCGACGTCGTAAATGATGGCATCGTTGTGCTGCGGCGAGGGGCCGTTTGGAACCTGGTCCATTCCGAGCTTCTGGCGGATCCGCCACGCGATGTTGTGATCGGCACAGGAGGTGTTGCCGCTGGCGCCAAGTCCTCCGACGAGTTTGCCATCGTGGTAAAGGGCAAGACCGCCACCGAAGACGATCACGCCACCGAGCACCTTGCCAACCAGAGGATCGGCGCCCGTGCCGAATTTGCTCGGATCGCCACGATAGATTTCCTGCGCAACAGGGGGATTGCTGGCGGCGCCGCCATAAAGATAACCGCCCGGTTGCGCTTGCGCCCACAGGTTCGCGGTCGAAATCGCATACTTGTCCAGGCCGAAGGCGTTAACGGTATTCGCTTTTTCGACCGCGATGGCGCGGCTGCCAAGCCATTGATCCGTGGGCGCGGTGCCGCTGAAGGCGACTGCGCACACGACGCCGTCCCGATTGACCACCGCGGCCCATTCGTTCACCGGCAACCCGCCGTTGTCAGGTCCGCCGCTGGCTTTCACGTTCTGGCGGAGAACCTGAACCAGCTGATCATGGTTGACCGGACACTGTTTTTTTTGTGCTCGGGCGGGAAGCGGCGCGGCAAGCAGAAGCGCGACCCCCGCGGCTAGAGCAAGGCTCGGGCGAAATGTTCTCATGTCGACTCTCCTGAGCGCGGGGACGGTTGCACTAATGCGGCGAGGCCGGCGGCTGCGCCTGTCCCGGGGGCATCGGCTTCAGCGGCGCTACCGGCGCCTGTGGCGGCTGCTTCACGTCCGGCGGCAGGTGCGGCTGGCCCGGCGGCGGATTGAGCTTCACCTTCTGACGGATGTCGGCCACCTGACTCGCGCTGACGGCGCCGAAGTTGTTGCCCCAGCTGGTGCGGATGTATGTCGCCACCGCCGCGATCTGTTGGTCGTCGAGGGATTCGGCAAACGACGGCATGACGCCGCGCCCGACCAGGATCTGCCCCACCACGTAGTCGGGCAGTCCGACGAAACGGTTCTCGCGCAGCCGCGGACCCACGGTGCCGTTGCCATATTGGCCATGGCAGGCATAGCAGCGGGCGTCCATGAACACGGATTTGCCGTTCGGATGAGCGCCATTTTCAGCTGCTGCCGCTGCCCAAGGTATCGTGGCGACTGCGGGTGACGCGAGAAGAGACAGCACGCAAGCTCGTTTCAGCAATCGCATTGGCTTGTCCTCACGTCGAAGCCGGGCGCCGACCAATGTCTTGTACAGCGCAAACACGGCATGAAGTCTCTGGGCAAGACCGCAACGCCTCATCGCCAGCCCCGTTCCACGCCGCGGCTGCTGAACAGCGACGTTATTCGCAGGCGCGTAAAGACAGAACGTCGCATGAGAGCGCGGCAAAGGCCTTTCGCCCGAAGCGTCGGCTGCGGAACAGATGAGGCGGCAGGTGCAGGCGAGTGACTGGCGCAAGCACGAAACATCCAAATAGCCCCAAATTTTCTCGTCCCATGCGAGGTCGCCATCGGTCGAGGAAGTCGGGCGAGCTCAAGTCGCATTCCCGACAGTCCGACAGAGCCGCGGCAAGCTTGGCTGCGAAAAAGGTCGCATGTGCGGAACAGAAGGGCGGGAAAGCACGTTCCAGAGCGTCATCCCATCACAGGAAGGTTTTCGGTCATGAGCCGCTGCGAGATTCTCGGCCGTACGCTTTCTGTCGCCCTCATGATGATCGCAATTCAGACAGCCCCCTCTCTCGCGCAAAACCAGCCGCCGTTAGGTCAGAGTGCGACGCCCCCACAAGGCGGCGATCTCGCGTCGCTGAGCCAGGATGACAATCAGTGGGTGATGGCGCCCAAGAATTACGCGAACACGCGGTTCAGCAAACTCGATCAAATCAAGACCAGCAACGTCTCCGAGTTGAAAGTCGCCTGGAGTTTCTCCGTCGGCGCGGACCGCGGCCAGGAAGCAGCCCCGCTGGTCGTCAACGGAACGATGTACGTGGTCAGCCCCTATGCCGGGCCGCATCCGAACCGGGTGTTCGCGCTCGATGCCGCCACCGGTGATCTGAAGTGGTCGTACACGCCGCGGCCGAACCTGTCCGCAGTTGGTGTCGCCTGCTGCGATGTCGTGAACCGCGGACTCGCCTACGACAATGGAAAAATCTTCCTCAACACGCTGGACGGCTACTCGGTCGGGATCGACGCGGACACCGGCAAGGAGCTCTGGCACGCCAAGCTCGCCGACCTCAACAAGGGCGAAACCATTACGATGGCGCCGTTGGTGGTCAAGGGGAAGGTGCTGATCGGCAACAGCGGCGGTGAACTCGGCGTGCGCGGCTGGCTCACCGCGGTCGATGAAAACACCGGCAAGATCGCCTGGCGCGCTTATGCCACCGGGCCTGACAGCGACGTGCTGATCGATGGCGACTTCAAGCCCTATTACGACTGGATGAAGGGCAAGGACCTGGGCGTGAAGAGCTGGCCGCCGGATGCTTGGAAGATCGGTGGCGGAACGTTCTGGGGTTGGATCTCATACGATCCCGACCTCAACCTCATCTACTACGGCACCGCGAACGCCGGTCCGTGGAATGCCGATCAACGCCCCGGCGACAACATGTGGACGACCGCGATCTTCGCGCGCGACCCGGATACCGGGAAGGCGAAGTGGGCTTACCAGGTAAATCCGCATGAACTCTGGGACTATGACGAGATCAACGAAAACATCCTCATGGATTTGCCGGTCAATGGCCAAGCCAGGAAGGTGCTCGTCCATGTCGCCCGCAACGGGCACATGTATGTGATCGACCGACAAACCGGCGAAGTCCTTTCGGCGAAGGCCTACGACAAGGTGAACGCCTACGTCGATTGGAATCCCAAGACCGCGCGCCATACTCCCGATCCGCAGATGCATCCGGCCGTAGGCAAGACCATCGTCAACGTTTGCCCGGCCGCGCCCGGCGTCAAGGATTGGCAGCCGTCAGCCTATTCGCCGCGAACCAAGCTCTTGTATGTGCCGCATCAACATCTCTGCATGAACTGGAGGTCCAGCGAGGTCGGCTATATCGCCGGAACGCCATTCGTCGGCGCGACCGTGGACATGTACGGCACCCCGGGAGACGACTATCGGGGCGAATTCCTGGCATGGGATCCGGAAAAGCAACAGAAGGTCTGGGCCATCCACGAGAAGTTCCCGGTGTGGAGTGGCACGGTCGTCACCGCCGGCGATGTGGCTTTCTACGGCACCATGGACCGCAAGTTCAAAGCGGTGGATGCCAAGAGCGGAAAGGTGCTCTGGGAATTCAACACGCCCTCCGGGATCATCGGCCAGCCGATCACCTACGCCGTCAACGGTACTCAATACGTCGCAATTCTGTGCGGCATTGGCGGATGGCCGGGCGCGGTGGCGAACGCGGAGGTCGATCCGCGGGTTCGCAATGCGGCCCTGGGATTTGTCGGAGCGACCCAGGACCTGCCGAGCGTAACCGCCGGAGGCAGCACGCTCCTTGTGTTCGCATTGCCCGAGAACCAGCGGGCAGCATCGGGGCCAACAGCGCCACAGCCCGCAACGACCGGTGCGGCGCCTCCAGGCAACAAGGCGCCCGGCAAATGAACCGAAGCGATCGCAGGCGCATCTGGCTTTGGGCGGGAATGGCTGCAAGCGCGGCGCTCGCCATCAGCGGTGCCGCGGCAGCGCAGGATCAGGCAGAAGCGCAAAGCTCACCATCGGCGGCGCCGAAGGCATTTCGGGTCTGTGCCGATCCCAACAACCTTCCGTTCTCAAACGAGGCGAAGGCAGGATTTGAGAACAAGCTCGCGGATCTGTTTGCCGCCGAGCTGCACGAACCCGTCACGTACGCGTGGCACGCGCAGCGCCGCGGGTTCGTGCGCCAAACTCTGAAGGCACGGCTGTGCGACGTCGTCATGGGCATGCCGACCAAGCTCGACATGATCGAGCCGACAAAGCCCTACTATCGTTCGACTTACGTGTTCGTCTCGCGCGCCGACGCCCACCTGGGCATACAATCGATCAAGGACCCCCGGCTGCAGGCGCTCAGAATCGGCGTGCAGTTGATCGGCGATGACGGCTTCAACACGCCCCCGGCGCACGCGCTCTCAGCGCAAGGGATCGTCAACAACGTGGTGGGGTATACGGTCTACGGTGATTACACCAAGCCCAATCCGCCGGCGGAAATCATTGCCGCGGTCGAGCGCGGTGACGTCGACATCGCGGCCGTCTGGGGGCCGCTGGCCGGCTATTTTGCCGGCAAATCGAAGATCCCGCTGACGGTCACGCCGATCACGGACACGGAATCGTTTGCTCCGCTGATGTTCGGCTACGACATTTCGCTTGCGGTTCGCAAAGGAGATCACGCGCGAAAGGTGCAACTCGATGAAATCATCGACCGCAAGCGTCCGCAGATCGAGGCGCTGCTGGCGAGTTACCGCATCCCAACGCTGCCGCTGGGCCCCGAGCAATCAAAAGCCGAAGGCCGGCGATCCGATCTGAGACGATAGGCAGGAGAGCATCATGGCCAGATTCTTCCGAATGGCGTCGGCTGGTGCGGGGCTGCTGGTCTTTTCGAGCCTGCTGCTCATGCACTCCACCAGGGCGGACAATCTCGATCCGCCCAATATCCCGCCCGGAACGCCGGCTCAGCAAACGCTGGGGCAGAATCCGAACGCGGCAAACAAGATCAACGAACTCACAAATTCGGCCGGTGACCTGCTGTTGGTTCCGCAGGTCAAGATCATACCCGGCGACGTGGAGCTTGGAAAAATCAAGAACCCGGTCGGCGACGATCCCAATGCCGCGACACGCGGGATGAAATATTTCAACAGCTTCAATTGCGTTGGATGCCATGCGGCGAACGGCGGCGGCGGCATGGGCCTCTCGCTCAGCAATTCCGTTTTCAAGTTCGGGTCCGATCCGGCCAGCATCTATCTCGTGATCTCCCACGGCGCACCTCTCGGCATGCCGGCCTGGGGCTCGGTGCTGCCCGACAACATCATCTGGGACATGGTGGCTTACATCGAAAGCATCAGCAAAGCCCCCGGCGGCCAGTGGGGCACGACGGTCAACCCCGCAGTTCACATGCCGGCCATCGAACAGGTGCCGGCGGAGTTCCGGCAGACCGCGACTCCTTGGGACTATACCCAGCCGTTTTCGAACGGGCGGAAGCCGACGAATCACCCGTCGTCGACCGTCGGAGCAGGACCACCGCCGCCCGGTTCGCAATAATCTTGGTGCGGTATGACTCAGTTGCGGCACGGCCGGCATCCTCAAACGCGCAGCTCGATTTTGCCGCCTCGCCCCGATCGGAAGACGTGGGTCAGCAGCGGTATTGCTGCTCTGTTTACGACTCTGCTGCCGTGCGCCGCACGCGCCCAGGATCAACTGCCGATCAGCCACGGACTGTCCTACCTGACCGCCTTCGGACCCAAGAATTACAGCGTCGTCACGCTGCTCTATGCGGTCATCATCATCTCGCTCGTGGTGATGACCATCGTGGGCGTGCTGGTGCTTTTCGGCTCGCTGCTTCGTGGCGCGCGTCCGGTGGACGGAAACATCGCCAGCGTTCCGATCGAGCGCAGCGGTTCCGGCCTTCTATTCATCTACATCGGAGCCGCGGTGTCGTTCGTCGTTTTGCTGGCGGTCGCGGTGTGGAACTACGTCGTGCTGGCGGCAATCGCCGCACCGCCGGCCAATGCGGCGGCAACAATCCATGTCACCGGCCACCAGTGGTGGTGGGAGGTTCAGTACGAAAGCAGCGAGCCGTCGCGTACCTTCACAACGGCGAACGAGATTCACATTCCGGTCGGCAAGCCGGTGAAGGTCGAACTGAGCACGGCTGACGTCATTCATTCGTTTTGGGTGCCGGCCTTGAGCGGAAAAATGGACACGATTCCCGGACAGCACAACGTCACTTGGCTGCAGGCAGACAAGCCGGGGGTGTACCGCGGCCAGTGCACCGAATATTGCGGACAGCAGCATGCCCACATGGGGCTTCTGGTCATTGCCGATCCGCCTGATCGGTTCGACGCATGGTGGCAGAACGAACTCGAGGGGCCGGATCAGGTACACGTCAATGTCCCCGCAGCGGATGCGCGTGAAGGACAGACCGTGTTCATGCGCCACTGCGCGGCTTGTCACGCGGTTCGCGGCACGATGGCGATGGGAAAAGTCGGCCCCGATCTCAGTCACCTGATGGAGCGCAGGAGCCTGGCCGCTGGCGCGGTGCCGAACACGGTGGGCGCGCTGTCCGGATGGATATCCGATCCGCAGCGCATCAAGCCGGGCAACTACATGCCGACGCTTACTCTCTCCGCCGCCGAGCTGAGCAAGCTTCGGGACTTCTTGCGAACCTTGCGATGAGGGGGCGCCGTGACCACCGCAAGCTATGAAGGGCTTCCAGAGCGGTACACCCGCATTCCCGAAATCGGCCTGCGCGACACGCCGAGCCTCAGGGAACGGCTGCAGCGCATGTGGGAAACGCCGCCCGGCATCAGGGGCTGGCTCACCACGGTCGATCACAAAGAGATCGGACTGCGATACCTGGTCACCGCGTTTGTGTTCCTGTTCGCCGGCGGAATCGAAGCGTTGATCATGCGCATTCAACTGGCCGGGCCGGAGCAGCGCCTGCTCACGCCGGAGCAGTACGACCAGCTGTTCACGATGCACGGCGCGACCATGATCATCTGGTACGCGTTTCCGGTGCTGTCCGGGTTCAGCAACTATCTATGGCCGCTGATCTTCGGCTCGCGCGACATGGCGTTTCCGAGGCTGAACGCCTTCTCCTATTGGGTTTTTCTCGCGTCCGGGATTTTCCTGTACTCGAGCTTTGCGGTGGCCGCCGCACCGAACGCCGGCTGGTTCAACTACGTGCCTTATGCGTCCAAGCAGTTCAACCCGGGCATCAACATCGACTTTTATTGCCTTGCCAACATCTTCATGGGCATTTCGACCACCGCGGGCGCGGTGAACTTCATCGTCACCACGCTGCGCACGCGCTGTCCGGGGATGTCGGTCAACCGCTGGCCGATCATCGCCTGGGGGACGTTGACGTCGAATGCAGCAGCCATCCTGGCCATGCCGGTCGTGAGCCTGGCGTTTTTTCTGCTCTGGCTCGACCGCACCTTCGGCACCCATTTCTATGCGCCGGCGTCGGGAAATCTGAGCGGACATCCGCTGTTGTGGCAGCACCTGTTCTGGATGTGGGGCCACCCGTGGGTGTACATGATCGTTCTGCCCGCGCAGGGCATCGTGTCCGACGCCATCGCGACGTTCTGCCGGCGCCCGCTGGTGGGCTACACCGCGGTCGTGCTGTCGACGGTGGCGACCATGATGCTCGGTTTCGGCGTGTGGGTGCACCACATGTTCGCCACCGGGCTGCCGATCATGTCGTTGTCGTTCTTCAGCGCCGCGACCATCATCATCTCGATCCCGAGCGGCGTGCAGGTGTTCGCCTGGATCGCCACCATCTGGACCGGGCGCCCCGTATTCGTTACCGCCTTTCTCTACATTGCAGGGTTTATCTTCCTGTTCGTCGTCGGTGGGGTATCCGGCTTCATGACCGGAGTGGTGCCGGTCGACTGGCAGCTCACCGATACCTATTTCGTCGTTGCGCATATCCACTACGTCCTGATCGGCATCAATTTCTTCGGGGTGATGGCCGGGCTGTACTACTGGTTCCCGAAATTCACCGGCCGCATGCTCGATGAGACGCTCGGCCAGATCAACTTCTGGCTGACGTTCATCGGCTTCAACGTCGGCTTCTTCACGATGCACATCACCGGCCTGCTGGGCATGCCGCGGCGGGTCTACACCTACCCGCAAGGCCTCGGGTTCGAGATTCCCAACCTGATTACGACCATCGGAGCGTTCATCCTCGCGGCCGGCATCCTGGTGTTCGTTTACAACGTGATCGTCAGCCTTCGCCGCGGCGCGATCGCGGGCCCCAATCCATGGGACGCGCCGACCCTGGAATGGGCGGTGCCGTCGCCGCCGCCGCCCTACAACTTTGCGGTCATTCCTAGCGTGGCCAGTCGTCATCCGCTCTGGGAGCGCCGTCTGCGCGAGGGCGATGGCGAATCCGTGCTCGATCGCGGTCCGGTGCTGGACCATCACCATGAGGCGCTCGGCGTCACCGCCATGGACGGCGAGCCGGATGTCATTCTGAAGATGCCGAGCGACTCCTATGCTCCCTTCCTGATGACGTTGTGCATTTCGGCGTTTTTTGCCGGCTTGTTGGTCCATTGGTGGTGGCTCGCCGGCGCCGCCGTCGGCATCGGGATTATCGTCGGGATCATATGGTTGTGGCCGCGCGTTGAAGAGGGAGGCGAGAGGGCCATCGCATGAGCGCGGCGATTGATACCTTCAACAGAGCTTATCGGGTCAAGCCTCTGCCCATGGGCGCGATCGGGACCAGCGCCTCCGGCTGGTGGGGCGCCTGCTTCCTGCTGATTTCCGAAACCTCGCTGTTTGCCTATCTGTTCTTCAGCTACTTCTACTTTTCGATTCAGCCGCCGGCGAACTGGGTTCCCGGAGGGCCACCAAGCTTCTTCTATCCGGGCATCCAGACCGGCATCGTCCTCGTCGGCTGCGCGACGGTGTGGTTCGCCAACCGCTCGATTCAGCTGGGGCAATGGCTGTTTGCGCTCTTGGGGCTGGCCGCCACCTGGCTGCTGTGCTCGGGCTTCATCGCCGTGCAATTCCTCGACTGGTTCGACAAGCCCTTCACGTTTGCGCTCGATACCTACAGCTCGGAATATTTTCTCATCACCGGAGCGCATTTGGCTCACGTCGTCCTCGGCTGGATCATCCTGCTGATGGTCCTGATCTGGACGGCGCTCGGTTATTTCGATCCGGTGCGTTACGTGCCGGTCACCATCACGGCCTTGTATTGGTATTTCGTCGCCGCGATCTGGATCGGCGTTTTCTTCACGCTCACCTGCACGCCGTATTTCTTCTAGGTGCGACATGTCGGACGAGGTCATCGCATTCAGCGCCGCACGCCATCCGGCCCAGCATCGGGAGCGGGTCAGCCTGAGCGCGCTGTTTTTCGGGCTGTTCGCCGCGCCGATTGTCTGGGCCGGCAACCTGATGGTGACCTACGGCCTTGCCACCCACGCCTGCTACCCCGGGGCCTGGCCCCTGGACGAGATTAGCCGCGGATTCGGCTTCGCTTGGTGGCTGATCGTCGGCTGCTACGTCGTTGCGCTGGCGATCTGCGCGAGCGCCGGCGTCGTGGCGTTCCGCAACTGGAGCATCACCGGGCAGGAGACGGAAGGACATGTCCATCATCTCATCGAGCGTGGTGAAGGACGCACACGCTATCTCAGCGTGATCGGGATGGCGTTTGCCACGCTGTTCTTCGCTGCAACCCTGTTTGGTGCCATCGTCCTCATCATCGAGCCGCTATGCGCATCCTGATTGATCTGCTGAGCCTTATCGCTGGGTATCGCATTCTGCGACGACCCATCAACATTGCCGCGCCGCCGGAGCCAGACCGGGCAGCGCTATCAATGTCGGTCCTGGCGCTGTTTGCGTTGCCAATGATCCTCGCCGGGAGTGGTGCGGCCCTTGCGTTTGACGGGACAGCACTGGGCGTCCCAGGTGATCCGCAGCGCGGGCGCGTACTCATCCATCAATACGGCTGCGGCTCCTGCCACACCGTCCCCGGCGTGAACGGTGCGGACGGGGTGGTCGGTCCGCCGCTCGACGGCATGGGGCGCCGCATCTATGTGGCGGGCATGCTTCGCAACACTCCCGAGAATCTGGCGACGTGGATCGAGAAGCCGCAGCAGATCGTGCCGGGGAATGTCATGCCCAACATGGGCATCAGCCGCAAGCAGGCGCGCGATATCGCGGCCTATCTCTTCACACTTCAATGACGGGGAAATCGCAGGCGATCAATCGTCCGATTGTTTCCCCCTCCTGAACCGGGAGTCCACCATGGCGATCTACACAGCCGACCATCTGCCATATTGCGGCGCGCCGCCGGTGCCGGCCGGTTTGTGGGGTAGCTGGAATCTGGATCCCGTACTGATTTCCGCGCTTCTGGGAATAGGCATTGCCTATGCCGCGAGCCAGCATTGGGCGCGCAGGAACTCGGACCGCGTTCGTGGCCCATGGGAGGAGACTTTCTTCTATGCTGGTTGGATCATCGGTTCCCTGGCCGTGATCTCGCCCCTGTGCCCGCTTTCCGTCGCGCTGTTTGCTGCTCGCGTGGGACAGCACATGATCCTGACGCTGATCGCCGCCCCGCTGATCATCCTTGGTCGGCCGAGCGTCATGTTCGAGGCGCTTGCCGCCGCAATTCCCCAGAGCAAAGTCTTTGGCTGCTTCGGCCGTCCGGCTCGCGTCCTGGCGAGCGCGCCGGCGGCAACCATCCTCTTTGCAGCCTTTCTATGGCTTTGGCATGCCCCCGGACCTTACGACGCCACGTTCGAAAGCGATCTCACGTACTGGACGATGCACGTGACGCTTTTTGGCAGCGCGCTGTTGCTCTGGTCCGCTCTCCTCGACACGGGGTTTTCCGGACGGCTCAAGGCGATCGGATGCGGCTTCGCCACCTCGATACACATGGGAATTCTTGGGTTTTTGATCACGTTCGCGAGCCGCGCCCTCTATGCCGCGCATTTTGGCACGACCTGGCCCTGGGGCTTGAGCGAACTGCAAGATCAGCAGCTTGGCGGCCTCATCATGTGGATACCGGGGTGCGGCGTCTTCCTCATCGCAGCTGCGTTCACGTTTTGCGAGCTTCTCCGTTCTCTGGATCACTCGTCCCTTGATGAGGTGTCCTCGATCAGTCGCGGTCGACCGTAAGAGCCCGACCGGTGTAGGTCTGCCTCGGCGGACCCGGAGTTGGATTGCTTCCCGCACCGACCGCCATCAGCGGCTCTTCTGCTCCAATGCGCTCTCCCCGCGGCGCAGCAGGTCACGGTCGCCCGGTTCTTGTGTCCGGCAACGACCTGCGCTTGTTGAAAGGGTTCGGGTGTGAGCCCGTCGAGTTGGGGCGCGGTGCCGGGTATGGCTCCAGCGATGAGCACTGCGGGCAGCAGCGGGTAGAAGTTGCGCTTGCAACCCGGCCACGGCGGAACTCTGGCGCTCGGCAGGAGTTTGGTCTCGGGTGAGGGATGATGCGGAGTACGCAACATGCTTGGATTGATCATTACGCTGCTGGTCATCGCGCTGATCGCCGGAATTCTCGGCTTCGGCGGGATTGCGGGTGCAGCTGTCGGGATTGCAAAAATCATCTTCTTCATCGCCATCGTGCTGTTTCTCATTTCGCTGATCTTCGGCGGAATTCGCGGATTTGGTCGACAGGTATGATGGCCTCGCCCGCGCGCTGAGAGGCTGTCCCGCGACGAGGGCACATCCGGGGGGTTGCCCGTAGGGCGCGTCAGCGCTCGCGCAAGCTCTCCTGCCGGTAGCGCAGCAGCGGCGAGAGCAGATAGCTGAGAATGCGGCGCGAGCCGGTCTTGATTTCCACCGTCACCGCCATGCCGGGCGACAGATCGACCATGCGGTCATCGATGCGCATCTGGCTGCGGTCGAGCGAAATGCGTGCGCTGTAATTGAGCTCCTGGCCCTTGGGCTCGCTGCTGTCGTCGTGCGTCCCCGGCATCCGATCGCCCGCGCGCTCGGGCGGCCGGTCGCGGATGATGGCGTCCTGCGAAACATTGAGCACGAGCCCGCGCAGCAGGCCGTAGCGGGTGAAGTTGAAGGTATCGACCTTGATCTCGGCTTGCTGCCCGGCATGGACGAAACCGATGTCGCGGTTCGACACCAGGGCCTCGATCTCCAGCCGGCTGTCGCTCGGCACCACCGCCAGCAGCGGCTGCGCCGGCGTGACCACGCCGCCGACGGTATGGATCGCGAGCTGCTGCACCACGCCGTCGACCGGGGCGGTGAGCTGTTGCAGGCGGGTGCGCTGCTCCGCCTTGATCAGATCCTGCGCCAGCCCGTTGGCCTTCTGCTCGGCCTTGGCGAGATCGTCGGAGAGCGCGCGGCGATATTCCGCCGCCGCCTGCGCGCGCGTCTCGCGGATTGCCGCCACCGCCGCCTCGGCCTCGCGCCGCCGGCTCTGCTGGACGCTCAGCTCCTCCTGCTGCTCGATCAGCAGCTGCAGGGTCTCGAAATAGGCGAGCTTGGAGCCGAGCTCCTTGTCCATCAGCGTCTTGCGGATGTCGACACGCGGCTGGATCGTGGGAATCATCGTCTCGAGCTTATGGATGGTCGCTGCGGTGGTGGCCTGCTCGGCTTCCTTCTGGGCCTGCTGGCGGGCGAGCCCAGCGAGCTTCGCGCGGTGCTCGCTCACCTGATTGATGAGCAGCTGGCGCTGCGTGCTGATCAGCGCCGGGTCGGCATCCGCCGGTGGCGTGAACTCGGCGAGCGGGTCGTCCCCGCCGGCGAGCGCGGCACGCAGCCGCGCGATGTTGAGCTGCTCGGCCGAGAGATCGCTGCGCAGCCGGTCGCGTTCCGCGGCGGTGAGGGTCGGATCGAGCTCGATCAGCACGTCGCCAGCCTTGACCGCCTGCCCGTCCTGCACGCGGATGGCGCGCACCACTGCGGTCTCGAACGGCTGGATGATCTTGGTGCGGCCGCTCGGTACGATTTTTCCGCTCGCCGAGGCGACGATGTCGATCGTCCCCCACCAGGCCCATGCCAGCGCGGCGCAGAACAGGAGGATAATGGTGGCCGCGAGTGCGCGGCCGACCGGCGACGGTGGCGTTTCCACAATCTCGAGCGCGGCCGGCAGGAACGCGAGCTCGTCGATGCGCCGGGCCTGCGCGCGCCGGAACGGGATGACGCGCCGCGCGGCCGCGGCCGCAGTGGCGCCTTCAACCGACTTCATGCAGACCTGCCTGCAGCCGATGCAACGATGCGTAGCGACCGCCCGTCCTGATCAGCGCGTCGTGGGTGCCGTCCTCGACCAGTCGGCCGCGCTCGAGCGTGACGATGCGATCGAGCGCCCGCACGGTCGAGAGCCGGTGCGCGATGACGAGCATGGTCCTTCCGCTGGCGATCTCGCCCAAGTTCTGCTGGATGATGCGCTCGCTCTCGTAGTCGAGCGCGCTGGTGGCTTCGTCGAAGATCAGGATGCGCGGATCGCCGATGAGCGCGCGCGCGATGGCGATGCGCTGGCGCTGGCCGCCGGAGAGGGTCGCGCCGCGCTCGCCCACGATCGTCTCGTAGCCCTCCGGGAGCTCGAGTATGAAATCGTGTGCGCCTGCCAGGCGCGCCGCCGCGATCACGCGCTCCATCGCCATCGCCGGGTCGGCGAGCGCGATGTTGTCGCGCACCGAGCGGTTGAACAGCGTGTTCTCCTGCAGCACGACGCCGATCTGACGGCGCAGCCAGGCTGGATCGGCCACGGCGAGATCCATGCCGTCGACCAGCACGCGCCCGCTTTCCGGCACGTACAGCCGCTGGACAAGCTTGGCGACTGTGCTCTTGCCCGAGCCGGAAGGCCCGACAATGCCGACCATCTGCCCGGCCGGCACCGCGAAGCTGACGTCGTGCAGGACCTCCGCGCCGTCGATCCGATAGCGGAACGTGACATGATCGAAGTTGATTTCGCCTCGGATTGCGGGCAGTCGCGCGCGTCCCGCCGGGTAGGCCGGCTCGGCGGCGGTGTTGAGGATGTCGCCGAGCCGCAGGATCGACAGCCGCGCCTGGTGAAAGTCCTGCCACAGCTGCGCGAGTCGCAGCACCGGCGCGCTCACCCGCCCGGCCAGCAGGTTGAAGGCGACCAGCTCGCCCACCGACAGGCTGCCGTCGATGACGAGCTTGGCGCCGAAATAGAGGATAGCGGCGGTGACGATCTTGCTGATGAGCTGCACCGCCTGGCTCGCGCTGTTGCCGAGGCTCAAGACCCGGAAGCTCGCGGTCACGTAACCTGCGAGCTGGTCTTCCCAGCGGCGCTGCATTTGCGGCTCGACCGCCATCGCCTTGAGCGTTTCGATTCCGGTGACGCTCTCGACCAGGAAGGCTTGGTTCTCGGCCCCGCGCTGGAATTTTTCGTCGAGCCGCCGCCGGAACAGCGGCGTCGCCGCTGCCGAGATCGCGACGTAGAACGGGAACGAGCCGAGCACGATCCAGCTCAGCAGTGGCGAGTAGACGAACATTACTGCCACGAACACGAAGGTGAAGCACAGGTCGATGACGAGAGTGAGCGCCGAGCTGGTGAGAAAATTGCGGATGTTCTCCAATTCGCGCACCCGTGCCACCGAATCGCCGACGCGCCGCGCCTGGAAATAGGCCATCGGCAGCGCTAGCAGGTGCCGGAACAGGCGCGCGCCGAGCTCGACGTCGATGCGGTTGGTGGTATGCGCGAACACATAGGTGCGCAGCATGCCCAGCACGGTCTCGAACGCCGCGATCCCCAGCAGCCCGAGCACGAGCACGTCCAGCGTGCTCAAGGCCCGGTGCACCAGCACCTTGTCGATCACCACCTGGAAGAACAGCGGCGAGACCAGCGCGAACAGCTGCAAAAAAAACGAGGCGACCAGCACCTCGCCGAGAAGCCGGCGATATTTGTGGATCGCTCCCAGGAACCAGGTGATGTCGAACCGGCGCGCCACGTCCGAGAGCGCGGCCCGCCGCGTCATCAGGATGAGGCCGCCGTCCCACACCGCCAGGAGCTCGTCGCGCGTCATCAGCGCGGGCCGCTGCGCCGTCGGCGCCTGCACCAGCACCTTGTCGTCTCCGGCCTTGGCGATGACCATGAAGGCGCCGTCGCGCAGAGTCGCGATGGCGGGCAGGGGGGTTTTGGCGAGCCGCGTCCACTTGCTGCGGCAGGCGCGGGCCTTGAGCCCGAGCTCCCTGGCGCAGCGCAGCATCTCCGGCACGCCGATCGTTGCTGCGCCCAGCCGGTGCCTGATCTGTGCGGGATCGGCGGGCACGCCTTGCAGACGCAGCAGCGTCACGAGGGCCGCGAGCCCCGCATCGCCCGCTCCGCCGCCGTCGCTACCGGTGCTCACCCGCGCTCTCTCCTCGGGCTTGTCGCGCTCACGCGTGCGGCTGCGTCAGCAACGGCTGCTGGCTCGCCGGTGGCTCGGCCACCGGCGTTGCGCCGTGGCCATCGCTCGTCGCGACGAAGGTCGAGGCCATGAACTGGGCGAGCAGCGCGGCGCTTGCGCCCTGAGCGCCATCGCCCGCCGGCGGCGTGGCGCCGGCGCTGTTGGGGGCGGGCGCGGAAGGCCGGGGCGATTGAATGACGACGTTGTTGCCGGTGCCGCCGTCGAGGACATCGGTTCCGGCGCCGCCGATGAGCACGTCGTCGCCGGCGTCGCCGTTGAGGGTGTCGTTGCCGTCGCTGCCGACGAGGACGTCGGCGCCGTCGCCGCCGTTGGCGGTGAACTGCATGGCGGTCCCGAGCTGCGATGCGCTCACGATGTCGTCGCCGGCGAGCCCGTTGATCACGATGCGGTCGTTGGCCTCGAAGTTGGTGATCGTCACTTCAGCGGCGAGCCCCGAGACGGTGACCACGCCGTTGTTGTTGGTGACGCTGATCGTGTCGTTGCCGCTGGTGGCGTTGATGACGATGGTATCGACCTGGCCATCGCCGCCGCCGGTCCCCGACCCCAAGTCGATCCCGACCTTGCTGACGCCGGTTCCGGTCAGGTCGTTGACGGTGATGGCGTCGGCGCCGCCCAATGCGCGGACGTTGATCGTCTCGATCCCGTTCAGATCCATTGTGACGGCCCCGACGTCGCGCGTGAGCCGCACCCGTCCGCGATCGGCCGAGATGTCGATGTTCTCGGCGACGTTGGCGCCGTTGAAGTCGAGCCGATCGGCGCCGGCCTCGCCCTCGACCGTGTCGCTGCCGTCGCCCGGGTTCCAGCTGAACACGTCGGTGCCGGCGCCCAGTATCGCCGCGTCGTTGCCACGGCCGCCGACGACGAAATCGTCACCGTCGCCGCCGAACAACACGTCGGGGCCGTCGCCGCCGATGATGGTATCGTTGCCGGCGCCGCCGTCGAGGACGAGGAATGCCATCGCGGCGAAGCCGTTGCCTGCCGTGATCGTGTCATTGCCGTCGCCGGTCGAGACGTGGATCGCCTCGGTGGTGCCAATGTTGACCGTGGATGTACCGTTGCTGAGAAACGCGCGGCCGCCGCCGATGCTCCCGAGGCTGATGGTGTCCGCTCCGGCACTGCCGTTGACCAGGAAGGAGTCATCGCCGTCGCCGCCGTCGACCAGGTCGCTGCCGTCGCCCACGGTCCAGAAGAAGTCGTCGTTGCCGGCGCCGCCGTTGACGACGTCGTTGCCCAGGCCGCCGGTGATGATGTCGTTGCCGTCGCCGCCCAGCAGGAACTCGTTGCCCTGGCTGCCGGTCATGACGTCGTTGCCGGCGCCGCCGTCGACGATCAGCTGGTCGGTGCCCTCGGCGGCGAAGACGGCAACGTTGGCGCCCGCGCCGCTGACGCTGAATACGCTGTTGGCGAGGCTGACATGGATGCTGTCGTTGCCGGCGGTGCCGTCGACCGTCACCTTGTCCAGCGCGCCGTCGCCGATGCCCGAGCCGATCACTCCCGCAAGATCGACCAGCACCCCGCCATGGGCGAGATCGGTCCCGGTCAGGTCGCCGATCACGATGTTGT
>DATBKV010000111.1:0-5353 GCA_036555745.1 Xanthobacteraceae bacterium | reverse complement strand
AGCGGCTCGAAAATCCGCACCGCCTGTGCGCGTCCCTTGACGCGGATGGCGTCGAGCTCACGCCACACGAACGCGCGGCCGCTTCGCTCCACCGTCGCCTCGGAGGCGATGATCGCCGTGCCGTAGAGCTTGTTCGAGCCTTCCAGCCGCGAGGCGAGGTTCACCGTGTCGCCCATGGCGGTGTAGTTGAAGCGCCGCCGCGAGCCGATATTGCCGACCAGCGCCTCGCCGGAATTGAGCCCGATGCGCTGGCGCGCCCTGCCGCCGAAGGCGGCGTTCATGCGCTCGAGCGTGGCGAGCCGGGCGGCGCATTCGAGCGCCGCCTGCACCGCGTGCGTGGCGTGATCGGCATCGTCGAGCGGCGCCCCGAACACCGCCACGATGGCGTCACCGATATATTTGTCGACGAAGCCGCCGTGCGCCTCGATCACGTCAGCCATGGCCGAGAGATATTCGTTCATCGCCGCCACCAGCTCGGCCGGCGCGGTATTCTCCGCCATCGAGGAGAAGTCGGCGATGTCGGAGAAATAGACGGTGACGTTGCGGATCTCCCCGCCGAGCGCGGGCGGCTTGTTGGACGCCAGCATCTTCTCGATGACGGCCGGCGCCAGATAGAGGCCGAAGCTCTGGCGCAGCAGCCGCTTGCCCTTGTCCGCGATCGCGAAGCGGTAGCCGGTGGTGGCGATGAGCGCGGCGACCCCGGCGAACAGCGGCTCGACCACCGGCAGCACCAACGCGTGCCGGAGCGCCACCGTCGCGCCCGCGATCCAGATGACGGCAAGGCCGATGGTGGCGCCGGCCGCCGATACCGGACCGAAAGCAAGCGCCGCGGCGGCGATCAGCGCCGCGAGCACGAAGGACGCGAGCGCGGCGCCGACGCGGCCGAGCTCGACGAGCCCCTCGTCGCGGATGAGATTGTTCACCGCGGTGGCGTGGATATAGACGCCCGCGATCGCGCCGCGGGCAAACTTGCGGCCTGCGGGCGGCGCCGGCAGCGCGCAGCGCGGCGGGCGCCGCACGCCTTCCGGCGCGGTCGCGAAGCGCTTCGAGGTGATCTTGCGGTCCTCGACGTCGAGCACCGTGCCGATCAGCACGATCTTGCCGCCGAATTGCCGCTTGAAGAAATCTTGTTCGCCCTTCGCCGCGCAGGCGTAGAGGTCGGCAAACGAATAGGTCGGGATGTTGTCGGCGCCGCCCTCGAAATTGAGGGTGAGCAGGTCCGGTACCGCGCCGGGCGGCGGCACGGCTTCGGCGCCGGCTGCCGGCGTCCGCGCGCGCGCCACGAGCTCGGCCGCCATCGACGGCACCGTCGCGCCGTCCACCTCGAACGTCAGCGGCACGCGACGGATCACCTCGTCGGGATCGGTGTAGACGTTGAGCGGCCGGATGTTGCGCCCGAATCCGACGGCGGCGCGCTGTCCCGGCGAAGGCAGCAGCGGGCGATCCTGATGCTGAAGCTCGCCGAGCACGACCTTGCCGGCGCGGGCGCCGAGCGCCAGCGCGCGCAGGAAATCACGATCGAAGCCGCTCACCCGCGCGCCCAGCGTTTGCTCGCCGAACGGCACCGCCGACTGCTCGATCGACGTGGGAAACACCAGGTCGAAGCCGACGACCTTGGCGCCGCCGGCGAGGATCGCGGTCAGCACCTCCCCGATCTCGCGCGTCCAGGTGATGCTCGGGGTGCCGTCGAACGGCGGCGTGCGGAAGGTTTCCTCGTCGATCGCCACCACCGCCACGGGCGAGCTCTCCGGCGGGTGGGAATTGCCGAAGACTCGCCAGCGCAGCGCGGTCAAGACGTCGATCGAGAGGCCGCGCAGCGGATCGAGCAGCGGCGAGGCGGCAAGCAGGCTCGATGCAAGCGCAATGACGAAGGCTGCGAAGGCGGCGCGCAGCCGGGCTCGATCCATGCACGCGCCCGGGAGCTCAGCCCGGCGGGAAGCGCAGCAGCCGGCTCAGCAGCGGCGCCTTGCCGGTCTTCGCCTTGCCGTCCACCTTGAACGTGACGGTGCGGCTTCCGAGCGTGGCGGTATAGAGCGCGCCGCGCCGCAGGCGCGCCTCGGTATTGGCGAGGTCGTAGAAGCCGCCGTTGGCCAGCGATGGATCGAGCTCGACCGTGACGCGCTCGCTCGGACGCTTCTTGCGCACGATCACCAGGGTGCGGCTGTCGCCGCTGTGCATCTTGGGAATCTCGATGACCGGCGGCAGCGCGTAGACCGTCGGCTCGAACGCCGCGCTTTGCAGGCGGAACGAGGATGCGGCGCTGGCATTGGCCTGCTCGGCGCTGAGCTTCATGTTGCCGCCGTTGCAGCGCACCTTGGTGCGCACGACCTTGCCGCCGTCGACGTCGCTCTTGTCGGAGCCTACGCGAACCGTTCCGCCGGTGATGGTCTCGTACTCGCACGACTTGAGATAACTCAGCACCAGGAGGTCGTCCGGCGCGAGCTTGATGACCTGGCCGGTGCCGACATAGTCCATGAACTCGATGTCGGCGGACGCGCTCTTGACCTCCTCCACCAGCGCGGTGGGGACCAGCGGGGCCGGCGCGTGCGCGAGCGCCGCGCTCGGGAGCGCGAGCGCGGCCGCCAATGCGGCCGCGGCGAGAGCGGTGTTGGTCATGCGACGTCGACCCTCGGCGCAAGTTTTCGGCGATGCTACCCCCACGTGCCCAAGACTTCAATACTACTATTGCGTGTCCAGCGCGGCCGGCGCCCGCTCGGAGCCGCCCGCCTGGGTGCCCAATGCCCGCTTTGTGTCGAAGCGCTGGCTCGTGGTTCAAGCTGGCGTACGGCAGGTAGAGCCGCGATCTTCCATGTCATCGGCGTCGCGGCCGACGGAGAAAGGCTGCCAGGATGCGACAACCGCCGCCGAGCTTGGCGGCGGGCGTGGGCGTTGAGATGGTTGAATTCGTCGCTACCGCTTCTTCTTACCCGCGGCTTTCCGGCGCCGGTGCCTGGCGCGCAGGCGCGCGCGCGCCGCGGCGCGTTTCTCCCGGCACTTGTCGCACTTGCAGCGGCGCCTGGTGATGACGTTGCTGAGATAATCGTTGCCGTAGTCGTAGGTGATCTCTTCGCCTTCCCTGATCCTCTTGGTGGCGCGGATGAACACCCGGTGGCGGACGGTGTAGGTCTCGGCGTTGGGACGGCAGGAATGGTTGGCGTAGCGCCCGAGATTCCTGCGGCTCGTCCCGTCGATCGTCCAGCGGCTGTTGATCTCGTAGAGATAGCGATTGCCGCGCGCCTCGAGCTTGTCGGCCTGCTCGGTGGTGACCTTGCGGCCCCTGTATTCGACGATGCAGGCGCCCTTCCTGATCGGCGCGGTGGCAAACAGGCCAAGCCCGGTGCGGGAACGGCCGATGCGGAAAGCTCGCTTGCGCGCCATGCGGGGCATGTAAGACGATTCGCGGCGGGGCAGCCAAGGGCGGGCGGGAGCGCCACATTAGCGCGCCTCCCGATTGGATCCGAATCGGGACGTGCTCCATTTTTTGATTTGCGCATGTCCTTATCGGAAAACCGGTACCCACTTTTCCTGGACATGCGCTGGCCGGCCGCAGCCGGATTCGAAAAGACGTTCCCGCCGGCGATCCGGCGGGGCCGGCGCACCGGCAGCCCGCGCCAGGCATAGAGCGGCACCGGAAAATCAAGCGTGCTCGCTGCAAAGCCCGCAGATCTAACCCCCGGCTGACATCCGAACGGTCGCACCTGAGGGATGAGCGGCTGCCGCTAGCGGTTAAAGTTGTAACGGATGTAGGAGTCGCGGTCGCTGGGATTGTTGCCCAGGCCGCGGTTGAGCGGGAATGACTGATTGAGCTGGTTGATCTGCGCGCTGGGATTGGCGACCGGCGGCGGAATGTAAGGCGCGGCCGACGGTTGCTGCAGCGTCAGCGACGGTGTGGGCTGCAGCGCCGGGACGTAGGGACCGCTGCTGCCGCGCCTGCTGACGCGAGGCCGTTTCGGTTGCTCGGTCGGCGGCGGCTCTTCGGTGCGAGCGGAGCGGGCCGGGCACGCCACACCCTGCATGATGATCGGCGTTCCATAGCACATGGTCGGCTGGGTCGTCGTTGTACGCTCGACCCGATGCTCGGCCCGATGCTTCTTGGGCCGGGCCGCCGCGGTCGCCGCCGCACCCACGACGAGAACGGCGCAGGCAAGAGCCATCATTCGGGATAAGCGCGCGCTCATGCCGCATAGATAAGCACTTCCCACCAGCACCCGCTACTCTGCCGATGAGCGATTTTTGCTGCGTGGCGAACTCGCCGCGATTCTTTCGAGCACGTCGCGGGGAATTTCATCTTTGGTGGCCGCGGCCGGACTCGAACCGGCACTCCGGTTTCCCAGAAGCAGATTTTAAGTCTGCTGTGTCTACCGTTCCACCACGCGGCCCGCGCGTGTTCTAGCATTCGCCGCGCGAACCTCGGAAGCGGACGTGGCGGTCCCGGACCAGCCGCGCGGCGCCTGCGCCGCGGCGCATCCGGGACAGGCGAGCTCAGTCCTTCAACGCGCGGCCCCAGATCGTCTCCCAGTCCGCGCCGCTCAAGTCGGTGACGCGCCCGTCGCGCTCGTAGAACTTGTTGGGGATCTGGAACATCGCCAGCATCAGCCCGCCCTCGGGGGTGCAGGCGACGTGGCGGCTGCCGGGCTCGCGCCAGACGAACTCGCCGGGCTTGACCTCGAGGCCGGCGGCCGGGCCTTCCTTGTCCACCAGCTTGCCTTCGAGCACGTAGGTCTGCTCGATCCTGACGTGCTCGTGGTCGGGCAGCACGGCGCCCGGCGCAAAGCGCATCAGCGCGGTGACGAGCCCGCTTTCGCGGTCGAACAAGAGCGTCTTGACCTCGCAGCCGGGAAAGCGCGTCTTCTGCCACTCCATGTTGGCAGGGCGCACCACGTGGGAATGCTGATCCGGGGACTTCTGCGCCTTGGCGGTGACGGCATCCATGGCAATCCTCCTGCAGTCGCGTCTTCGACCCTCGTGCCTGCGATCTTAGCCGAAGTCGGCGCTAGTGTCCCCATTGCGAAGTTGGCAAACCCTCGCGGCACCCTATGATGCGAACTTCGCAATCGGCGGACACCAGCAATTCTCTCGTACGGTTTTGGACTTGAAGTTCCTCAGCGGGCTTGCGGCCACCCACCGCACTCGTGCGCGGCCTACAATTCGCCGTCGCGGATCGGCGGCTGGAACGCAAGCCCGGTGTCCCAGGGAAAATAGATCCAGGTGTCCTGCGACACCTCGGTGATGAAGGTGTCGACCATGGGCCGGCCCATGGGCTTGGCGTAGACGGTGGCGAAGTGCGCCTCGGGCAAAAGCTCGCGCACCACCTTGGCGGTCTTGCCGGTGTCCACGAGGTCGTCGACGATCA
>DATBKV010000110.1:0-4569 GCA_036555745.1 Xanthobacteraceae bacterium | reverse complement strand
GGCAAGTATGTCGCCGATCACGTCTTTGATCCGAGGGTGATCGACAAGCAGCTCGGCTGCGCCGGCCTGATGCTGGCGATGGCCGCGCTCGACGCGTCCGTAAAGGCCGGCCAGCCGGCGTCCAATGTCGTGCCGATCGTTCGCAAGACGGCGCAGCCGGTCATCGCGCCGCATCCCGAATCCGTGCCGGCGCGCGCGCCGTCAATCACCAATCCGGCGCCGGGATCACTCGGCGCCTGGATCTCTCATCTCTTCAAGAAAGCCGCATAGGAGGTAATCATGCACTGGCTTGTTTTGCTGCTCGTTGTCGCGTTGTTGTTGCTTTACGTTCTGATCATTCGACCGATCCTCAAACAGCAGCCGATCCTCTCGGCCGCGTTCAAGGCCGAGGCCTCGCTCTGGCAACAGCTGCAGGCGAAGCTGACCGGCTTTCGCACCAAGCTGACCGCGCGGCTCCTGGCGATCGCCGGCGTCGTCGTCGGTTTCCACGACGAGCTTTTGCCGTTCGTGACCGGCCAGGATTGGACGTCGCTGATCTCCAAGCTGCCGGCCTGGTCGATCCCGCTCGGCATGGTGCTGATCGGCTGGCTGTTCGATCGTCTGCGCAAGATCACGGAAAATCCGCCGCACGTCATCCTGCAGAAGGATGACGCCGGCGTGCCGAAGGTGGTCGCGATCGAGAAGCCGGCGAGCTGACCATGTGGTTCGCTCCTTTGCTCAAATGGCTGGCGCTTCTTTGCGGGGCCGGTCCTGGACGATCGGCTCAAGGGCTACCAGGCCAAGCTCGCCGCCGGCAACACGTCGGAGCGGATCGCGGCCGATCTCGCCGCGCGTGAGCTCGCCGTCGAGCAGCGCGAGCGCGAGCTCGCCGTGCAGCAGAACATCGCCGACGAGGGCCGCTGGTGGACGGCGGCGCCTCGCGCGATCGCGTGCTGGGCGTTCGCGATCTTCATCGCGAAATGCGTGGTGTGGGACAAGGTGCTCGGCCTCGGATCGACCGATCCTTTGACGGGCAGTCTCGACACATGGGCGGGCTGGCTCATGGCGCTCTGGTTCGGCGGGCGCAGCGCCGAGAAGGTCGCGCGCATCATCGCGCGGCGTTAACTGCAGGGCAGGGGTGTGATGGCTGAGGAAAAGACGGCGAGCGCGAAGCTCGTCGACAGTGTTGCGTTAACACTGACTGCGCGCGTCGCGATGATTGTCGCGTTGCCCGTCGCACTTTGGATGGGCAACCGCCTCGTCGCGACGGTCGACGAGATTTCGAAAAAGCTCGACTTGATGAAAGAGGCATCGATCGAGCAATCCCTCGAACTCCGCGCGCAGCAGCGGACTCTAGCCGACCACGAGGCGCGCGTGCGCGTCCTCGAGGCGGCGGGCCGCGTCGCTCAACCGATCACGCGGCCGTAAATCCCTGAATCAGAAAACGAGGCAAACATGATCCGCCTGAAGCTACTGGCGGCCACGACCGCGCGCGCCTTGTCATGGCCCGTCGATGCCGCGGCGTTTCGCGGCGAATGGAGGCGCGATGCGCTGGCGCTCTCCATCGTGCTCCTGCTCGCGCTAGGCGCCTGGGTGATCCAGGAATGCGATCGGCGGCGCGTGCTGCGAGCGCTTTTAATTGCGACCGTCGCCACGCTGCTCGCCGGCGTCGTCGGTGCCATCGCGCTGGCTTCGGTCGGAATGTTGTGAGCATGCGCGCCGGCGGTTTCCCGGCGCTGGATGATTTAATGATGCCGACGTACGCAATGTCCCATTCTTCCGCTGACGGAAGCTCGGCATTGAGCTTCGGTGTAATAATGGCAATGCAAGTGTGTTTCGATTACGGAGCACCACTGAGCGCCTTTGGCTTCTGCCGGTGTAGCCAGGGTCATCACACCCGCCGTGAGCACGATCGAAGTAACTGCCAAAATCAATCTGCGCATGGGAAGTTCCCCGTTAACAGCTTAGAACGTAAAACCTTGATGATCTCCGAAAACAAACCGGAGCTATCACAACGTTACCTCGAATTGAGCTTGCCTGAAAGGTTATCTGCACGCTCGAGTGAACTAACGATCTGCTCTGCCCGGCGCCCGAAGCTTCGGTCGCCGGGCTCTTTCCGTGGCGGGGGCGGAGCGCGCCAAGGCTCCGACCGCGGGTCCCGTGTCAAGAAGGCCCGCCCGACGTCCAATCGCTCAGCGCCGGCCCGCCGATCGCCAACATAGGCGTCGCTGGTTGCAAACTTGTTGAGCGGATTTTTCGATGAGCGAGGAGAGGAGGGCGGTCACGCCCATTCGGCCGGCCGCGGCCTATATCGGCGGCAAGCGGCGGCTCGGCGAGCTGCTGGCGCGGTGCATTGAGGCCGTGCCGCATGAGACCTATGCCGAACCTTTTGTGGGCATGGGCGGGGTGTTCTTCCGCCGGCGCTGGGCGCCGCGACGCGAGGTGATCAACGACATCTCACGAGATATTGCGACGCTGTTTCGCATCCTGCAGCGGCACTATCCGCAGTTCATGGAGACGCTCAAGTTTCAGATCACGTCGCGTGCGGAGTTCGAGCGCCTGGCAGCCTCCAACGCGGACACGCTGACCGATCTGGAGCGGGCAGGGCGGTTTCTCTACCTGCAGCGCCTGGCGTTCGGCGGCAAGGTCGCCGGCCGCAATTTCGGCATCGAGACGGCCGGCTCCTCGCGCTTCGACGTGACCAAGCTCGGCCCCATCCTGGAAGAGATCCACAGCCGGCTCGCCGGCGTCGCGATCGAGTGCCTGTCATGGCGGGAGTTCATCGACCGCTACGACACGGCCGGGACGCTGTTCTATCTCGATCCGCCCTATTGGGGCTCGGAGGACGACTATGGCGCCGGCGTCTTCACACGCGCCGAGTTCGTCGGTCTGGCCGCGCGGCTGGGACGGATCGCAGGCCGGTTCATCCTGTCGGTCAACGACGTGCCCGAGACCCGCGAGATCTTCCGCCGCTTCGCGATCGAGACGGTCACGACGCGCTACACCGTGTCCGGCGGCAAATGGTCCGACGTGACCGAGGTCGTCGTCACCGGGTCGTCGGCGGAGCCGCTGCCCACCTCGCGCGACCTGCTGTCGTTTTCGGAAGGCGGCTAAGTTGCTTCGCGGTTGATTGCTACAAGGGGGGCGGTTTGCGGAGTCTGCTTTTAGGTGCAAACCGGAAAACATTTGCTCGGTCTGAACCTTACCGCTTTTGACCCTGGCTGTGTGAAAACGCCGTGGTGCTATTATGATTCTCGGTGATTCTTGCGGGGAGGAATCGATGAGGCGCTTCGTTGAGGAGGCGGATCGTCGGCAATGGACGCTATTGCCCGAATGCCTCGATGATTTCATTGACGAAAGTAATCCCGTTCGCGTGATCGATGCGTTTGTCGACGCACTTGATCTGGCGGAGATGAGCTTCGAAGGGGTTGAGCCGGCGGCAACTGGCCGGCCATCGTACCATCCGTCGGTTCTCCTGAAGCTTTACATCTACGGCTATCTGAACCGGGTGCAGTCGAGCCGGCGGCTCGAACGAGAAGCCGGACGCAACGTCGAGGTGATGTGGCTGCTGGGTCGGCTCGCTCCTGACCACAAGACGATCGCGGACTTCCGGAAGGACAACGGCCTGGCGCTTCGCAAGGTCTGTGCGCGCTTTGTCGAACTCTGCCGCGAGATAGGGCTTCTTGCGACGGCGAGCGTTGCCATCGATGGGAGCAAGTTCAAGGCCGTAAACAATCGGGACAAGAACTTCACAAAGGCGAAGGTGGAGCGGCGCCGTGCTCAGCTTGAGGAAAGCGTCGCGCGCTATCTAAGCCAACTTGACACCGCCGACCGGCAGGAGCCGACAGACGCGCTGGCTGCGAAGGTAACAAGGCTCACCGAGAAACTGACGAAGCTGAAGGAAGAAATGGGCAAGCTTGCCGTCTACGGGAAGCAGATGCTTGCGTCACCCGACCAGCAAATCTCTCTGACCGATCCCGACAGCCGATCGATGGCAACAAGCGGGCGTGGATCCGGCGTTGTCGGCTACAACGTGCAGGTCGCGGTCGATACCGACCATCACCTGATTATCGCGCACGAGGTAACGAACACCGGCTCGGACCGGGCACAACTCGCCAATATCGCCTCTCGTGCAAAGAGCGTCCTCGGTGTTGAAAAACTAGAAGCCGTCGCTGATCGTGGCTACTACAGCGGCGAGGAAATCCTTGCCTGCGACAAGGCGGGAATTGCGGTGACGCTTCCCAAGCCGATGACATCAGGTCTTGAGGCACGGGGTCGCTTTGGCAAACAGGACTTTGTCTATCTCAGCGACGAGGATGCGTATCGCTGTCCGGCTGGCGAAAAGCTGATCTATCACTACACCAACGAGGAAGACGGGCAGCAGCTACGGCGCTATTGGACCAACGCGTGCCGCGACTGTGCACTCAAAGCTAGCTGCACAACCGGCAAGGAGCGGCGGATAACGCGCTGGGAGCATGAGCATGTGTTGGAAGAAGTGCAGGGGCGCCTCGACAACAACCCCATGGCCATGCGGCAGCGGCGCGAGACAGTCGAACATCCTTTCGGCACGATGAAAGCCCGCATGGGGGC
>DATBKV010000109.1:0-14207 GCA_036555745.1 Xanthobacteraceae bacterium | reverse complement strand
CGAGCAGGGCATCGCGCATCGCCGCGTCGAGCCCGAGGAGATCTTTCCGCGCGGGGTCATGACCCAGGTGCGGATCTGATTGCTGTGGGCGCGGATTGCGGCACCAGCTCCGACTACGACAAGGCGTCGATCGGTGCTCAGGTATTCTTCCAGGGCCGCAGATTTCGCACTTCCCATTTGCCGCGTCCGGCGCGGCAGGCCTCTCCCTGCAACCACGATTCGCTGCCGTCCTTCACGTAGCTCGCCAGAAAATCACGGCAGGTGACGCCATCCTCAGCGTGGGCCGAGGCGAGCGGCGTGACAGTGCCGCGCGCGCCGGTCTTCGGATTCTCCCAAGGCGCGCTGGTATGCTTGCCGCCCTTGGCCAGAAGCTCCCCGAGAGCGGCACGCGCGATTGCGAGATCGGCCTCGGCCGGGGCGGCCGCAGTCGCTTGGGCCGCGCCGGCCCGTGAGGCCCCGGAACGATCCGCATCCCTGCCTTCGGCAAGCCGATTGTCGAGCTGATAGGCGAAGCTGCATCCAGCCGTCGCGAGCGCCGGCGTCAGCAAGCACGTTGCAACGATCCAACGTCGCGCGGACGCGTGCCATCGGCGCGAGCATGCTCTATAACGGCGCTGCCGGGACGGCGAGCTTGGCGCCAGGGCCACGACCGAGTGCTCCGCAGCATGTCCGAATCCCCTCCGATAGAACACCCGCCCTGGTTAACGGGTGGTGATTTTACCGAGGCCGACGAGCCCATGCGGCTGTTCGCCGCCTGGCTCGAAGAGGCGAGCCGCAGCGAGCCGTGTGACCCCACCGCCATGTCGCTGGCCACGGTCGATGCAGCCGGCATGCCGAATGTCCGGATGGTGCTGATGAAAGGTTTCGACGAGCGCGGGTTCGTGTTCTTCACCAATGTCGAAAGCCCGAAGGGACGCGAGCTCGACGAGACCCACAAAGCCGCGCTGCTGTTCCACTGGAAATCGCTCAATCGGCAGGTGCGGCTGCGCGGACCGGTAGAGCGGATCGATGATGCGGCGGCGGACGCCTATTTCGCGACTCGACCTCGGCTCGCCCAGATCGGCGCCTGGGCCAGCAAGCAGTCGGCGCCGTTGGAGAGCCGGCACGCCTTCGAGAAGGCGATCGCGTTCCATACGGCGAAGTTCGCCTTGGCCGCGGTGCCGCGACCGCCGCACTGGACGGGCTATCGCCTGCGCCCGTTGCTGATGGAATTCTGGCAGGACCGGCCGTTCCGGCTGCATGACCGGGTCGAGTTCCGGCGCGACGCGCCCGACACGCCGTGGCGCAAGACACGGCTCTATCCGTGAGCGGAAAGGCTGCGGCCCAGCCTAGGCCGAATATGGCGGCGCAACGGCCGGGCGGTTTCCACTCGGCCCGAAAGCACGCTAAAAGCTGTCGGGTGCGATGACGCCTGACCGGCCGCGGAGCACGGAGCACTCGGCATTCACCGCAAGCTTTGGACGCAACTTTCATGGCGACCCCGCATTCGAACCAGCCGCGCCGCGCGCTGCTGCTGACCGGCGCCAGCCGCGGCATCGGTCATGCCACGGTGAAGCGGTTTTCGGCGGCCGGGTGGCGCGTCATTACCTGCTCGCGCCACGCTTTCCCGGAGAACTGCCCTTGGGAGATGGGGCCGGAAGACCACATCCAGGTCGACCTCGCCGATCCCGACGGCACGCTCGCCGCCATCGCCGAGATCAAGGAGCGCCTCGAGAATGGCGAATTGCAAGCGCTCGTCAACAATGCCGCGATCTCCCCAAAGGCCACGGGCGGCACGCGCCTGTCCTCGATCAACACCACGCTCGACGTGTGGGACCATGTCTTCCGGGTGAACTTCTTTGCGCCAATCATGCTCGCGCGCGGCCTGCTGCAGGAGCTCAAGGCCGCCAAGGGCTCCGTCGTCAACGTGACCTCCATCGCCGGCTCGCGCGTGCATCCTTTTGCCGGCGCCGCCTACGCCACCTCGAAAGCTGCGCTGGCCGCGCTCACCCGCGAGATGGCCGCCGATTTCGGTCCGCTCGGCATCCGCGTCAACGCCATTGCCCCGGGCGAGATCGACACCGCGATGCTGTCCCCCGGCACCGAGGAGATCGTCGCGCATCAAATTCCGATGCACCGCCTGGGCACGCCCGACGAGGTCGCCAAGATCATCTATGTCCTGTGCACGGACACCTCGTCCTATGTGAACGGCGCGGAGATCCACATCAACGGCGGGCAGCACGTCTGATCCGGCGATCGATGCCGCGATGAGGCCTATCGCTCGTGACGGCGATCAGAGCCAGCGCTTCCACTTGAAGATGACGTACGGCAACGCCGCTGCAATCAGCATCAACGCGATCGCAAGCGGATAGCCCAACGTCCAGTCGAGCTCCGGCATGTGCTTGAAGTTCATGCCGTAGACCGACGCGACCAGCGTCGGCGGCATCAGCACGACCGCGGCGATCGAGAAGATCTTGATGATGTTGTTCTGCTCGATGAATACGACCCCGAGCATGGCGTCGAGCGCAAACGTGATCTTGTTCGAAAGATAGGTCGCGTGATCGGAAAGCGAGTGCACGTCGCGCTGCATGCCCCGAAGCTGGGAGCGTGTTTCCTTGGCCCAACGCATGCTGTCGGCCTCGTTGGCGAGGTAGAGCAGCACGCGGCCGATCGAGACCAGGCATTCGCGCACCTTCGAAGTGAGGTCGCCTTTGCGGCCGATGACCTTGAGAACCTCCTGGTGACTCCTGGTATGGTCGCCCTCCAGCTCGAAAATATCGTGGGAGACCTGATCGACCTCGGCCCCGATCCGCTCCAGGATGTCGGCGGCGCGATCGATCACCGCGTCGAGCAGGTCCATCAGCACCGATTCCCCGGTGATGGTCGGCGAGCAGACGCGGGCGAGCTTGTTACCGACGATCATGAAAGGGCGCGGCTCATCGTAGCGCACCGTGATGAGGCGGTGCCCGGACAGGATGAAGGTCACCGCGGTGGTCTTGGGCGTATCGGTGTCCGACTGGCACATCAGGGTGGCGGTCATGTACCGCGCCCCGTTCTCCACGTAGAGACGGCTCGTGACCTCGATTTCCTGCATCTCCTCGCGCGTCGGAACCGCGACCCCGACCCGCCCTTCGACGATCTTGTCCTCCTGCGAAGTCGGATTGACGAGATCGAACCAGACCGAGTTTTCTGGGACGTCGGCGTCCGCCGCGACCGGAATGCGATCGAGCGACGTGCCGCGCGGAACGTAAACCCACAACATGACCCCTCCGCTGGCCGCCGCACTGCCGCCGGCACGGCGCTGCAGCGCGCCGCCCGCGGCACGATTGCCAGTGATGGCCCAATCAAGCCGGTTCTTGCAAGACCAATGAGCTTGCAAGAGCGATCAGAGCCGATCCCGAAGGCGCGGCTCGGACGCCGGCGATGGCGGACCGGTGCGATTGCGAAGGCAGCGGGAGGGAGGAAGCGCGGCCCTGCGGCGGGATCAGGCTGCCAGCTCGGCGACCCACTTCTCCGGCCGGTGGACGGCCGGCGCATAGGCCGGATTCTTGGCTTCCTTGCAGTATGGAAGCGCGGCGGCCACCGCGGAAATTCCGATGTCGCCATAGCGGCTGTCGAGGTTGGGCTCGCCAGCGCGGGCCTTGTCGTGAGCTTGGGCGGTATTGTTCTTGATCATCGTTCGCTCCGTGGAACTCTCAGTCTTACTTATTTGGTGTTTTGCGACGCTGTCGCGGTGCGCTGGGATGGCGACGGAGTGCGGCCGAAATGCGCAATAAATCGTGTCCTATCGTGACATTTCGGGCCACGCACGGCCCCGCTTCGCACCGGGCGCTCGCGTGCGAACATGGTAAACCTCGAGTTAACACTTTGCGCGTAAGCTTCCGGAATGCGGACCGACGCGACCCGTTGCGGCCCGCAACAAGCACAGTTTCCGAAGCACGGGTCCAAACTGCGGCATTCCTGCAACAGGTTCAGGGACTATCGAATTCCACCTGCCATAATGCTGGCACTGGCGAAGCCTTTTGGTTAGCTAGTTGGGGCCACGGGGGACTCGCAAGAACCGATTCAGGGGCACGCCGAAGAGCGTGAGGGGGCAAGGTATGTCGGTACGGGGACTCGCATTGCTTCTGACCGGGCTCTTGCTCGGCGGGTGCGTGCACACACAAATGGAGCCGGCCTCCGAGGCCAATTTCACCGCCCGCGACAAGAAGCTGCTCGCGAACGCGCCCTATGCCAAGGCCAATATTCCACCGGCCTATCAGCGCGCGATTGTCGACTATCATCGCAAGGAAGCGCCCGGCTCGATCGTGGTCGATACCGACGCGCGCTACCTCTACTATGTGCTGCCTAACGACAAGGCGATCCGCTACGGCGTAGCCGTCGGCGAGGAGGCGCTGTCCTGGTACGGCGTGGCCAAGGTCGGCCGCAAGGAAGAGTGGCCGAGCTGGACGCCGACCGCAGACATCAAAAAGCGGCTCGATGTGCCGAACTTCGTCGAAGGCGGCGCGCACAATCCAATGGGCTCCCGCGGCATCTATCTGTATCAGGGCAACAAAGACACGCTGTTTCGCATCCACGGCACCAACCAGCCCGAATATATCGGGCAGGCGATCTCGTCGGGCTGCATCCGCATGACCAACGAGGACGTGATCGACCTGTACAATCGCGTCAAGATGGGAGCGATCGTGGTGGTGCTGGCGCCGAGGTCGGGCGATTCGCCGACCAATCCACAGATGGCGAACGCCATCATCTCGAACCGCGAAAAGACCTACTAACGCTTCGAGGGGGCTGGGAGCGGCGTCGGGCGACGAGCCCGGCGCCGTTTCGCTTGTGGTCCGTTATCGCGGCAGCAGCCGTTCCCGCTTCGCCCAATCGAGCGTGCGGTCGATCGCGCGGCCGAGGCGGTCGAACAGCTGGTCGATCTCTTCCGGCGTGATGATGAGCGGCGGACAAATCGATAGCACATCGCCGGCGATGAAGCGCACGATGAGCCCCTCCTCCTCGGCGCAGCGCACTGCGCGGGGGCCGACCCCGGCCTTCGGATCGAACGAGGCCTTGGTGCTCTTGTCGGCAACGAGCTCGACCGCACCCACGAGCCCGACACCGCGGGCCTCTCCCACCAGCGGATGCTCGCCGAGCCGGGCCAGCCTCCCCTGGAACTGCGGCGCCTTGCGCGCGGCCTGCTCGGCAATGCGCTCGCGGGCATAAATTTCGAGCGTCTTGAGCGCGACCGCGGCCGCGACCGGATGGCCGGAATAGGTGAAGCCGTGGCCAAAGGTGCCTATCTTACGGCTCTCGTCCAGCATCGCCTGATACATCGGCTCCGGCACGGTCAGCGCCGCCATCGGCACGTAGGCCGAGGTCAGCGCTTTCGCGACCGAGATCGAATGCGGCTCGAAGCCGAATGCGGTGCAGCCGAACATGGTTCCAAGCCGGCCGAAACCGCAGATCACCTCGTCCGAGATCATGTAGACATCGTATCGCCGGCAGACCTCCATGACGGCCGGGAAGTAATCTTTCGGCGGAACGATCACACCGCCGGCGCCCATCACCGGCTCGGCGATGAACGCGGCGACCGTTTCCGGGCCCTCGTTGCGGATCAACTCGTCGAGCTCGTCCGCGAGCCGCCGCGCGAAATCGGCTTCGCTTTCGCCGGCGTGCGCGAAACGGTAGTGATGCGGGCAGCCGGCATGAAGGATGCCTGCGATCGGCAGGTCGAAATCGAGGTGATTGTTGGGAAGGCCCGTGAGGGAGGCTGCGGCCACCGTGACCCCGTGATAGGCCTTGAGACGGCTGATGATCTTCTTCTTCCTGGGACGGCCGAGCGCGTTGTTCATGTACCAGACGAGCTTGACCTGGGTGTCATTCGCCTCCGACCCGGAAGAGCAGAAGAACACCTTCGAGGCCGGCACCGGCGCGATTTCCTTGATTCTTTCCGCGAGCTCGATCGCCGGGTCGTGGCTCTTGGCGGTGAAGAGATGGCCGAACGGCAGCTTGCGCATCTGCGCCGCCGCGGCCTCCACCAGCTCTTCGTTGCCGTAGCCGAGCGCGGTGCACCACAGCCCGGCCATGCCTTCGATATAGGCCTTTCCCTCGCTGTCATAGACGAACACGCCATGCCCGCGCTCGAGCACCAGCGGGCCGCTGTCGCGCAACGCCGCCAGATTGGTGTAGGGATGAACCAGCGTCTCGATATCGCGGACGGCCAGGTTGCTGAGCGGGGACATGGTTCGGCTTTCGATCGCGCCGGCTGCTGTCGTCAGGGCTCGAGTGAGTCCGGCCGGGGCCGCGGCAGCGGCACCGGCCCGCTCTCCTCGCCCGGTTCGCGCACTTCCCAATGGCACAGGCGGTAGCCGCCGGCACGCTCGGCGAGGTCCACGTGCACGTGAGTTTCGTGATAGCCGTCCGAACCCGGACCGAGCACGGTCGTAAAGCGCGCGCAGGCGGTTTTCCGCAGCGCCAGCCGGAAATCCTTGGAGACCTCGGGGTCGGTCAGTTCCACGGTCTTCCCGTTAGCAAGCTTGAAGGAGCGGATGTCGAGCGCGTTGGCCTTGCCATGCTCGGAGAGCTTGGCGCCAGGCACCCGATTGCGTCCGCGGCATTCGTAGGAATCGAAATTGTCGATGGTGCGCAGCGCAGCACCGAGGGACCGTGCCAACGGCGCAACGTCCTCGCGCACCCAATGCACGATGGCTTCGGCGAACGTGCAGCGAGCCGACGCCGGCGGCACCACCGCGACCCGCGTCTTGTCCGGCAGCAGCACCGCTTCGAGCAACACTGCATCCTCGACCGCACATTCCCCGGTTCCCCCGAGCGCGGGCAGGGACGGCGCGACCGCCAATTCTCCGGTGAGCCGCAGCCGGCAGGCGGAAGGCGGTGCGGCTTCTTCAGTCTCCTCCATCGAGGGCCCCGGCGCTCCTGGCGCTTGCGCGGGCCGCGGTCGCGGCACGGGAACGGCGCCTGCGGGCTCGCACAGCGCCGCGATGAGGATGACTGAGACGAGGAGTTTCAACGCAGGCGCTATCCACGAGGATTGCGAACTTATGGCGGCCAACGGCATGGGCCTCATCCAGAACAAACCATGGTAGCGTCGAAGGAACGGATGGCGGGCACACACTATGGCGCATTTTGACGTCGTCGTCTGCGGGCTCGGCGCGGTGGGAAGTGCGGCGGTTCACCACCTGGCACGCCGGCGCAAGCGCGTCGTCGGATTCGAACGCTACGCCCCCGGCCACGACCGCGGCTCCTCGCACGGCCTGACGCGGATCATTCGGCTCGGATATTTCGAGCACCCGTCCTATGTTCCGATGCTGCGACGCGCTTACGAGCTCTGGCGCGCGCTCGAGGGGGAGATCGGGCGGCCGCTGCTGCACCTCACCGGGATCGCTGAGATTGGCCCTGTCGCCGGCAGCCTGGTCGAGGGAACTCTGGCCGCTGCCCGGCTTCACGGCTTGCCCCACGAGGTGCTGGAGGCAGCCGAGCTGATGCGGCGCTACCCCGCTTTCAGGGTGCCGCCGGGCTATGTCGGCGTCATCCAGCCCGACGGAGGATTTCTCGATGTCGAGCCGTCGATTGCCGCGCACATCGCGCTCGCAACGGCAGCCGGGGCGGAAATCCGCTGCCACGAAACGGTGCGCGCGATCGAGCCGCGCGCAGGCGCAGTGCGGGTCGTTAGCGAGCGCGGATCGCTGGAGGCCGAGGCGGTGATCGTCGCGGCCGGCGCCTGGATGCCGGTGCTGGTGCCCGAGCTCGCCGCCACCTTGCGGGCGACGCGCGCGGTGACGGGCTGGTTCGCGCCTGCGGATCCTGAAGCACTTTCCGCCGGGCATTCTCCGGTCTTCATCATCGAAAGTCGCCATGGCATGCATTACGGCATCCCGCCGCCAAGCGGCACGGGTCCCGCCGCCGGGGTCAAAATCGCCAAGCACCACCACCGCGGCGAAACGGTCGACCCCGACAACTACGACCGGACGGTTTCCGCGCACGACGTGGCGTTGATCCGCGCCGCCGTGGAGGACCACGTCCCGGCGGCGAACGGCCGGCTGATAGCCGCCGAGACCTGCCTCTACACCATGACGCCTGATGGCCATTTCCTGATCGACCGCCTTCCGGGCGCCCCTAACGTCATCTTGGCCTCCCCTTGCTCCGGCCACGGCTTCAAATTCGCGCCGGTGATCGGCGAGATTCTTGCTGATCTCGCCACCGCCGGAACCAGCCGCCACGACATCGCGCGCTTCTCGCTCGCGCGGTTCGGCCGCGCATGAGCGAGCCGCGCGGGGAGCCGAATCCGAGGTTGCGCCGCCAGGAGGCGCGGCTAACCTTGGCATGCATTCCCGAGGGTGAGTTCCGCGCTCCGGAATGCGAGCCGGCCGCTTGGCCGACGACCGGCGGGGCCGGTCAGCGCCAGCCAGCGGATTTGCGGTACGCCCTCGACCGCGGCTGCCAAGAACCAGGGGAGACGCCATGCTCGGGCTGATGCAGGATTGGCCGCTGCTCTGCCATCGCATCATCGACCACGCCGCGATCAACCACGCCGAACGACCGATTGTCACGCGCTCGGTCGAAGGCGGGATGCACAACACGAGCTACGGTCAGCTGCGCGCTCGCGCGCTGCGGCTGGCCCAGCGGCTCGACCGCGACGGCATCCGGCTCGGCGACCGCGTGGCGACGCTGGCCTGGAATACGTGGCGTCATCTGGAAGCCTGGTACGGAATCATGGGAATTGGCGCGGTCTACCATACGGTCAATCCGCGGCTGTTCCCCGAGCAGATCGCCTGGATCATCAATCATGCCGAGGATCGCATGATCCTCGTCGACCTGACCTTCGTCCCGCTGGTGGAAAGGCTCGCCGACAGACTGCCCAATATCGAACGCTACGTCGTGTTGACCGATCGCGCCCACATGCCGCAGACCGCGCTCACGAACGCAGTGCCCTATGAGGAATGGATTGCCGAGGTCGACGGCGACTTCGCCTGGAAAAGCTTCGACGAGAACACCGCCGCCGGCATGTGCTACACCTCGGGCACCACCGGCAGCCCGAAGGGAGTGCTCTATTCTCACCGCTCCAACGTGCTGCACGGGCTGATGGCTGATACCTGCGACATGAAGGGCTACTCCTCGCGCGACGTGGTCATGCCGGTGGTGCCCATGTTCCACGCCAATTGCTGGGCGATGGCGTTCGCCGCACCGATTGCCGGCGCCGCCCTCGTGCTGCCGGGCGCCAAGCTTGATGGCGCTTCCGTATTCGAGCTGCTCGATCGCTACAAGGTCACCTCCACCGCCGCGGTTCCGACGGTCTGGCTGATGCTGCTGGAACATCTGGAGGCGACCGGCGAGAAGCTTCCGCACCTCAAGAAGGTGGTCATCGGCGGCTCTGCCTGTCCCCGCGCCATGGCGAGGACGTTCCAGGACGTCTACGGCGTCGAGGTCATTCACGCCTGGGGGATGACGGAAATGAGTCCGCTCGGCACCGCGTGCACGATGAAGCCGGAATACGCCGCCCTCGGCGGCGATGACCGGCTCGACATCCAGCAGAAGCAGGGGCAATCGCCGTTCATGGTGGAGATGAAAATCACCAACGACGCGGGCAAGCGGCTGCCGTGGGACGGTAAGACCTTCGGACGGCTCAAGGTGCGCGGTCCGGCCGTGGCGCGGGCCTACTACAAGGAGAGCGGCGACATTCTCGACGACGAGGGCTTCTTCGACACCGGCGATGTCGCCACCATCGACCGCCACGGCTACATGCAGGTCACCGACCGCGCCAAGGACGTCATCAAGTCGGGCGGCGAGTGGATCTCGTCAATCGACCTCGAGAACCTCGCTATCGGCCATCCCAAGGTTGCTGAGGCGGCGGTGATCGGAGTGAAGCACCCGAGATGGGACGAACGGCCCCTGCTCATCGTGGTCCTCAAGAAGGATCAACCGGCGAGCAGGGAAGAGATCCTGCGTTTCCTGCAAGGCAAGGTGGCAAGCTGGTGGATGCCCGACGAGGTCGTGTTCGTGGACGAGATCCCGCATACCGCCACCGGCAAGATTCAGAAAACAGTGCTGCGCGAGCGCTTCAAGGATTTCGTGTTGCCGACCGCCGTTGCCGCCCGCCGGACCCGCTGACGTTGGCGCCCGCCGGGTCGCAGGCTCTCTCGTTACAGCTGCAGCCGGTCACGCGCGCCGGCTCGGGCGCCTCGCCTGCCCGCGGTACGATGCGGCAAGCTGGGCGCCTCCCCGCGGTTCCTCCAGGAAACCATGGCATGAGCAGCTTCGATGCGGCCGTCTCGGTCGCCACGATCGAAGGTCGATGGGCGCGGCCCGACTGCAGTCACCGCGTGCACCACACTGGCGCCGCTTTCGAATGCGCGAATGCCGCAACAGCAACGGCGCACGGCGCGGCATTCGGCATGCTCATGCGGGAGATCGAAACGGCGGCGGAGTCGTCGATTCCAGGCAAGGGGGCTGCGGGCGCGTCCAAGCGAGCTGTGGTCGATCCGGCGGAAGTGCCGCCGCCCGAGGTCATCGTCGCGGGCGGGTGAGACGGATCGATGCCTCGCCGCTACGTTCATTCGGAGCCGACCTCGCGACTCGCGATCTGGGCGCGGCGCATGGCCGGCTTTGCTTTCGTGGCCTCGGTTCTTGCCGTCGTCATCGTGCGATCCGGGCTGCTCGAAATCCGGCCCGCACTCGCAACCTTCGGAGGGGCGCTCGTCTTCGCGGTGGTCGCGCTCGTGCTCGCGCTCGCCGCGCTCGTCGTGATCTGGAGAGAAGGGCTGGCGGGCTTGGGGGCCGCCTTGGCGGCCATCGCGATCTCGCTCGCGCTCCTCGCCTATCCCGCCTATCTCGCAACCAAGGCGCATCGGCTGCCATTGATCTACGACATCACAACCGATCCGATCGATCCGCCACGCTACGAGGCGCTGGCACGGTTGCGGCCGCGCGATGCCAACCCGATCACCTATCCCGGGCTCTACGCCGCCGAGCAGCAGCGCCACGGCTATCCGGACATCGGTCCCATGGGCACCAATGCCAGCCTGCAGTCGACCTACGACGCGGTGCTCGGCGTGGTGAACAAGCGCAAGTGGCGCGTGGTCGATGCGCGCCCGCCCCAGGCCGGACGGCGCGAGGGACACATCGAGGCAGTCGCACGCACCCCGATCATGGGATTTCGCGACGACGTGGTGATCCGCGTCCGAGCCGAGACTGACGGCACCCGCATCGACGCGCGCTCCTCCTCGCGCTACGGGCCGTTCGATTTCGGCGCCAACGCCTCGCGCCTGCGCAGCCTGATGAACGATATCGAGGACGCGATCCGCGCGCAAAAGCCGGAACGGCCGCCGCCGCCACCACCGGCGCCCGCAAAGAAGGGCGCCGCCGGCAAGAAAGATCAGCCCAAGAGATAAAGCCGGGTTTGGTCCGCGGCGCGGCGCTCGCCGCAAACTGCCGTGCGCGACCCCTCGTCAGGACAAGCGATAGCGGCCCGCGAGCGAGGGCTGACCTTCGGTCGCCACTACCCCGCGCGCCACCAGATCCTCGAGATGGGCGAGCACGGACAGGCCCGCCGCCTTAACCAGTCGCGGATCGAGCCCGAGATAGATCGCGCGCACCAGGGTTGGGATATCGGCCTCGCCCTTGGCCAGCCGGTGCAGGATCGAGGACTCGCGAGCTTGGCGATGGCGAATGTAGCGCTCGACAAAGCGCGGCGCCTCGCGCACCGCGCCGCCGTGGCCTGGCAGGTAGGTCGGTTCCGGCCGGCGCGCGAGCTTGTGCAGCGAGGCCATGTAATCACTCATGGCGCCATCGGGGGGCGCCACCACCGGCGTCGACCACGCCATCACGTGATCGCCGGAGAACAACAGATTGGCCTCCTTGAGCGCGAACGCCATGTGGTTCGCGGTGTGACCTGGCGTCGTTACCGCCTCGATGGTCCAGCCGGCTCCGGTCACCACCTGGCCGTCGCGCAGCGCGTGATCAGGCCGGAAGTCGGTGTCGTTGCTCGCGTCCAAGCGGGGCGTCTCGCCGATGTTGAGCGCACGGGCGGGCCGGTGCGGACCTTCGGCGAGCACCAGAGCTCCGGTCGCCGCCTTGATCCGCGGCACCGCCGGCGAGTGATCGCGGTGAGTGTGCGTCACGAACACATGCGTCACTGTTTCGCCGCGCACCGCGTCGAGCAAGGCCGCGATGTGCGCCTCATCGAGCGGACCGGGGTCGATGATCGCAACCCGGCCTCGACCAACGATGTAGGACACCGTGCCCTTGAAGGTGAACGGGCCCGGATTGTTGGCAAGCACCCGGCGCACGCCGGGCGCGACCTCGTCGACCGTCTCCGGCGTCAATTCGAAATTCTTGTCGAAGGGAATGTCGTCGCCGTTCATGCCGACGGGCCTTGGCAGCGCGGGCAGCGCCGCCCACGACGAGAACTCATGTCGAGCTCGCCAGCGGAGATTTCCGGCGAGAGCCGGTCAACCGAGCTTGCGGCCGATGATGTCCTCGCAGCGCGCGTCGCCGGAAGCTTCCTGGTAGAGCGCGCCGGACATGGCGGCGCGCATGCGGTTTGAGGGGGCTCCGGCGATTCCCCAGCGGTCCGGGTTCGGCATCATTTTTTGCCAATAGTCGGGGCCCTGCGGAACATGGGTGGCGTCGTCGATCTGGTCGAGCTCGGTGGTGTATTCGGCGACGAACCCGTCCGGTTCGATGAAGTAGGAGAACACGTTGCTGCCCGGTCCGTGCCGCCCGATTCCCCATGCGATATCGAAGCCGCCCTGCTTGACCCGGCCGGTGCCGCGCATCAGCCCGTCGATGTTGGGCAGCTCGTAGGCCACATGATTGAGCGATGGGCCGCTGTTGCGGAAGATCGCCACGCTGTGGTGATCCGCGCTGCAGCGCAGGAACTCCATCATCTGGGTGCTGTCGGAGAGCTTGAAGCCAAGGACATCAACGAAGAATGGGACCTGATCCTCGGTACGCGCGCTGTTGAGCACGACGTGGCTGATCTTGGTCGGCCGCGAACGGTCGAGGACCACGTCGGAATGCTGCGCGGCGTCCGAGGATATGCTCATCGGCAGCCCGTCGGGCGTGCGGAATCTGAACCCATAGCCGCCGCCCGCGCCGGGATCGAGCGGGGCGGGCTCGCCGTCGATTTCGACGCCGTAGCCCTTGGCCTTGGCGCAGAGTGCGTCGACCGCCGCGCGATCGGGGGCGGCGAAGTGCACCCCGAGCAGGGCCGGCTTCGGCCGCTCGCGAATGGTGAGCACGTGGTGCTCGCCGCCGGTCGCCCGAAAGCGGAGGCTGTCGCCCTCGGAGCACACCTCCTCCAGGGCCCAGACCTTGGCGTAGAAGTCGGCCGACCGATTGAGATCGCGCACGCCGAGCTCGATGCTGCGCACGCCGGTAACTCTGCTGTTCGTCATGGGAGACCTCTTGCCATCGCCGGGCCGGCGGGAATTTCGCACAATCCGACGCAAAGCGCCAGTCGGCGCAGACCCAGCCCTCAGAGCTTGGCCAGCTTGGGCATCACCTCGCCCGCGAACAGCTGCAGCGAGCGCAATGCTTCGGCCAGCGACATCGCTCCGAGGAACAAATAGGTGAGGAGGTAGTTCACTCCGAGCTCGCTCACCTGCCGCTCGATCTCCTCGCATACACGCTGCGGCGTACCGGCGATCACCGAGCCGTCGGCCACACAGTCCTCGAAGGTCGCCCCGCGCGGCACGTTCAGCCGTGAGGTCAGTCCGGTCACGCCATGCTTATCCCGAAGCCAATTCAACTGCGCCAGATGCAGGTCCATCGCCGGCTTGCCGAAGCGCTTCGCCTCCGCCTCGCTGTCGGCGACGAAGATGTGGCGCTGCACCCCGATGACCGTGGCGCCGGGAAACTCCGCCTTGGGTTGCGCCGGGCCGCCGCGTTTGGCCAGCGCCTGCTTGAACGCGTCGATATTGGTCTTGGCGAATGCGGTGGGCCCCAGGCTCACGAAATGCATGCCGTGCTCGCCCGCCCAGCTGGCGCCGATGGTGTTGGAGGAGCCGTACCAGAACGCCGGATGCGGCTGCTGCAACGGCCGCAGCGCGATCGGCACGTTCTCGAACTCGTAATGCTTGCCCGAATAACTGAGCATATCGGTGGTCAGGCCTTCGCTCAGGCAATTGAACGCGTCGATGAAAATCTCGCGCGAATCGTCGTGCTCGATCTTGTGATACTTCAGTTCGAACGGCGAGACGCCGCGGCCGACGCCGACTTCGAGGCGC
>DATBKV010000108.1:0-14839 GCA_036555745.1 Xanthobacteraceae bacterium | reverse complement strand
CGCTGCGAGGTGCCGCTGAAGATCAGGCTAACGATGGTGCGGGTGGTGTCGGCGCCGAATTCGACGGTCGATTCCCCGATCCCATGCACCAGGTTGACGCAGCAATTGGCGCCGGTCGGATGGGTGTACACCGTGGCCTTGCGGCGGTTGAGCTCCTCCCACACCGGCGCGAACTCCGGATAGCCCAGCCACTTGTCGCCATAGCTCGTCATCATGCCGACGCCGTCGGCCTTGAGCGTGTCGAAGGAATAGGCGATTTCGTTCAGGCTCGCGTCGATGTGCGGCAGCGGCAGCATGGCGAACAGGCCGAAGCGGCCGGGATGATCCGACATCAGCTTCTTGGTGTACTCGTTGGATTCGCGCGCGATGCGCGCGGCGGTGTCCTTGTCGTGGGCGAGGAAATTGACTTGCGGGGTGGTCGGCGAGGCCATGGCGGTGGCGATGCCGGCCTTGTCCATGTCGTCGAGCGACTTCTGCGGCGACCAGTTGGCCAGCGGCGGGTTGTCGAGCTTGGCCTTCTTCACCGCGTCGAGCCAAGTCGGCGGCGAGATATGGTGATGCACGTCGATGCGGTGTGGCTTGTCCTGCGCCACGGCCTTGGGAATGACGCCCGCGGCCGCGAGGGTGCCGGCCCCCAGCGCTGCCACGCCGCCCACGACGAACTCGCGCCGGCCGGTGCTTGCAATCGAGCGACAACATGTGCAGCGGCGGAACAGCCGGTGGCGCGCCTCACGCATGATCTTTCCTCCCCTGCCTGCGTCTTGGTCGGGAGGTTCACGCAAGCGGCGAGCCGGCGTCCTCCCTGATGCTGGTAAGGGTGACGTCATTTGCGTCGGGCGGTCAAGCGAGCGACGGATGCCGTGCAGCCGCAACGCGCGTCATTGCTGCAGACGCCGCCAATGTCATCGGTATAGACTGGCGCGTCGACAACAGGGAGGGATGGCGATGCCGATCGCGCAGCTACGCGGCGTGAATATCAATTACGAGGTGCTGGGCAGCAGCGGGCCGTGGGTCGCGCTCTCGCCCGGCGGTCGCCGCGCACTCGAGCACGTGAAATCATTGGCGCGGCACGTGGCCGACGCCGGCTACCGCGTTGTCATCCACGACCGCCGCAATTGCGGGATCTCCGACATCTCCATCGGCGGCGAGCGGTCGGAATACGAGACCTGGGCGGAAGACCTGCACGAGCTGCTCGCTCAGCTCAAGGCGCTGCCCGCCGTGGTCGGCGGCAGCTCGTCCGGCTGCCGGCTGTCCGTGCTGTTCGCGCTGAAATATCCGCGCGACGTGCGCGCGCTGCTGCTGTGGCGCGTCACCGGCGGGCCGTTTGCCGCGGCGCGGCTGACCGAGAACTACTACGATCAATACATTCGGGCGGCGCGCGCGGGCGGCATGGCGGCGGTATGCGCGCTCGATCATTTCAAGGAGCGCATCGAGGCTCGGCCGGAAAACCGCGGCGTGCTCATGGCGATGGATCCTGACGCCTTCATCGCCGCCATGCAAAGCTGGCGCGAGCAGTTCGCCCGCGGCGCCGAGTTGCCGATCATCGGCGCGAGCGAGCGCGACCTCAATTCGATCAAGGTCCCGACCTGCATCATCCCCGGCAACGACAAGACCCACAATCACGCGATCGCCGCGGCGGCGCATCGCATGATCGCGGGCAGCGAGCTCTACGATCTCTTCCCGGGCGATCTCGACGTCGATCTGGTTCCGGCCGAGGACTGGGCGACCAAGGAGCCGGAGATGGCGAAAATCTTCGTCGATTTCCTCGCCCGTAAAGAGGCGAAGGCCGCCTGACATTGTCCGAGCGCCGCCGTCGCACGCAAGGCGCGCGCACTGGAACGAGAGCGACGAAGCGCGACATTGTGATGCGCCCGGAGCCGCAAGTCCCGGCCTGCCGCCGCAGCGGCGCGCCGGCCGTGCGGTGGCGCGCGCGACACGGCGTGGACTTGACGGCGCGGGTGCACCCTCGCCAAGCTCGCGGCAAAGAGTGACGTCGAGCGGCGCCAGCATTTCTCGCGGAGCAACCATGCCGAAGCTTCCACTCCTGCCCGTGATCGCGGCTGTCCTGCTGTGGTCGGCTGCGCCGGCGCGCAGTCAGCAGCCGGAGTTTCCGGAAGGGCCGGGCAAGTCGACCTTCGTCGCGGTGTGCGGCGGCTGTCACGATATCAACCGGGTGCGAGCCGGCTACACGCCGCAGGGATGGCACACCGTCATCCGCATGATGCTCAACTTCGATGCGCCGATCCCCAAGGACCAGATCGAAACCTTGACGGATTACCTGATCAAGAACTTCCCGGAGCGGCCACGGCCCGCCGCCGCTATCGTCGACGGACCGGTCAAGGCTTCGATCAGGCTTTGGCAGGTGCCGACGCCGGGCTCGCGGCCGCACGATCCGCTCGCGGCCAGGGACGGTTCGATCTGGTACACCGGACAGCTGTCTGGACGGCTCGGACGTCTCGACCCGAAGACCGGCGAGATCCTGGAATATCCGCTGGCGACGCCGCAAACCGGCCCGCACGGGCTTGCCGAAGACAAGGCCGGCAACATCTGGTTCACCGGCAATCACATGAGCCTCATCGGCAAGCTCAATCCCAAGACCGGCGAGCTGCTCGAGTACAAGATGCCCGACCCCAAGGCGCGCGATCCGCACAGTATCGCCATCGATCCCGATGGCATCGTGTGGTTTACGGTGCAGAACGGCAACATGGTGGGCCGCATCGATGCCAAGGGCGGCGAGGTCAAGCTCGCGAGCTCGCCCACGCCGAATTCGCGGCCCTATGGCATCGCAATCAATTCCATCGGTGTGCCCATCTTCGTCGAATTCGGCAGCAACAAGATCGCGACCATCGATCCTAAGAGCATGGCGATCAAGGAATACCGGCTGCCGAACGAGGCCTCGCGTCCACGCCGGCTCGCGCTCACCCCCGATGACGTGGTCTGGTACACGGATTTCGCGCGTGGCTATCTCGGCCGTCTCGATCTCGCCACCGGCGCGCACAATGAATGGCCGTCGCCGAGCGGGCCGAAATCGCAGCCCTACGGCATCGTTTTCGCCAAGGGGGCGCTCTGGTACAGCGAATCCGGCGCCAAGCCCAACACCATCGTTCGATTCGATCCGAAGACGGAGAAGTTCCAGAGCTGGCCGATTCCCGGCGGCGGCGATATCGTGCGCAACATGGATGTCAACCGCGACGGAAATCCGGTGACGGCCAACAGCCTGGTCAACGAAGTCGGGGTGGTGGAGGTGAAATAACGCCGCGCTTGCGGGCCGTCCGCGGCAGCCGCGCCGTTGCCGCGCCGATGCGTGCGGCGCGCTCGCCCGGCCCGCGGCTATAGCACGACGTCGCGCAGGCCTTCGAGCGCGACCACGTCGGTTTTGGCCCCTTCCATGAAGGCCTCGCGGCCGACCGCGGCCAGCGGATCGAAGCCCGTGAGCGTGCCGAAATCGAGCTTGATGCGCGATTGCAGATCGCTGATCTTCACCTGGAATGGCTGGTACGCCCCGACCTCGAACTCTTCCGCCGGCAGGTTCTTGATCAGGCTCTGCTGACTCAGGATGAAGGCCACCGCGCCAGGCTTGCCGTTGTCCTTGGTGTAAACAATCAGCTTGTAGAACTCGCGCGGAATTTTCACCCCGCGGTGGAGCCGATCGTTGTCGCGGAAGATCGGACCGTTGAAGACCGAGAGCTTGCCGCCGTCCGCCTGCTCGGTCACATGGTTCTCCAGATTGCCCCACAGCAGAAGGCCACGTTGATTGGCCTTGGTGCTCTGGTTGAATACCTCGTGCTGGGGCGAGCAGTTGGTCCAATGGAAGCTGTCGCTGTTGGCGAGCTCCGCCTCGTCCTCGGTCTGGCCCCAGGCCGCGTCGGCGCGTCGGGTGAGGTGGCCGCGATCGAGCGGATTGTCGGCGTAGAGCTCGGGGCCGAGCTGCTCGTCGCGCTCGATCCGGGGGTCGAAGAACCAGCGATCCTTGCCCTCGCGCTGCAGCTGGAACGGCGCACCGGCGTCGATGTTGACCGCCGAGACGAAGGCGAGCTTGCGCTCGGCGTTCATGATGACGCTGTAATGAAAGTATTTCAGCTCGAGGCCGTCGCCGACCGGCAAGGCGAGATCGCGCGCCTCCGCCATCAGCTTGGGCAGCGGCGCCGGGAAGCCGAGGAACGCGGGGTCGAAGCCGGGCCGGCTCGCATAGTCGGGGTCGGGCGCTACCGCGCCTTCGAGCGCGGCCTCGCCGCCGGCGACCGCGAGGTCGAGCCGGGGCGGAGCGCCCCGCTCCGGCGCCGCGCCGAGGCCGATACTGATCGTGAGCGGCAGCGTAAGCGAAATCATGCCATCGCGGGCGCCGGCCTGCGGCACCGGCGGCGCCACACGCGGCGGCCGTGGCGCCGGCATCGCGGGCGGCCGCGTCGAAGCATGGACGGAGGCCGCGGATTCCGGCGGGGCGGTTACGACTTCCGGCGCCGGCACGGGCACGACCACCACTGGGGCCGGGCCGGCACCGCTGCTGATCGCGATGAACTGCGTCTGCAAGGGCTTCTCGTGCTCGCGCACCGCGGCAGCCTTGATGAAGGCGACCAGGCGAGAGGTGCGAATGCCCTCATTGGCGATCCAGTCGATGTTGTCGGGATCGCCGCTCTCCGGCCACACCTTGCCGTCGCGGTCCAGGATCTGCTTGTTCTCGTTCATGCGCGGCACGCCGGAGTGATGCAGCGCCACCACCTCCCACTGGTCGTTGAAGACGGGAGAGCCGGACGACCCCTGCTCGGTATCGGTCTCGTAATGCGCAAACCGGTCGAGCGGCGGCTCCTCCGGAAGGTCGAGCAGCGTGTTGTTGCGGATGGCGATCTGCTTGGGCTCGCCTTTTGGGTGCTGCACGATGTTGAGAGGATCGCGCACGATGATCTTGCCTTCATCGGCGATCAGCGGGCAGTAGCCAAACGAGCTCAACGCGGTGCCCGCCGCCGAGCGCGGCTCCACCGCCACCATCGCGAAGTCGAGATCCTTGTCGGTCAAAAAGAAGACATCCGGCTTCAACCCGAAGCGCTCGACCGGCAGCGAGGCGCCAGTGTCCGTGAGCTGATAGTTAAACTCGGCGGTGCTGCGCTTGGCGTCATCCTCGGAGCCCAGCACGTGATTGTTGGTCATCAGTAACACCGGGGTCACCAGGAAGCCGGTGCCCAAGCCGCGGCGCCCCCCGCCCAGATTGGTGACGATGCGGCAGACCGCACGGCTGGCGCTGGTGCCTTTCTCAAAAAAACCGATGGCGAGGAAATCGCGCGTGGCGCCGATCACGCGCTCCATCATCGCATCGGTGATCTGCGGGGGGCTGACCGGGCCTCGCTGCACCAGCATATGGATGACGTCCGGCAGCACTGGCGCCGAGAGCGCCGTCGCCGTGACCGCCGTCGCCGTCGCGCTGAACGATGGCGCCGACCTGCGCGCGGCGCCGGCCGCGGTCGCGGCAATGGATCCGTGCACCTTGTCCAACAGCCGGTTAACCCGTTTGGCCAGCCGCTCGGCGCTTTCGGCCTGGGTGTAATGTCCCTCGCTGATCGCCTTCTCCTTGGCCTCGCGTTGCTTCGCGCGCAGCTTGAAATTTTCCGCCGCGCGCAGCGCGATTCGGAGATCGAAGGCGGGACTGTCACCGGGAGCGCCCATTGCAGCCTCCATGTAACCTATAGGCGAGCGATATTTTTAGACACTCTATACGTGTAAGACGCAACATTCAACCTCGCCCAGACAGCCTCTCTTGCCCCGATGACACCGACGCGACCGCGCCGAAGCGCCAGGCGGATGTTCACCGGCTTGACACGCAGCGCGGCAGCGGGCGTCGTCGCGCGGCTGCGGGCGTCGCCGGTTGCATGCACGGCTGGCAACCGCCGCACAACGGGAGACATCGGATGGTCAAAGTCTGCGATTGCTTTCCCGTCTTGAAGGAGATCACCGACGCGCGCGAGCAACGCTACCGCGCGCATCCCGAGCGATCGGCGCCGGACGGGCCGCAGAGCTTCGTCGAAGTCAAGGTCACCTCCATCGGCGAGCTCGATGAGCGGGTCGCCTGCCGCAAAAGCGGCTACGAGTTCGTCATCAGCGAACCCGCGCATGTGGGCGGGCGCAGTTGCGCGCCGACGCCGCTCGAATTTCTGCTCGCCGGCGCGGTCGGCTGCTATGCCGCGGTGTTCGCGTTCTATGCCGCCAAGCTCGGCGTGAGCTACGATACCTTCGAGGCGGTCGCCCGCACCGATTTCGACGTGCGCGGCCACATGATGCCGGATGCGCCCAACTCGGCCTTCCAGAAGGTGACCATCAGCGTCAGCGTGGTGAGCGACGCACCCGAGGACAAGCTGCGGGAGATCGAGCGGCTGGCGTTCCAGGGCTGCCCCGGGATCAGCACCTTGCGCGAGCCGGTGGTGGTGGCGACCGAGCTCAAGGTGGCGCGCACGGCGCCGCAGCACGCGGCCTGACGCACGGCGAGGACGAAGAATGTCGCGCCAGTCCACGCGCGCCAGCTCGCGCGCCGCCACCCCGGGCGAGGAGATCACTTACGACTACGTCGCGGAATATGTTGAGCTCTTTCTCAAGCCGGTCGGATGCAGATGCGCCAGATGCCGGGAGCGCCGGCGAAGAACGAAGGCGCGTTCAGCCTGATAGCGAGCCGTTACGGATAGGCGATGCCGTCCCTTCCCGCCGTCTTGCGGAGAGCGCGTCGAGTTCGCCGCAGTTTTATCGTACCGGCTTGGCAAGCTTACGCTCGAAACTGTCCCGCGAGGCACCGCGATGGTTTTGCGCCTGATCATTCGCACCGCGATCTGGATCGCCGTCATGGCGGTGCTGCTGTTCCTGCCGGCCGGGACGCTGCGTTGGGCAGCCGGCTGGATATTTCTGGCGGAGAGTGGCGGCTTCGGGCTGGCGATCGGCTTGTGGCTGGCGCGTCACGATCCGGCGCTGCTCGCGGAGCGCATGTCGATGCTGGTCCAGCCGGCGCAGAAGCGCTGGGACAAGGCTTTCATGGCGGCCATCGTGCCGCTGTGGGCGGCGTGGCTTGCGCTGATGGCGCTCGACGCGGTGCGCTGGCGGTCCTCGCACGTGCCGGCCGCGCTGCAGGCGATCGGCGCCGTGCTGATCGCGCTCTGCATGTATCTCGCCTACCTGGTACTGCGCGAGAACAGCTTCGCCGCGCCGGTCGTCAAGGTCGCGACCGAGCGCGGACATCGGGTCGTCGATAGCGGCCCTTACGCCCATGTCCGCCACCCCATGTATGCCGGCGCCCTCCTCTTCTTCATCGGCACGCCGTTGCTGCTCGGCTCCTGGTGGGGACTTGCTGTCGCTGCGGTCTTGGCGGCGGTGTTGGCAGTACGCGCGGTGCTGGAGGAGCGCACGCTCGCGCACGAGCTTCCCGGCTATCGCGAGTACGTCCGGCGGGTGCGCTATCGGTTCGTGCCGGGCATCTGGTAGGGATGCGGAAGGTACCGGGTGCAGGCTTGGCGGCGGCTGGATTAACGCGCCGGCACGTCGAGCGGCGCGGCGCAGTTGCGCCGCCCTTGCGCCAGGCAGTTGTCGACCGCGCGCTGCTCAAACATGGCATTGGCGAGCCAGATTCCGCCGCCGACCACGACGACGAGCAGGACCAGCAGGATCGCATTGGCGATGCGCCGGTCGCGCGGGGTCTCCGTGTACTCGTCAGGGCTCGGCGTCTCGGGCTCGCTCATCGCGCGATCCTAGCGCGTGATCCCGAAAAGTGGGAACCAGTTTTCGGAAAAGATCACGCGCAAAACAAGAACTTAGCGCGGCGATGACGAGTCGAAGACGAGTCATCCACTCTTGACGCTCGCGGCGCGCGGCGAAACCGGCGACCGCGCGGCGCGACTCGCCCGCCGAGCACACTCACCCCGCCATGGTCTCCTTCACAACGGTGACCAGCTGCTTGAGCGTGAACGGCTTGGCCAGGAAGTTGAATTGCTTGCGGTCGGCGAGGTTCTTGTCGAACGCATCCTCGGCATAGCCGGAGACGAAGATGATCTTGATGTCGGGCTTGCGCTGCTTGAGCTCCTTCATCAGCGTGGGTCCGTCCATTTCCGGCATCACCACATCGGAGACCACGACATCGACGCAGCCCCCCTGCTTTTCCAGCTCGGCCAGGGCCTCGATGCCGTTGCCGGCCTCGATCACCGTATAGCCGCGCGACTTGAGGCCGCGGGCGTTGAGCGCGCGCAGCTCCTCCTCGTCCTCGACCAGCAGCACGGTTCCGCGGCCCGTCAGGTCGCTGACCGCCGCGCGCATCTCGTCGGCGGCCGAGATGGCGCCGGCGATGGCGGGCGCGGTGCTTTCCGGCAGTTGCGGGGTGTGCACGTCGTCCGCCGCGGGGATATAGCGCGGCAGGAAGATCCGGAAGATCGTCCCCTTGCCGAGCTCCGATTCCACGTAGATGAAGCCGCCGGTCTGCTTGACGATGCCGTAGACCGTGGAGAGTCCGAGTCCGGTCCCCTTGCCGATGTCCTTGGTCGTGTAGAACGGGTCGAAGATCTTGTCGATGATCTCGGGCGCAATCCCGCTGCCGGTATCCGCGACCTCGACCAGCACGTACTCGCCGAGCGGCATTCCCTTGTGCCGCTGGCTGTCCTCAGCGCCGACGTTGCAGGTGCGCAGCGTGAGCGTGCCGCCGAGCGGCATGGCGTCGCGCGCATTGACCGCGAGGTTGATGATCACCTGCTCGAACTGATGGACGTCGGCCTTGACCGGCCAGAGGTCGCGCACCTGCGGAACGTTCAGCGTGATGTTCTCGCCGATCAGCCGTTTGAGCAGCACCGTGAGGTCCGAGAGCGCCTCGCCCAGGTCGAGCACCACCGGTCGCATGGTCTGCTTGCGCGAGAACGCCAGCAACTGGCGCACCAGGCTCGCCGCCCGGTTGGCGTTCTGCTTGATCTGCATGATGTCCTGGAACGACGGATCGGTTGGCTTGTGAGCGTTGAGCAGGAAATCGGTGGCCATCATGATGGCGCCGAGCAGGTTGTTGAAGTCGTGGGCGATATTGCCGGCAAGCCGGCCGATGGTCTCCATCTTCTGCTGCTGGTTCACCTGGTTCTCGAGCGTGCGCTGCGCCGTGGTCTCGAGCGCGTAGACAATGGCGGCCTCGCGCTCGCGCTCGCCCTCCTCGACGGCGATCACAAAAAACCGCGCAAACCGCTCCTCGGGACCAGCGAGCGCGGCGTCGACTGGCGCGATCTCGCCCTGCCCTTCTGCGGCCCGGCGGATGGCGGCTTCGAGCGCGGCCCGGTCGCGCTCGGCGACCACCACCAGGATCGAGCGTTCGGGCGAGGCTTCGCCCTTGAACGCGGCCTGAAACAGCCGCGCGAACCGGCCGTTGGAGTCCGCGATCCGGCCGTGCTTATCGACGGTCGCAATCGCCATCGGCGTGTTCTGGAAGAAGCGCATGAAGCGCACCTCGGCCGCGCGCTGGGGATCGATGCCGCCGTCACGCGCGCGGTTGAGCACGAGCGTGCGCGAGGGACCGGGCGCGCCGTCGGCGCCGAATGCAACCTTGTGAAACAGCCGCGCCGGCACGGTACGTCCGGTGCGGGTCTTGAGATCGATGTCCAGGATCTCGGTCTTCACGTCGCCGGGCACCGCCGCCAGGGCGGCGATGAGCGCCGCCCCTTCCCCGGCGAGAATGTCGTCGAGCTTGAGGCCGCCGGAGCCGACCTGTGCGAGATCGTGGTCGAGCCAGTTGGCGAGCGTGGCGTTGAGATAGACCACCCTGCCATCGGAGTCGGCCGAGAAGAAGCCGGCTGGGGCGTGGTCGAGGTAATCTATGGCCTGCTGCAGCTCTTGAAAGACATTCTCGTGTCGCTCGAGCTCGCGCGTGACGTCGGCAAGCGACCACAACGTCATGCGCGACCGCCGCTCGTCGTCGCCGAGCGGGCGCACGTGAATCCGCAGCCAGCGCACCGCTTCGCCATTGCGCCCGGCGATGCGCACCTCCTCCTGTCCGCGGCGGCCCTCGCGCGCGGCCTTGAGCAGACGATAAACCGCTTCCGAAACCCCGGGATCGCCGATGAAGACCCGCTCGACCGGACGGACCTCGCGCGGCGCGGATGCTCCGGTGAGGCGCAGATACGCACCGTTGGCGTAAACGACGCGACCGCCGGCATCGGTGACGAGGCTGCCCTCGTCGGCACTGTCGGCCATCAATTTCAGGAGCGGGCTTGCCGCCTCGCGGCCGGAGAGACGCAGGATACCCGCGGCGAGCGCGAACAGCCCGAACACGGCCACCATGGCCAGCACGGCCAGGAGGGCGAACACGTAAGGTTCCGACCTGGCGCGGCCGAGGAACAATAGCGCGCCGGCGGCGCCGACAAGCAGCAGCGCAAGGAGCAGAACGAGCGCGATGCTGCCGCCGCTGCGGCTCGTCCGCTCGCGCGGGGGGCGGACATTCTCCTCGGCGACCGATTGCTGATGCGTCATGATCGGCGTGGAATCAGCCCTATTCGCCGCGTCCTGAGTGCCCCAGCGCATGAACCCGCGCAAGAGGCTGCGCGCGGGCGGCGTCGCCGCGCAGGGTCCCCTCGTGCCCGTCGGCGTCCCAGCACCGCGGATGTTCATACCGCCATTTCGCACCGCCCTCGGCCGGCGCCATGGCCCGCATGCCGGCACTGCGGCCAAATGCTCGAACGGACATTGCGGGAGGAGGCGATGGTTGAGGCCGGGATGTCAGCGCTGCCGGGGAGCCGCCTCCACCGCTGGGCCGGCGTTTACCACGAGCTCGCTTTGCCCCGCAGGTCGTGCGCCGTTCAGGCCTATCTTTCTTAATTCTTTGTTAGTATTGACGGCAGCGGCTGATGCCGCAGGCGTTCCCGCTTCGGGCGAGCCCGATGCAGACGCCGCACCCCTGGGGCGCAGGGAGGAGCGATCTTGGAAACTTTCTTCGGCGAAGGACAGAGCGGCTTCAAAGTGCTGCTCTTCTTGGTCATCGTACTGGGGCTGCTTGCGCTCGCCTTCTGGCTGGTGCGGCGCTTCAGCGGCGGGCGGCTGGGCAGCGCGGCAACGCGCGGACGCCAGCCGCGGCTCGCGGTCATCGATCAGGCCGCGGTCGACGGCCGGCGGCGGCTGGTGCTCATTCGACGCGACAATGTCGAGCACCTGCTCATCATCGGCGGCCCGACCGACGTGGTGGTGGAGCAGAACATTCTGCGCGCCGCCACGACACAGCGCGAGGTGCCGCCACTGCGACCGGCGCCGGCGAGCGATACGCTGCCGCGCGCGGTGCCGCTCGGCGACGAAACCATGTGGCCGCTGCAGCCCGAGCCCACCTCGAAGCTCGAGCCAGCGGCGAAGGGCGAGCCGGCAGCGCGTCTCGAGCCGTCGCTGCGGACGGAATCCGCGCCGCGTCCGCCGCGTGCACCGGCGACAGGGGACGAAACGGCAGCGGGGCCAGCGGAATCCGAGACAGCGACGCCAGCGCCGCAGCCGAGCATTGCTCCCCTGCCTGCGGCTCCCGCATCGGCGCGCGAGCGCCGGCCGCGCGTTCTCGATCCACTCGCGGGGTTGGCGGAAGAGCTGTCGCGCGTGCCGCCGCCGCTCGAAACCGGCGGTCGTCGAGCACCCCGACTGCAGCCCGCCCCGCCGACGCCGCCGCTGGCAGCGCCGACGCCCGCCACGGCGGCGGACAGCTCAGCGCCGCCGCCCGCGGACCAGAACCTCTCGGAGATGGCGCAACGGCTGGAGGCCGCGCTGCGGCGTCCGGCCAAACCCGGCGACAAGTCCGGGCCGACTGGCGCGCCCATGCCGGGCACGTCGGCCGCCGGCGAGCCGCCCGACGAGTTCGCCCCGCCGCCGCGTCCCGCGCGGCCGGATGCCGGCGTGCGCCGCCCGTGGCGGAGCGACGAGGCTCGCGTCGGTGCAGTCGCCGCCAAGGCGGCGGGCGAGCCCGACGAAACCGAGACCGACGCTTCGCCTGCCGCGGCGGCGCGACCCGAACCCAAGCCGCAATCGCTCTACGACAGCCTCGAGCAGGAGATGGCGAGTCTGCTCAATCGCCCGCCCGCGAAGCCCTAAATCAGCAGCTCACGACGGGGGAAGCCCGACCTGGATGGCGGAGGTGCGTGAGGAAGCCTCCGCGACCGACACGCGCATCAGTGCTGCAAGGTGACGCCGGCGATCTTCACCGCCTCGCCCCACACCACAATCTCCTTCGCGATGAAGGCGGCAAACGCCGCCGGGCTCGCGTCGGCCGCGGGCTCGACGCCGGCCTTGCGCATATGCGCGACGAATTGCGGGTCCTTGAGCGCGCGCGCGAACTCCGCCGCGATCCGCGCGACGACGTCCGGCGGCGTGCCCGCCGGCGCCATCATCCCGGTCCAGGACACCATGTGGAAGCCGGGAAAACCCTGCTCGGCGATGGTCGGCACGTCGGGAGCCTCGCGCCAGCGCGTGCCGCTCGACACCGCCAGCATGCGGATCAATCCGGCGCGCGCCTGCGGCAACGCCTCCGAGATCGGCACGAACATGGTCGGGATGTGGCCGGCGATCAGGTCGCTCAGCGCCGGCGCGGTCCCGCGATAGCTCACGTTGGTCATCTCAAGGCCGGCGCGCTTGAGAAACAGCGACATCATGAGATTGCTGGCGCTGCCCGGCCCGCCGCCACCGGCATAGGCGAGCTTCTCCTGTTGCGCTTTCACGTAGGCGACGAATTCCGGCACGGTCTGCGCGGGAACTTTCGGGTTCACGATGAGGACCTGCGGCGCCACCCCGAACAGGCTGACCGGCGCGAAATCCTTCACCGGGTCGTAGCCCACCTTCGAGATCGCCGGAAAGATGGCGATGACCGAGGTGCTGGCCCACAGCAGCGTGCTGCCGTCCGCGGGAGCGCGGGCGACCGCCTCGGTCGCGATCACGCCGTTGCCGCCGACGCGATTCTCGACCACGAACTGTTGGCCGAATGCCTCGCTCAAGCGCGCGGCGGCGAGCCGGCCCATCACGTCGATGTTGCCGCCCGCCGCAAACGGCACCAGCACCTTGACCGGGCGCGCGGGCCAGTCCTGCGCGACTGCGGAGGTGACAGCCAGCGCGACCAGCGCAACGAAAGCAACGAGCGCACAGCGAGCAGCAAATAGCGAATTGAAGCTGTTCGTCGGCATTTCTACTCGCTGTTCGCTGCGCACTGTCGGCTGTTCGCTACGGCGCTATTCGTCGCGGTAGATGCGCTCGCGCCGCTCGTGGCGCTCCTGCGCCTCGACCGATAGCGTGGCGATCGGGCGCGCCTCCAGCCGCTTGAGCGAGATCGGCTCCCCGGTCTCTTCGCAATAGCCATATGTGCCGTCGTCGAGCCGGGCGAGCGCGGCCTCGATCTTGGCGATCAGCTTGCGCTGGCGATCGCGCGCACGCAGCTCGATCGCGCGGTCGGTTTCCGAGGAGGCGCGGTCGGCGAGATCGGGGTGGTTCTCGCTCTCGGCCTGCAGATGCGCCAGCGTTTCCTTGGCCTCCTTCAGGATCTCCTCCTTCCAGGTGAGCAGCTTCTGGCGGAAATATTCCCGCTGTCGCTCGTTCATGAAAGGCTCTTTGTCGGAAGGTCGGTAGAGCTTGTTCTTATCGAAGACTGCGGCGCCATTCTTATGCGAAGACATTGCTACCCCATGCCGAAAGCAACGCGAACCCCCTGCTCGCGGGGCGAGCTTATATCGAGCCGCACGATGGCCGACAACAACCGAATTGCGGGCGCTGCCCGATTCGGTGCGCTGCAAAACAGAGGTATCGCAAGGTGCCGACCGGCGCGCCGGTGTCGGCGCCCAGGCCTCGACGCCGCCCCTCAGTGCGGGTGCTCCACCGCCTCGACCGACTCGGCGCCGGAAGCCGATGCCGGGGCTTGCTCCGGAAAGCGGATGCGCAGATCAGAAATTTCCTCGAGCGCGGCCGTGCTCGCACCGGTGGTCAGCGCCAGCACATGGCCGCCGTGCGTGCGGTCGGCGCTGAGAAAATGGAAGTGCCAGCCCGCCACGTTGACGGAGCGTGCAGCGGCCGGGAACCGGAAGCCGATCAGCGAGCCATCGATGTCCTCGAATGTGTGGACGACCTGCTGCTCCTTGATGACCTCGGCCAGCGGCCGATAGGGCGGCAGCTGCTTCGGCTCGCTACGCAGGCGAAGAGTGCGGAAACGGCCGTCGACCCGCGCGGCCAGGATGCGGGACGCGCTGTAAGGCAGCGCGTCGAGCGCAGCCTGCAGTTGCGCCAGCGATTGTCCCGCGCCGATCGGCGCCGCTCCCTGCGGCTGGAAGGCCACGACCACGGCGAACGGAGTGAGCTCGGTTTCGCCGACCACATGGGCGCGCCCGTCGGTCGTGCCCCGGTAGACCCTGCCGTCGAGCACCATCATCTCGCCGTCCACGCCGTTGAACGTACCGAGCCCGAATCCGCCGTGACGGAGCAATTCGGCGATCGTGGTCGTGCCGTCGTAACCGCCGGCCAGCAGCGCCGAGATCGTGGAAACCTGATAGGCCTCGGCCGCGCCGGCGCCGCGCGCGCCGGCGGCGAACAGGGCAAGCGCGAGCGCGCACGGGATGATGCGGCGAACCATGGCGGGCTCCTGCACAAGGAACACGCGGCTTGCCGAAAACGCGCCGGCGCGTCAATCGCCCATCGCCGGCACTCTACTGCTCCGCGCGCGCCGCGGATCGCGCCCGCTACGCCGGCGCCGCGGGCATGAAGGTCAAGGCGACGCCGTTGATGCAGTAGCGCAGCCCGGTCGGCGGCGGGCCGTCCTTGAACACGTGGCCCAGATGTCCGCCGCAGCGCCGGCAATGCACCTCGGTCCGCGCGAACAGCAGAAGATGGTCGGTGGCGGTGCCAA
>DATBKV010000107.1:0-6434 GCA_036555745.1 Xanthobacteraceae bacterium | reverse complement strand
ACGTGCCTCAGCGCCTGTGGCCGATAGAAGCGAGCTCGGTACTTGTCGAGAGCCACGACATGGGTCTCGTTGGGATCCACCTCGGTGAGTGCGTCAGAGAGGGCCGGGCTGGACAAAGGCGATCATTGGTGGGCCCGGGAGGACTCGAACCTCCAACCAGACCGTTATGAGCGGTCGGCTCTAACCGTTGAGCTACGGGCCCGAGGCGTCAGTCAGATGTGCGACGCACAGGAGCCGCACAAGGCGCTCCCCATACAATGCCCCACGCGGCGCGGCAAATCAGGTACGGTCAACTCGCAGGCGGACAGCGAAACCGTTCCGGCTCGAGCTGCACCGCGCGCGTAACCCGCCGCGAGGCGGCGGGCTGCGTCGGCAAGTCCGGCTCAAGCCGGCCTGCCGCTGACCCGCCCTTCCCGTTGCGTTCGAAGTCTTGAGCCGCACACGCGGGCAGCGCTATGACCACCGGGTCGGCAGCACGCTCCGGGGATCGAGATTGAATACGCAGGCGATCGGTGCGCGGTTGCGCCGCAAGGAGGATGACCGCTTCCTGCACGGCCGCGGCCAGTACATCGGCGACATCCGCTTTCCCCGCATGCGCGACGTCGCCTTCGTGCGCAGCACCGTGGCGCACGCGCGACTCACCGGCATTCGCATTCCCGGGCATCTGCGGGAGTGCGTATGCACGGCGCAGGACCTGCGAGACGTGCGGCCGATCCGGGCGGTCTCGCCGCTTCCCGGCTTCCAGGCTTCCGAGCAGCCGCCGCTGGTCACTGACAAGATCCGCCAGGTGGGCGAGCTGATCGCATTCTGCGTCGCGGATACGCGAGCGCAGGCCGAGGACATCGCCGCGCAGGTCAGTGTCGAGTACGACGAGCTCCCGGCCGTCGTCGACATGCTGGAGGCGCGCAAGCCCGGCGCTCTGCTGGTGCACGATACGGTGAAAGGCAACCTCTATATCGAGACCGGGTTCGACGGCGACATCGAGACCGTGGCGAGGACGGCGCCGGTCAAGGTGACGCGGGAAGTGCGCACTGCGCGGCAGGTGATGTCGCCGATCGAGTGCCGGGGATTCATTGCGCAGTGGGATGCGCGGCTCGACCAGCTCATCCTCCACGGCGCCACCCAGTTTCCGCACGTGGTCCGCACCGGCCTCGCCGACGTGCTGCAGATCCCGGAAGCGCAGATCCGCGTCATCTCCCCGGATGTGGGCGGCGGCTTCGGTTACAAGGCGATCCTCGCGGCGGAGGAGATCTGCCTGTGCTGGCTCGCATTGCGCTGCGGACATCCGGTGCGGTGGATCGAGGACCGCCGCGAGCAGCTCACTGCGAACGCCAACTGCCGCGAGCATCACTACCGCATGACCGCCTACGCCGATACGAACGGCAAGATCCTCGCGTTCGACGCGGTCGCCGCGGTCGATTCCGGTGCGTACTCGGCTTACCCGTTCACCGCGGCGATCGAGCCGTCCCAGGTCAGCGCCATTCTTCCCGGGCCGTACGATCTTCCGGTCTATCGCTGCAAGACCTCCGGCATCGCAACCAACAAAGCGCCGCAACTGCCTTATCGCGGGGTTGCGCGGCCAGGCGTCTGCTACGCCATGGAGCTGATGATCGATGCCCTTGCCCGCACGATCGGCAAGGAGCCGCACGAGGTAAGGCAGGTAAACCTGGTGCGGCCGGAGCAGATGCCCTTCGACAACATCACCGACAAGCATTTCGACAGCGGCGATTATCCTCGCATCCTGCAGATGGCGGTGGAGGCGATCGACCTGCCGGCGGTGCGCAAGCGCCAGCGCTCCGGAGAGGCCGATGGACGGCTGATCGGGCTCGGCCTCTCGATCTTCTCCGAGCAGACTGCGCACGGGACCACGGCCGACGGCAAGCGCCGCGCGCTCTACGAGCAGGCTTTTGCCCGGATTACGCCGGATGGGAGGCTCGAGGTCAGGGCCGGCATTCAGAGCATCGGCCAGGGACTGGAGACGACGCTGGCGCAGGTCGCGGCGGATTGTCTCGGCCTCGATCCCGCCGAGGTGCAGGTGCGGCTCGGCGACACCGAGCTCTCGCCCTATTCGAGCGGCGCCTGGGGCTCCCGCGGCATGGTGTGGGCCGGCGGCGCCACCGCGCGCGCATGCAAGGAGCTCGCGCGCAGGGTCGCGCAGATCGGCGCCGCGCTGCTGCAAACCGATGCGAGCGCCGTTACCTTGCGCGAGGGCCAGGTCTTCGGCCCGCGGGGCAGCGTGTCGCTGCGCGACATCGCGCGCGCGTTTTATCTCGCGCCGGCGGATCTGCCCGGCGACACCGACCCGCACGGGCTGGAGGTGACGCAAGGCTATGCACCGGATCGGCTTACCGGGCTGCATACGGGGTCGGCGCACGCCGTCGTGGTCAGCGTGGATCCCCAGACCGGGGACGTGGAAATACTGGATTACGTCGTGGTCGAGGATGCGGGCGTGCTGGTCAATCCCATGATCGTCGACGGCCAAATCCACGGCGGCACCGCCCAGGGCATCGGCTCAGCGCTGTACGAGGAGATGCCGTTTGATGCGCAGGGCCAGCCGCTCGCGTCAACCCTTGCAGATTATCTGCTGCCGGGCTGTCCCGAGGTCCCCAACGTTCGCGTGCTGCACATGCAGACGCCGTCGCCCTATACCGAATTCGGCCAGAAGGGTGTCGGTGAAGGCGGTGCGATCGGCCCCGCCGCCGCAATTGCCAACGCCGTCAATGATGCGCTCGCGCCCCGCGGGGTCGAGCTCACCGAGCTGCCGATGACCCCGCGCCGCATCCTCGCCGCGTTGCGCGCCGCGAGCCACAGACATTGAGGCTGTCGCGGATGCCCTCGCTTTGCAACAACTTCCGCACGCGCCATTCCGGCCGAGCGCGCCCGGCAGTGCCGTGCCCGCTTGGCCGGGGCGAGACCTGTCCGGGATGGTGACATGGACGAGGTGATCGAGCTGGCGACCGATGTGCTGGTAGCAGGCGGCGGCGCCGCCGGCATGTTCGCGGCGATCGCGGCCGCGCGCAACGGCGCCAGGGCCATCCTGATCGACAAGAACGTGGTCGGCCGCGGCGGTGCCAGCATCATGGCGCAGATGACCTGCGCGGCTGCGCTCGGCGAGACCGATGCCGATGATCCGCAGTTGCATCTTGCCGATACGCTCGCCGCCGGACGCGGGCTTTGCAATGAGAGCCTTGCGGCCCTGCTCTGCGAAGGCGCCCCGCAGCGCATTCGCGAGCTCGCAGGCTGGAAGGTCAATTGGGCACGAGCGGACAACGGCAGGATCAACCAGGTGCTGGCGCCCGGGCACAGCCGCAGGCGCTGCGTCTACGTGGATTATCTGAGCACCGGAGCGGCGATCTGCGCGGCGCTGCGCAACAAGGTGAGCCGCAATCCCGACATCCGCCGCCTGAGCAATGTCAGTCTCACCGACGTGGTCACCCGGGAGGGCGAGGCGATCGGTGCGGTCGGTGTCGACGTCGGCTCGGCATCACCTGTCATCATCAAGGCATCCGCGGTCGTGCTGGCGATGGGCGGCATGACCAAGCTGTTCAAGCGCACCACATCGCCCAACAACCTTGCCGGCGAAGGCGTGGGCATCGCCTTGCGCGCCGGCGCGCGGCTGATCGATCTCGAGTTCCTGCAGTTCTATCCCAACGGGCATCTGGCGCCGCGAATGGTCGGCCTCGATCCGACCACCTGGGAGCCGACCCGGGTCAAGCTCGGCGGACGGCTGCTCAACGGCAACGGCGAGGAATTCCTGCACGAATACGGCGAGGCGGAGGGCGAGGGCTACAGCACCACGCGCGATACGCTGACCTATGCGATCTACAAGGAAGTCGAATCGGGACGCGGCTCGCCGCACGGAGGCGTATATCTCTCCTTCCAGCATATTCCCGAGAGCGCGCTGCGGGCAGCGCTCGGTCCCGTGATCGAGATCTTCAAGCGCAACAACATCGATCTCACGCGCCAACCGGTCGAGGTGCTCCCGATCGCGCATTATCAGATGGGCGGTGTCGAGGTGGACACCGACATGGCCTCCTGCGTGCCGGGGCTGTATGCGGCGGGAGAGCTCGCGGGCGGAGCCAACGGCGCAAACCGGCTTTCCGGTAACGCCCTGCCGGAGGCACTGGTCTTCGGCGAACGAGCCGGAGAGAGAGCCGCCCGCTTTGCCGCAGGCAGGAGGGCGCCGAGCCGGGATATGGCAGCCGCGCGGCCCCATGTGGAGCTGATCCGTGCCGTGCGCGGCCAAAACCAGCGGCACGGTCCCTCCCCTGCTGCGATCATGAGCGAGGCCAAAGACCTGATGTGGCAAAAGGTCGGTCCGTTCCGCACCGCGCACGCTCTGACCGAGGCGCATGATCGCCTTTGCAGCATGCGCGAGCGCGAGCTGCCGGCGGCCGCGGTTTCGCCGGAGCGCGTGCATAATGCGAGCCTGGTCGAGTGGTTCGAGTTGCGCAACGGGCTCTTTGCCGCCGAAGCGCTCGCGCTGGGCTCGCTCTTTCGCCGGGAAAGCCGCGGCGCCCACCAGCGCGTCGACTTTCCCGAGACCAGCGCTGCTTGCGAGAGGAGCCAGCGGCTCTCTCTCGCCGATGGCAAGCTTGTTTCCAGCTTCGCGGGATTGCAGGCATGAGCGCCTCGGATGCCCTCGCTTCGCCGTTGAAATCGGCGCGGCTGAAAATCTGGCGCGGTACCAGCCGGGAGGCCGGCCGCTATGAGGAATTCGATGTGGCCTTCGAGGATGGCGATTCGGTCCTCGACGGGCTAGTGCGCATCCGCATGCAGCAGCAGCCCGACCTCGCCATCCGCTTCAGCTGCTTCAATGCCAATGTGTGCAAGGAATGCACGATGCTGATCGACGGCGAGGTGCAGTATGCGTGCATTGCGAAGCTGCATCCCGGGCTCATTCAGCTCGACCCGGTTCCAAACCTGCCGGTCATGCGCGACCTCGTGACCGACAGCCTCTCGCACAAGGAGAGGCTCTGATGCGTTCATCACCGAGCTCGCTGGGCGGCGAAGGTAGAGACCAGCCATGAAGCCGGTTGCCTTCGACTACGCGCGTCCGGCCAGCATCGATGCGGCCATCGATCTGCTCGGCGAGGAGGGCCTGTTCTGCAAGGCGCTTGCCGGCAGCCAGTCGCTCGGCCCGATGCTGAACCTGCGGCTGGCGCAGCCGGATCGGCTGGTCGACATCACGTCGGTTCCCGAGCTGACGGAGGTCAGGGCCTCCGGCGACCACATCGAGATCGGCGCCTGCATCACCCATGCCGACATTGAAGACGGACGTGTGCCCGACCCATCGAACGGGCTTCTGCCGCATGTCGCCGGGACGATCGCCTACCGCGCGGTGCGCAACCGGGGCACCGTCGGCGGCAGCCTCGCGCACGCGGATCCGGCGGCTGACTGGATCTCCATATTGCCATTGCTCGGTACCGATATCCTCATAGCGGGCCGCAACGGTGCGCGCACCGTGCCGGCCGGCGATCTGATGGTCTCCTCCTTCACGACCGTCCTGCGGCCGGACGAGCTGATCCGCGCGATCCGTATGCCCAAACTTTCGCAGGATGCGCGCTGGGGAGTATTCAAGTTTGCGCAGAAAGCCGGCGAATACGCGCATGCCATCGGTGGCGTGCTGCACGACCCCGAACGCAAGCGTTTTCGCGCCGTGATCGGCGCAATCGAGACGGCACCGATCGTGCTCGACGATGCGTCGGAAGTTTTCCGCGGCCCCTTCGGGCCGGATCTGCCGGGCCGGATGGATCGCGGAGCGGTCCTTCGCCTGCTGGACGAGCAAGGCGTCACCGACGACTACCTGCGGCAACTCGCTCCGGTCGCGCTCGAGCGCGCCGCAAAGCAGGCGTGCGCGGCATGACAATGGTGTCGCTGACCATCAACGGGCGCAAGCTGGAGGCGGAGGTCGAGCCGCGCCGCAACCTCGCGGATTTCCTGCGCGAGGATCAGTTCCTCACCGGCACGCATATCGGCTGCGAGCACGGGGTGTGCGGCGCCTGCACCGTCCTGATCGACGGCTCACCCGCGCGCTCCTGCATTACCTACGCGGTGGCGTGCGATGGTGCCGAGGTCACCACGATCGAGGGTCTGGAGAAGGACCCTGTCACGGCACGCCTGCGCGAGGCGTTCTCGGAGCACCACGGGTTACAGTGCGGCTATTGCACCCCGGGCATGCTGATCAGTGCGCGCGACATCGTCACGCGTCTTCCGCAGGCCGATGAAAAGCGCGTCCGGCTCGAGCTGTCCGGAAACCTGTGCCGCTGCACCGGCTACGTGGGGATCGTTGCGGCGCTCCGCAGTGTCATGGCGCAGGCGGGCGAAACAGCCTCCACGACGGCGCGCACGCGGCGCGGCCCGGTCGGTGCGCATGCGCCGAGCGCCGGGCAAGCGGATTCGGATGGACGGGCGAGGCATGAGGGGGACCCCAA
>DATBKV010000106.1:0-6186 GCA_036555745.1 Xanthobacteraceae bacterium | reverse complement strand
TGCCGATCCAGGTCGGATCGATCCTGTTGTAGAACGGCACCCACAGGCTGCCGATGAATTGAATGAGCAGGAGCAGATACCACCAGCTCCAGCCCGATTGCCGTTCACGCGGTTGATCCATGTCGTCCTCCCGGGTTGGCCGCGGGGGAGCCAAAAGCCTCTGGCAAAGAAATAAGTTCAGCGACGCTGCGGTTCCAGGCCGCAGACGTGCCTATGTCCGCTTCAAGACAAACGTACCGATGCCGCAGCCCAAATCGCGGCAGCGCACGCATTACAGTTTTAATCTGTCCGGCGCCGACCAGGGCGGTCGCTGCCAAAGCCCGCGTCAGGCCGCAGTCCTTTCCCGCGCCAGCGCACGCTGCATGAAATCGACGAACACGCGGGCGATCTCCTCCTCGTAGGCACCCCATTCCGGGAACGGGATCAGCGGCACGTCCTGGTCGGTGATCGGCAGGCGGTGCAGTTCGCTGCCCGGAATAAGCTTGTTGGCGAGGACGCCCGAGGCACTGGAATGGGTGTTGTCGTTGCCCGGGATTATCAGGGTCGGCACCTTGATGGAGTGCAGTTCCTGCTCGGTGACGCCCATGACCGGCAGATTGGCGCCGGCTTCGAAAATCTGGTTCCAGCGCGTGAACACCTGGATGAATTTCTCGGGCGGCAGCTTGGCCAGATAATCCTGACCGCGCGGATTTTCCTTGAAACGCTCCTTCCAGGCGTCCATGGCGCAGACCGCCGCCATGCCGCCGTTCTGCGCGGCGCGGATGAATTGGCCATAGTACTGCTCCGGCAGGCGGCCGGCCGCGAAGGCTCCGCCGGTGACGCGCAGCAACAACAGCCCGCGCACGGCCTGCGGATAGCGCAGATAGAACCGCATCGAGGTGCGCGCGCCGGCCGACGAGCCGGAGAAGAACGCCGGCAGCGCGTCGTGGCTCTTCATCAGCTCGTGCATGTCGCCGAGCCACGTTGCCTCTTCGCTTTCGTCGCCCTCGATCCACAGGTCGGACGCACCGGTGTTGCGGCGATCGTGCAGCATGACGCGAAAACCGTTCCGGGCGATCTTCTGTGCCAGCGGAATGAACTCGTCATGGCCGCGCCGGCCGCCGGTGGTCATCATCACCCACGGCCCGCGGTCGCCGACCGTCTGCCAATTGATGTTGACGCCGCGAATGGTGCTGACTGGCATGGTTGTTTCCTCAAATGTTTCGTTACTGGTGCCCGGACGAGCGAAGCGACATCCGGGAAAGCCGATCCCGCTGGCCGTTACCTTATCACCAAGAAACCCAGTTCGTCAGCAGTCTCGAATTGATCGCAAACAGTCAGGCCGAATCGATCGATGAAGGACAGGATCGTGACGTTCTCACGATGCGCGATGGCCTTGCGCTTGGCCATTGCCTGCTTCGAGCCGGTGATCAACAAGCGCCGTGCCGGCGTCGCGGCCAGGACGCCCAAAAGTTGCGGCTCCTGCCGCGCCACCACGGGAACGATCTTGAGCAACAGAGCGAGGTCGAATTCCCTCCGGTCGGGTGACAGCACCTCCTCCCAGCCGTCGGCCATCGACCAATCGCGCGCCGTCACGTTAGCCAGCTCGCTCCACCGCGCAAACGCCCGCACCGCGCGCACCGCAAACTTATCCTTGTCGAGAGCGCAATAGCATTCGAGCTTGGGACAGGCCTCGAACGGAAAAAGCAGCGGCAGAACACCGGCACCGACGTCGAGGATGCTTGTCGCCTCGCCGGCTGCGAGGGCCAGAATGGCCTGGAATTCCGTCAGCGCCGGCAACCGCTCCGCCGTGCTGGCATGCGACTCGCAGATGGCGCGAATGGGACGGTGCGCCGTTTCCGGCGCCTCGCCGGGCGCCAGAGCTTCCAGGGTGTCCAGCGCCGCGTTGCCGCTGTCGTCGGCCCGCCGATAACGCCTCAGATAATCGTAGACGTGCTTGCGCGCCGCCTTTTCCGCGTTTCGGAAAACCCGCATGCGGCGGATTTCGGCGAGATCAGGGTGCTCGGCCAGCGCCTGCTGCAGCAGTCGATCGCGTTCTATCAACGGCGTGATGCGCTCCGCCGCCGCGTCGGCGTCGATCGTGTAGGCGACGGCGATCGAGTCGGCGAGATCCCGGATGAGACGCGCCGTCAAGCGACGCGATAGATCGGGCGCGGGTCCGGTCATGGCGGTAGAGCATGCCACGAATGCCGCAACTGGCTTTCGGGAAACCATCTGCTGTGGACTTCGAGTATGTGCTCCAGGTACTTGTCCAGGCTGCCGTCTTCTCCACGAACCAAGCAGCGCAATTTTTCCACGGTGCTGCAGATAGTCCAGATATTATGAAAGGTCAGCCGCTCGCCATCTGCCAACACCGCCGCACCGCCGCCCTGCAGCTGGCATTGCGGACAGTCGCAGACGTATTCGCCTGCGATCAGCGGACCCGGATCGCGAAGCGCGCCGTAAGGGGTCATGTAGAAACCCTTTGCGGCATAGTGCCCGTACGAGGCGGAGTCGAACACGGTCGCACCCAATTTGACGAAGAACGGCAGTTCTACCGGATCGCCCGCTCCGTAGATGTGCATCGGCAGATCAGGACCGATCATGTCGCGCGCCTTGCGGACGACGGCGCCCGGAAACGTCAGGTTGTGGTTCTTGTTGAAGAACGGCACCAGGCTTCCGATCGCGACGTAGCGCGCACCCATCTGCAAGAGCGCCTCGGTACTGCGTTCGCGCAGATCGAGATATCGTCCGCCCTGCTGGACGCCGGCAACGATACCATGTTCGACGATGTCGAGCGCCTCACGGGTTCGCTTGATCGTCACATCGAGCTTCGTTTGCGCGGTGGCGCGAGAATCGCCCGGCGGCGTGACGAGATCGAGCGGCGCGATGATATCGCTGCGGATCTGATCCTGAAATCGAACGATGTCGCGGTTCTTCAGGTAAAGCGTGCGGCTGAACCCCTGGAATGCACCAGAATCGGTCGAGATCAGGCCATCATAGCCGACCAGAGCCGCCAATGTGGTGCCGCTCCTCAGCTTGTTTCTCAGGTCGCGCTGTTTGTAGAGAAAAAACGCGTTGACGATCAGGCCGTCGATCTTCAGGCCATCGCCGTCCATGGCGAGCTGAAATGCCGGCTGGCGCGGCTGATAGACCGGCATGAACAGCGGCAATGGGTGGAGCCGGCCGCGGGCATCGGTCAGTCGCGGTCCATCGGCGTGCGAGGCATCGTTCATGGCAGAGTTCGACAGCGGCCGCGTAAACGCGCCCGCGGACCATACCACAAGCTGCTTCGAACGAGGGGACGGCCCCTGGGGCGCGCTGGGAGCGCTATTGCGCGCAACGCTGGAAGCGGCGCGCCAGCCGGCGAACGGCGGTGGCGCCGCAAACGACGATTACGGGCGCCCCTGGCCGCGATATTTCTTGTAGGTGCGTCTAGCCTGCTTGCTGACCGGTCGCGAGTTGCGCGAACGTCCGATCGAGGTTTTTTTGCTGCCAGACCGGCTCAGGCGTGATTTGAGTGCCACTTATAAGCTCCTGCGAAGACGCATCGTTTAGCGGGTTTGACCAGCGGTGACAACACTAACCGGCTCACCAGGAATTCTGGAGCGGGCGAAGGGAATCGAACCCTCGACACTCAGCTTGGGAAGCTGATGTTCTACCACTGAACTACGCCCGCCTGCCGGCACCATAGCGAAGGGAACCGGCGCGCGGCAAGGGCGCGCCGCGGCCGAGGTCATGACGCTTGCCGGCTGCAAGCACGCGGCGGAAGTTCCATGGCGGCGCCACCAAACATTCACCACAGTCGCGTGGGATTGCGTGCCGCGGTGAGGGTCTGCTGATGAGTGCTCTGAAATTTTGTTGCCCAAAGACCGGGCAGGAGATCGATCCTGGGATCGAGGAGATCGATCCGGCCGCCGCGATGCTGCGCTTCAACGCGCTGTTCGTGCGCTGCTGCCATTGCGGCGAGCATCACGAAATCAAGATTGATGACGCGGCACTGACCGAAGCCGCCTAGCCGGGGCAGCCCGGTTCCAGCGAAACCCTCGAGTTTTCCGAAACGGCTATTCGCGCCCGAACTGGCGGCGAAGTTCCACCTTGGCCTTTTCCAAAGTGCGGCGGCGGCTCGCGGGCAAATTCTTGCCGGCGCGGTTGATGTAGAACACCAGCATCGACAGCGCCGAGCGGTATGGCTCGGTTTTGCGGCGGCGGCTGTGCTCCGCCGAGCGCTTCAGCGACGCGGCGATGCGCTTGGGGTCCTTGAGCTTGAAAACGCCGCCTTGCAGATCGAGCGCGTCGCTTTCCCGCGTCACCCGGCCGGACCAATAGCGCACGCCCTTGCGGCGGCGGGCGTGGCCCCGGGTCGGGCGGCGCGATGAGGTTTTGCGGCGGCGAGCCGTTTTTGCCATTCCAATATTCTCCGGCGCATATGTTCGGGAAAACAACGCGACCAGAATTTGTTCCGCCCGGAACCAGCGCGGGAAGACTACTCCGCGGCGATCCTGCGGAGCGAGCGCGACTGGATTTCAGCGAGACACGTCGCGAGCGCCTCACCTTCGGGATCGAGCAGCGCCGCGGTGCGGGCGCTGGCGATGGCTTCGGCGGCGTCATGCGGCGGCATGGCGCCGGCCAGCGCCGGTAGCATCAGCTCGCTCTCGATCAGCCGGTAATTGCCGGTGCCGTGCTTGTGCGTGTCGCCGTAGCCTTTGATGAGGCGGGCGCATTCGGCAATCTCGATAGCCAACTCGACGGACAATGGCGCGGCCTCGGCGATGAGGCGCAGCCAGCTTTCGATCGCGCGTTGCTCCTCCTGATACCGATAGGTCTTGCGGCGGAGCGGCCGCAGCCTGGCAAGCAGATAAAACCGCAAATAGCCGAACACCGCGGTGGTCTGCACCGTCATGCCCCAATGCGCGGCGGCGAGCGCCGGACGCCGCTCGGCGAACGCCAGAACGCGTCGCGCCCATGACGGCGGCAGGATCGAGCATAATTCCTCGACGCCGGGCTTCAAAAACTCCGTGACGCCGAACGGCTGTTCGGGCGCGATCTTCATCTCATCGACGATGCGCGCCAGACGCGCCGGATCGATCTTGGCCTGCGCCACCCGGATGACGTCCTCGTAGGACATGCGCACGGCGAGGTGCCGCGCGGTCGCGGCGAGGAGTTTTGCGCCGGCTTGCACCTTGGCGTCGGCTTCGCCGATGGGGCGCAGCCGATCGAGATAAAGTCGCGCGTAAGCCAGGTCCTGATAGGCGGCCAGGCGGAGCGTGCCCTCGGTGATCGTCGCGCGGGCCGCCTCGGGCATCCGTCCAATCTCGGGCTCGAGTTCGGCGAGCGCCGGCACCGACTGCGGGCGTTCTCCCAGGGGCGACGCCACCGGGGCGCCGTCGCGCGCGGCGGCAAAGCCGGCGCGGAAGCCGCGGAGGTTCGCATCGACCGCTTTGCCGTCGGCCCGGATTGCGGCTTCGAAGGCGGCGGCCGGAATGGGGAGCGCTTCCGTGCCGGCGATCACGCCCAGCATCACCGCATTCACGATCGCACCGCTTTGCCGGGCCAGGGCTTCGAGATCGAGCATCAGCGCCTGCCGCGAATGCGCCTGCACCGCCTCGACGAGCCGCTGCTGATCGTAGCGGCCGTCGCCCATCGCCATTTTCTCGACCACCAGATACGAGCGGCTGGTCGAGGCGATGGTGGTGGTGCGGTCCGGCGTGACAAAGCCGCCGGCGATGGCGCGGCCGGCTTCCATGAGTTCGCTGGCGACGACGAGATCGACGTCGCCGACGCCAGGCGCCAGCGCCAGGATGGGCTGACGGGTCGGTTCGTTTCCCGACGCCGGCTCGGGCACAAGCTCGATGTGATAGGTCGTCGCGCCGGTGCGCTGCGCGACGCCGGGAATCGACGTCGACTGCACCGGAAAGCCTTGGCTCGCCGCGGCGGCGACGATCCAGTCGGTGAGCACGCCGCCGCCCTCGCCACCCAGCGCCGCGATCAGAATCGTGAGGGGACGTGCCCGATCCTGAGGCATGCTACTGCGAGGTCCCTCTCCCCGGAGGGGAGGGGATTGGAGTGCGGGAGCTCGGACCTCGCGGTCGTTGTGCTCGTCAAATGATCGAGCAGCTTTGCTACTGCGGCCGAGCCAGCCGATCACCGCTCTACGCACGCGATGCAGCGCGCGCTCCCACCAGGTCGGATTGCTGACGATGTCGG
>DATBKV010000105.1:0-6997 GCA_036555745.1 Xanthobacteraceae bacterium | reverse complement strand
GGCGAGCACGAGCCGGAGTCGAGTAATCGGCGCCCCAAAAAAATGCTGCGCATTTTTTGGGACTCGTCGACGGCACGTGAATGCACGAACGGCGTTGACTATGGGATTCCGGCTCTGCGCCGGGTCAAGCCCGGCGTCGGCCGGAATGACGGGGATGGAATCTCGATGGCTTTAGAGCTCGGTCTCCTGACCATCCTGATGGCCTGATCCCATCCTGCACGCCCGTACGTTCTTGCGCCGGCAGTTGGGGCATCTGTCGGTGATGAACGACAAAGAGATGAAAATGATCGACGGCCTCAGCCATTCGCGCCAGTCAAAATTACAGGCCGGGCATCTGAACCAGTAAGGTTTCACCCTGGGTTGCCTGGACGATTCTGCCGCCTGCTGCGCGACGCCGCCGATGAATATCGATTCGTCGCCGATATCGACGATGGCAGGTTGCAGATCGTCGGTCGTGATAGCTGCTTCGGACGTTTGCAGTAGCGTCATGGCGGCGTCTCAGATCGTTGCCTTGGAGCTCGATGGCGATTGCACGAGCTACCGGCCCAGATCCGGGACGAATGCCAACCCAAGCAGAGCAACGGCGGATACAAAAAGGACGAGCGTCATGCCATTCACCTTCCGTCAGATCGGCAGGATCATGCAGCTTGATGCCGAATCCGGCACCGGCTGGGCAGGCAGGCGGCTCGCCTGCAAAATTCAGCCCTTGTGATATTTCCGCACCAGGCGGTGGCGAATTACCATTTGATGCCGAATACCTTGAAAGAGGATCAGCTTCGCATGCCTCGCCCTCTTTCAGCACGATGCGGGGGGATAGGGCGACGCGGTGGGGTGCGCCCCTGAAACTCCCAAAAAAAGCTGCGCATTTTTTGACCCCGACTGGCCCTACGAAAGGAAAGAGCATTGTTCTGGGCGCGTTCACTCGCGGAAGGTATTCACTGAAGACTCGGTGTCGGCGGCGCCCTCACGGCTTCCTTGCCCGCGCGCGGCGGGCGCGGGTTTGCGCTTCATCCAGCGACCATGCGCCGCCGGATTTGATCACCACCACGCCGTAGTCGCGCTCGGCTGATTTCGGCGATACCGCGCCGTCGCGCACATCGGCGAGCACGCGGTGCGGATCGCGCGCAAGCGGATCGCCGTATCCGCCGCCGCCGGGCGTATCGAGCCGGAAGCCGTCGCCCGCGCGCAGCGGATAATCGGCATAGCGCGCCGGCAGCCGCTGCTCGCGCGCCGTATCGGGGTTGATCCGGATATCGCCCGCGCGCCCGTCGCGTCCGCCGGCGCAGCCGTTCGGCGGGATGACGTGCCGCATGGACCTGATCGAGAACCGCGCGTCCGCGAGATTGAGATAGTCCCGGCGGATGCCCAAACCGCCGCGAAACTCCCCGGCACCGCCGGAATCCGCAATCAGCTCGAAACGCATGATGCGGGTGGGAAATTCGCTCTCGATGATCTCGACCGGGGCGATCCTGGCATTGCTTTGATTGACGGTGGTGCCGGAAAGGCCATCCTTGCGCGAGCGAGCGCCGGCGCCCCCGGCGATGATCTCGTACTGCACGTAGCCCTTGCCGGTATAGGTGTTGCGCCCGCCGAGAATGATCGAGCGGCTGCCGCTGCCATCGGCGCGCGCGTTCTGCGGAGCGATGCGGCTCATCGCCGCGAAGATCGCGTCCACCAGCGCATGCACGGTCGGATTGTAGGTGTTGAGCGGCGCCGGAAAGCGCGGGTTGAGCACGCTTCCCTCCCGCGCCTTGACGGCGAAACCGCGCAGCAGCCCGCTCGACACGTACATGCTCGGATCGATCAGCGAGATCAGCGCATAGGCGCAGGCGGCCTGCACGAGCGGCGGGCGGATGTTGGCAGGTCCCTTGGTCTGGTCGGCCGAGCCGCTCAAATCGAAGGTCAGCGCATCGCCCTTTTTCTCGACCACCACGTGGATGCGCACCGGCTTTTCGAGCTCGATGCCGTCGTCATCGACGAACCGCTCCGCCTCGAACCGTCCGTCGCGCCACTGCGCAATGGCGCTCTTGAGCTTGCGCTCGGAAATATCGAGCAGGTGGTCGCAGCAGTTGCGTAGCTTGTCGGCGCCGAATTTCGCGATCAGCTCGCCCAGTCGCCGCTCGCCCAGGCGATCGGCGCCCAGCTGGCCGCGGATGTCGCCGAGCACCAGCTCGGGCGTGCGGCTGTTGGCGGCAATCAGCCGCTCGAGATCGGCGTTGGCGCGGTAGCGGCGCTGGTAGCGCACCGCGGGAAGATGCAGGCCCTCGTTGAAGATTTCCCGCGCCTGTCCCGAGCAGCTTCCGGGCACGGGGCCGCCGATGTCGCTCTTGTGGGCGATGGAGCCGCAGAAGCCGAACAGCGACCCTGCGGCGAAAGCCGGGGTGATGACCGCCATGTCGGGGGCATGCGGGCTGCCGCCCTCATAGGGATGATTGATCAGGAACGCGTCCCCTTCCGCAATGTCGTCGCCGAACGCGGCGATCACGGCGGCAGTCGAGACGCCGAAGGCGCCGATATGCAGCGGCAGCACGACGTGCTGCGCCACCACCTCGCCGCGGGCGTTCAGCAGCGCGCATGAGGCATCCTGCGACTCCCGGATGATGGTGGAGAAGCCGGTGCGAAACAGCGAGCTCTGCATCTCCTGCACGATGCCGGAGAGGGTAGCCTTCACGACTTCCAGCTCGATTGCGTCCGCGGCCATGATCTCCTCGACGACATCGCTCCCGCGGTCATGCCGCGCATTCACTGCGTGTCATTCCGCCTCCCTTGACCGCGACGACACTCGTTCCCTACCAGCAAATTCTTCCATTCATCGATGCGCGCCACCTGCCCGGGGCAGACCAGCGTCGTGCAATCGAGCTGATCGAGGATCGCCGGTCCGCCAAGCCTTGCGCCGACATCGAGCCGCTCGCGCTGGTAGACCGGACAATCGATCTCGCGGCCGTCGAGCCGCACGCGTCGACGCTCACGCAAGGCAGCCTCGAGGGGTATCCCGGCGACCTTGAAGCGCGGCAGCGCCACCGGCGGCACAAGCCCGATCCCGCACACACGGCAGGAGACGATCTCGACCGGCTCGTCCGGCGCCATATGGCCAAACATGGCTTGGTGCATGCGATCAAAGCTTGCCCGCAGCTCCTTGAGCGCATCGGCGGTGAGCGGCTGCTCGCTGCAGGCCACGGCGACCTCATAGCCCTGACCGGCATAGCGCAGGTCGAGGGCGCGCTCGATGCGAATGCGTTCCGGCGCAAACCCGTCGTGGCGAAGCTCTGCACGTGCCTGCGCGCTCAGCTCCGCGAGCATCGCGTCGATATCGGCGGGTGCGGTGGCATCGAGCGCGGTGAGCCGCGAGCGCATGTAGTCGTGGCGCACGTCCGCCATGACGAGGCCGATGGCGGAGAAGACGCCGGGATAGAGCGGTACAATAACCCCTGCCATGCCAAGGTCGCGGGCGATGCGCCCGGCGTGCAGCGGGCCGGCGCCGCCGAAGGCGAGCAGCATGAAATCGCGCAGGTCATGCCCGCGCATGGTGGAGATCGCTTTGATCGCCTCCTGCATTTTCACGTCGATAATCCGGATGATCCCCTCGGCAGCATCCGCCGCCGGCAGGCCGAGCGGACACGCGATTTCGTTATCGATCGCATCGCGCGCCTTGCTCACGTCGAGCCGCAGCCTGCCACCATGGAGATTGTGCGGTCCCAGATAGCCCAGCACGAGATTGCAGTCGGTAATCGTCGGCATCCGGCCGCCGCGACCATAACAGGCCGGACCCGGCATTGCGCCGGCGCTTTGCGGGCCGACCTGGAGGAGGCCGAAACGGTCCAGGCAGGCGATCGTGCCGCCCCCGGCACTCACGGTGTTGATGTCGAGCATCGGCAGGGCGATGTCCCGCCCTTCGATCTTGCCGCGGCTCGAGACCAGAGCCTCGCCGTCCTTGATCAGGGCCACGTCGCAGGACGTGCCGCCCATGTCGAAGGTGATGAGATTCTTCTCCCCGGCCAGCCGCGCGAGCGCAACACTCGCGGTAACGCCTCCGGCGGGGCCGGAGAGCACGGTGGCGGCGGCTTTCGCCGCGGCGACTGCGAACGTGGCCATGCCGCCGTTCGATTGCATTACGTATCGCTGTCGCGTTGCCATTCCGGCATCGCCAAGGCGAGCGTCGAGCCGCGCGATGTAGCGCGCAAGAATGGGTTGCAGATACGCGTTGATGACCGTCGTGCTCAGGCGATGATACTCGCGGATCTGCGGCAGCACCTCGCACGAGAGCGAGACGCTGCAGTCGGGCATTTCCTCCAGGATGATCTCGCGCACCCGCCGCTCGTGCGCGGGATGCAGGAACGAGAACAGCAGACACACCGCGATGGATTCCACGCCCTGCGCCGCGAGCTCGAGGACGGTCCCGCGCAACGCCCCCTCGTCGAGCCGAGCGAGCACATTGCCGCGGAAATCCACCCGCTCCGGCACTTCGCCGGTCAGGTGCGCTGGTGCCAGCAGCGCGGGCTTGTCGTAGAGCACGTCGAAGATCGCAGCTCCGTAGGGACGCGCCTGCTCGCCGACCGGATAGATCCCGCGAAATCCCTGGGTGACCAGGAGCCCGGTTTTGGCGCCGGTGCCCTCGATCAGCGCGTTGGTCCCCACGGTGGTGCCGTGGCAAAAGAAGCTGATGTCAGCTGCCGACACTCCGCGCGCGAGCAGCGTAGAGATGCCGGCCAGAATGGCGCGCGAGGGATCATCAGGCGTGGAGGGGAGCTTGGCAACGGAGAGCTCGCCGGTGCCTTCGTCGAGATAAACGAAATCGGAAAACGTTCCTCCGGTATCGATCGTGACGCGCCAGGCACACATGCAGCCTTATACATCCCGCTGGAAGGGGGAGGTATATTCTTCCTCTCCGATACTCGGAGGGCCGACCCGACCAGCGGAATCACATCGAACGCGAAGGGGATGACACGTCGTTGCGTCGAAGCGCAATATCGGCTTCCCAGACGGCACAGCGGGGTAGACATGGCGGAGCAAAGTCTCGCACAGCAAAGGCCTTCAGCAACGACAGACGTGCGGCGGATCGAGGCAAGCGTGCTTGCCGCGTTCGTACAGCGCACGCTCGCGGCGGCTGGGCTCCCCGCAACCGATGCCGCTCAGGTCGCGGAGCTCATGGTCGAGGCCGACCTGCGCGGCAGCGATACCCACGGTGTGATCCGGCTGCCGCTGTATGTGCGGCGTCTCAAGGCCGGCGGGATCAACAAGCGGCCGAACATCCGGGTGGTCCGGGACAAGCCCTCCGCTGCCCTGGTCGACGGCGACAACGGCATGGGCCATCTGGTCATGCGCTGTGCCGCACATACCGCCATCGAAAAAGCCAAGCAAACGGGCATCGGATGGGTAGGCGCGCGCATGAGCAACCATGCCGGGCCGGCCGCGCTCTATGCCCTGATGCCGCTTGCCCACGATATGATCGGCATCTATCTCGCCGTCGGCAGCAACAATCATCTGCCGCCATGGGGCGCGCGCGAAAATCTGCTCGGCACCAATCCGATTGCCGTTGCGATCCCGGCGGCGGCCGAGCCTCCGGTCGTGCTCGACATGGCCCCGACCGTCGCCGCCTTCGGCAAGGTGCGGCTCAAGGCGCAGCGTGGCGAGGAGATGCCGGTCGGCTGGATGATAGATCGCGACGGCAAGCCGCTCACCGATGCCAAGCGCGCGGACGAAGGATTTCTGCTGCCGATCGGCGACTACAAGGGCTATGGGCTGAGCCTCATTATCGGCCTCCTCGCCGGGACGCTCAACGCGGCGGCGTTTGGCAAGGATGTCGTCGATTTCGTGAAAGAGCCGGGCAAGACGGCCAACACCGGCCATGCCGTGGTCGCGCTCTCGATCGCAGCACTCGCGCCGGTGGACGAGTTCAAGCGGCAGGTCGATGCCGCCGTGCGCACCATGCGCGCGGCCGAGCGGCTCCCCGGCATCGAGCGCATCCGGCTCCCGGGCGAGCAAAGCCATCGCACGCGTCTCGACCGCGCGAAGAGCGGCGTGCCCATGCCCAAGCCGTTGCGCGACAGCCTCGATCAAACGGCGCGCGACCTCGGCGTCGCGCCGCTGGCGTGACGTGATGCCTACTATCTCCAATCGGAGCCCGGTCGGAGTGATCGGGCTCGGACTCCTGGGCGAAGCGCTGGCGCGCCGCCTCATGGAGGCCGGCTTTTCCGTAACGGGATACGACATCGAGCCGGCGAAGAACGCCAGGCTCGAATCGCTCGGTGGCCGTGTTGCCGCTTCAGCCGCTTCCGTTGTCGCGCGCTGCGATTGCGTCGTGCTCGCGCTGTTCAGCACGGACCAGGTCGAGAGCGTGGTCGAGCGCGAGCTGCTGCCGGCGCTGGGCAGCAGCTCGGGAAAAATACTCTTGTGTGCCAGCACCTGCGATCCCGATCGCATTGCAAAGCTCGGGGAACGGGTGGCGGCGAACGGGCTTCGATTTCTGGAAACGCCGATCTCCGGCTCGAGCGGCCAGGTGAGCCGGGGCGAAGGCGTCGGGCTCGTCGGCGGGGATGCCGAGACACTGGCGCAGGCCGAGCCGATCTTGCGGACGTTGTTTCCGAGGCATTTTCATATCGGCAAAATCGGCGACGGCGGGCGCGCCAAGCTTGCGATCAATCTCATCCTCGGTCTCAATCGCCTTGCGCTCGCCGAGGGGCTCGTGCTGGCCGAGCGGCTGGGGCTTGATCCCGCGGCATTTCTCGAGGTTGCGCGCCGCGCGGCGTGCTATTCGCAGGTCATGGACATAAAAGGAGACAAGATGGTGCGCGGCGATTTTGCTCCCGAGGGACGCGTCACCCAGCACCTCAAGGATGTGCATCTGATACTGGATCAGGCGCGGCGGTGCCGGCAGCAGCTGCCGGTCTTGCAGGTGCACGCGGACGTGCTCGAAGCCTGCGTGCGTCACGGCGAAGGCGAGCTCGACAACAGCATTGTCATCAACGAGATCCGCCGGCGACGCCGATCAATTCAAGCG
>DATBKV010000104.1:0-13208 GCA_036555745.1 Xanthobacteraceae bacterium | reverse complement strand
CCCCGCACGCGACACGGCCGGGAAAACCCGGCCGTGTCGATACCCTTGCCGCCCCCGCGGACTTGGCCGCAACGGTAGGGATGCGACCGCGCGCAATCAATTCGCGCTCGTCCATTCGGGCGCGATTGGCGGCGCGCTGTGACTTTTCCGTCACGCCGCCGGCGCGCATATGCATTTCGTGCTTGACTACGTAACGCGTTTATGCTAAGAACACTCAGGATGCAGAACTGCGCATGCCGCCCGGGCGGGAAGACCGCGCCGGGTTTTTTACTGACGCAAGGTCCGGGCTGCGTGACAACAGGGCGTGAACTGCAATGAATCTCTCGTTTCGTGCCTCACCTGGAGGGTGCACTCCACGGGGGGCCATTGTATTTTTCCTGTTATTTGCAATGGCGGCGGTAATACAGTAGGGCGGGCGACAGCTTCCTACCGCAGCGACGATGAACTTAGATGATCCGGTTCATCAGGGAGGATTCACCATGCCGGAGATCGTCGATCACGAGCCGCGGCCGCTCCTGCCGGGCCTCAAATCGTTCTACGAGGTGGCCATCCCGCTGGCTTGGCCGGTCATCCGCATCGCCGCGGGTTGGAACCTGCTCGTGCATGGCTGGGGCAAGGTCACGCGCGGGCCCTCCGCCTATGTCAATGCCTTCACGCAGCTGGGATTCGATCCGGCGCTGCCCTGGATCTGGGGCGCGCTGATCATCGAGTTCGGCGGCGGGATCGCGCTCATCCTCGGCCTGTTCACCCGCTTCTTCGCCGCCGCCGCGGCGATCGAGCTGCTCATCATCACGGTGATCTACTGGAAGACCGGGTTTTCCTGGCTCAACCGCGGCTACGAATACACCTTGCTGTGGGGGCTCGTGTGCTTCGCCATCGCACTGCGCGGCGGAGGACCGTACTCGCTCGATCGCAAGCTCGGGGTGGAGCTATAGCCGATCGCGCGCGTCGCCACGGGCGGCGAGCCAACGAGGCCGCGATGGAATTCGGCATCCAGTTCTTTCCTGCCGTCGATCCCGAGCAGAAGGGCGCCGACCAGTATTGGCGCGAGGCGCTTGAGCTCACGCAGCTGGCGGAGCGGCTGGGCTTCAGCAACGTGCGCACGGTCGAGCACTATTTTCTATCCTACGGCGGCTACAGTCCCGATCCGCTGATCTTTCTCAGCGCGGCCGCCGCGCGCACGCACGCGATGCGGCTGGTGACGGGTGCGGTGCTGCCGGTGTTCAACAACCCGCTCAAGCTCGCCGGCCAGATCGGGATGGTCGACGCCATCTCGGGCGGACGCCTGGAGGTGGGTTTCGCGCGTGCCTTCCTGCCGCACGAGTTCGCCCGTTTCGGCATCTCCATGGACGAGAGCCGCGCCCGTTTCGACGAGGGCCTTGAGCAGGTCCGCCGCCTGCTCGAGGAGGAGCGCGTCACCGCACACGGCCGCTTCCACAGCTTCGAGAATGCGACCTCGCTGCCGCGTCCGACCCAGAAGCCGCGGCCGCCGTTCTGGATCGCTGCACTCTCCACGCGGGAATCGTTCGAGACCGCCGGCACGCTCGGCCACTACCTCATGGGCATTCCGCTGGCGGGTGCGCACATGCAGAGCCTGCTGCAGGCCTATCGCGAAGCCTGGGGCAAGGCCGGCCATTCCGGCCGCGGCAAGGTGATGCTCGCCTTCCACATGTTCTGCGCCGAGAGCCGGGCGCAGGCCGCGGCGGTCGCGCGCACGCCGCTCAACCAATATCTCAAGTCGATCGTGGATGCGGCCTCGGGATGGCTCGAAGGCGTATCCTCGCGCGACTACCCCAACTATCAGAAAATAATCCAGTCGCTCGCCCAGGAAACGTTCGAATCACAGGTCGAGAAAGGCGCGGCCTGGATCGGCACGCCGCAGGACATCCGCGACGCCATCGCGGATTACGAGCGCGAGGTCGGCGGCTTCGAATCCGCTTCGCTACAGGTGAATTTCGGAATGATCGGCCGCGCCGAGGCCGAGCAATCGATGCGGCTGTTCGCGCGCGAGGTGATGCCGCACTTTGCGCGCGCCGCCGCCTAAGCCGGTGCCGGTGTCTGGCCTCGGTGACGGCGCTGCTCTACCATTCCAAATCTGTCCGCGCAGTCGAGCCCGGGCGCGGCGGCGCGCGGCGGTCGGAGGTGCTGCCCATGTTCCTGCGCAACGGCTGGTACGCGGCGATCTGGTCAAGGGATCTGGCGGAGCGCCCGGTCGGCCGCACTTTCCTCGACGACAAGGTCGTGCTGTTCCGGAACGCTTCCGGCGAGGTCGGCGCACTCGAGGATTGCTGCTGCCATCGGGCGGCGCCGCTGTCGAAAGGCGAAGTCTCCGGGGAGCATCTCGCCTGCGGCTACCACGGGCTCAAATTCGACGTCCATGGGCACTGCATCGAGGTGCCCGGCCAAACCCTCATTCCACGCGGCGCCAAGGTCAGGAGCTACCCGGTCTGCGAGAAATGGGGCGTGGTATGGATCTGGATGGGCGAGCCGGCGAAGGCAGACGCAGCGAAGGTCCCGGACCTGCCATGGCTCGCCGACCCGAAGTGGACCGCTACCCCGGGCTACATCCATCTCAAATCGAACTACCAGTTTCTCATCGACAACCTGCTCGACCTCACCCACGTGAGCTACGTGCACAAAAGGACGCTCGCCGGGGATCCGCGCGAAGCCACCACGCCGACCAAGACCGAGCGCCTGCCGGACGGGGTTCGCGTCGGCCGCTGGATGATCGATTTCGTTCCGCCTCCGCTGTTCGCCAAGGCCGGAAATTTCGCGGGCAACGTCGACCGCTGGCAATTCGCCACCTTCACGCCGCCGGCGACGGTCTATCTGGACGTGGGCTGCGCCAAGGCCGGCACCGGCGCTCCCGACGGCGACAGGAGCCACGGCATTTCGATCTGGTCGAGCCATCTGATCACGCCCGAGAGCGAGAGCTCGAGCCATTACATGTTCTGCTTCGCGCGCGACTTTGCCCTCGGCGATGCGGAAATGTCGAAGCTGCTCTACGAGGGCTCGAAAGCCACCTTCCTCGAGGACGCCGAGATGCTGGAAGCGGTTCAGGCAAACCGGCGCGGCGGCTCGCTCGAAGGCCTCGTGGACATCGCCGCCGACGCGGCCCAGCTGCAGGCGCGGCGCATGCTGGCGCAGCTGATCGCGGCCGAATCCGATTAATGGCGCCGACTGGCTCGCGGCGCACTTGCCGCGCGCCGATCCACGCCGGTGCAAACAAGAAGCGCTCCTCGATTGAACCGACAGGCGCGCGTGCAGCAGGCGAACCACGCGAGATCTCTGGAAAAATCGGTCGGGAACCGACCCGATGAACGGCCGTTAACATTCACGAGAAACGCGGGCGATATCGATGCGGTGCTGCAGTGGCGGACAGGCGCAAAATCGACGGGCAGCAACGGAACAAGGCCGAACGGCCCAGCTGGGGCCGGAACCCGGCAGCGTGGGCGCTGCTCGAGCAAAGCGGCGAGGCCGCGCCCGTTGATCTCGGACGCTTCGGAGGGCGCGCCGGCGAGATCATCGCGCGCGCGGCGCAATCGGCGCGACCGAGCCGCAGGCGCTACTAGGCGTCCCCGCTTCGATGCGGGGCATTGCGTTCCGAGCGCAGCTGGTCTCCCGGACCCGTGCAGTACCTGTGACAACTCGTGCCACTCGTGTCCCCGGCGCAATGCAGCGCGCCATTCGCTGCGCTCGTGCCGCGCTGCGCCCGGGCCAGGCTGAATAGCAGCGTGGCTCACCGCTTTAGCGAGCGGCCTGCACCTTGAGTGCCGCCAGGTCCTGCTCGCTGCGCAGCGTCATGACCGCGACCTTGCGGGCGCGGAAATACGGCAGCACGACCTGCATCGGCGCGCCATCGCGCTCCAGAAGCGAGACGTAACGCGGCTCCGCTCCCCGGGTCGGAAGATCGAACGCCGTCCAGGACGAGCTTTTCGGATCGTAGCGCAGGACGCGGTCGGCGCCCCACAGATTGGTCCAGGCGTTGTGCCCCTTGTCGACGGCCACATGATAGGGCTGCTGGCCGCCGGGCAGCGGTACGTACGTGATCTCGTGGGTGCGGGTATCGATGCGGGCAAGATTGGCGCCCCAGGAATTGCCGACCCACAACACGTCGGCACTCTTGTCGGTGCCCATGCGGCGCGGTCCCTGCGCCCACGGGAATGGGTTGTTGAAGTCGGGCTGGTTGTAGGTCTCGTAAAACTTGCGCTCCGGCGCGCTGACGCGGTCCATCTCCGCCTGCACCGGGGCGAGCCGTACCTCTCGCGCTTTGCCGCTCACGCCCTCGCCGGTGCCGATGGTGTCGAGCGTCATCTCGGCCCACCACCCGTTCCCGTCGCGATCGCCGGCGGCGCCGTAGGTCACGCCGGTGCCGTTCGGCGTCTTGTAGGTGACGGACTTGAACTCGGTGAAGGTCTCGGTGTCGGGATCGAAGCGCAGCGCACCGTCGGGCGCCGACGACCAGATCTTGCCCTTGCCGTCGTAGTCGACCGTGGTCGCGCCGCCGGTCGGCGACATTCCCGGAGGCGGCAGGTAGACGTCGATCCGCTCGCTCTTGGGATCGAGGCGGCCGAGGCCGCCGCGGCCGTTGTTGAGGTTGAACCAGATGATGCCTTTGGGATCGCGCGTCATGCCGTGGGTCTGGGCGGCGAGCCCGTTGACCGCAGCCACCTTCAACAGCTTGACCTCGCCGGTCGTGGTATCGATCTTGCCGATCGTGGTGCGGCGGTTGGGAATGTTGCAGGTGAACCAGAGCTGCCCGTCGAGGTCGAGCCAGGCGTCGTGCACGCCGAAGCCCGGAATGAGCACCGACGGCGTGCCGAGCGACCAATCGGTGCCGTCGTTCTGCACGAAATTGGGCGGCAGGCCGGCATCGGGGTCGAGCGGGACGTCGTACTCCTTGAACATCACCCGCGCCGCTTCGCCCGCCGGTCGCGGCTCCAGCTTGAACTGCATGGCGCTTGCGCCCGGGCCGCGGGCGCGCGCGAGATAGGCCGCGAGCTCTTTCTGATGATGGTCGAGAATGCCCGAAGGCCTGCGCTCGTTGCCGACGAACGTGCCGTAAACATTGGCGTTCTTCATGAGCTCGATGATGGCGTTCCAGCCAGCCTCGTCGAAGCGGTGCTGCAGCACGTAGCTCGGCGTGTGGCAGCCGGTGCAGATGTTGCGCACCAGCCGCTTCATGCGCTTGTCCTGCTCGGTCTCCTCCGGCAACGCCGCGAGCATCACGTTGCCCGGCAACTGCCGAACGAAATCCTCGATCGGCGCGAGGACGAAATCCTGCCTAAGTGCCGCCGTCAGCTCGACCTCCGCCTGGACGCGGGCGAAGGTCACCGCCTGGGCCCACACCCGGTACTTGCCGGCAGGCAGCGGCGGGAAATAGTAGTCGCCGCGCTCGTCGGTAAAGACGGTTGTGGTGATGGTGCCTCCGGCGGGCTTCGCCGACACGGTGACCCCGCCGAGCTTGTCGCCCGCGGCCGATGTGATCGTTCCGCTGAGCGCCGCGTCGGCGGCGTGCGCCGCGACGGAAAGCGCGGCCGCGACCGCGAGCACGAAGGCAGCGAGCAGGACGGATTGTGCCTGCTTGGCGGCATACCGCATGAAATGCTGCATGGCCTTCTCTCCATGATCTCGCCGTCAGCGCGCCGGGGGCGCGGCGGGGGGCGCGGGGATGGTCTTCAGATATGCGACAATCGCCTCGATCTGCGCGGGGGCGAAATGATACTGGAATCCGGGCATGCGCGGCGTGCCGTTGCTGATGACGTCGCGCATCGTGTTCGGCTCGCCGCCCGCGGAATCCTGCGACAGCTGCGGACCGTAGAGCGGGCTCGTCATCTGCGGCTTGGTGTGGCAGACGCGGCACGACTGGTTGAACAGCCGCATGCCCAGAAGCTGTTGCTCGTTGAGGGGCGCCTCGCTGCGGGCCGGGCCGGGCGACGCGCCTGGCAGCGTCAGCGCGAGCACGAAGGCAATGACACCCCCTCGCATGGCGGCTTCTCCCCAAATATGATTTTTCGGAAAGGTACGAGCGTGTGCTAGCGAAGGGAAGCGCTCGGCGCACGCAAAGCGTATCGCTTCACGCATTTCAGTTATGCGTCCAGGCCGATGCGCGATGCCCCGCATCCGCGATCTCCCGCGGGCTCCGCGCGGCCGGTACCGGCATGTGGCAAGTACTATGGCCGAAATCAATTCGTGACGTCGGGCCTGAGCCGTCGTATTCGTGGGCTATCCACCCCGGTCGGCTGCCGCCGGCGGAGGTGGCGGGGCGCGAACCGGGAGTGGTGATGGCACTGTGGGGCTACTTTGCTCGCTTCGATCCGCGCTCGAGGCTCCGGCGTGAGCTTGAGAATGTTCGCTCCGGGGCCACTGCCCTGGCACTTGAGCGCAATGCCTATCTGCAGCAGCGGGATCGCGCGCTGGGCGAGCGCGACGCCTATCTGCAGCAGCGGGATCGCGCGCTGGGCGAGCGCGACGCCTATCTGCAACAGCGGGATCGCGCGCTGGCCGAGCGCGACGCCTATCTGCAACAGCGGGATCGCGCGCTGGGTGAGCGCGACGCCTATTTGCGTCAGCGCGACGAGGCCCTGGGTGAGCGCAACGAGTTCCTGCGCCAGCGCGATGAGGCGCTGGGCGAGTGCAACGAGCTCCTGCGTCAGCGCGACGAAGAGATCGGGCAAAAGAACCTCGCCTTCGATCGATCAGCCCGCTACGCGCACCGCGCCGACGTGGTCATGCGCCCGGTTGTCGGCACGCCCCAGCGCCTCCTGCTGTTCCTGCATCTCCCCAAGACCGGCGGCGTGACGATCGCGGACATCCTCGCGCGCAACTTCACGACCGAGGAGTTTCTCCAGGTCGACCTCGCGGAAACCGCGCCCTCGGCGATCGGAACCTGGTCGCATGCGGCAATCGAGCGGGGGCTCGCCAGGTTGCAAGCACCCGCGGCCGCCAGGCTGCGGGCGGTGTGGGGCCACTTTGGTCATGGCGTTCAAGCATGCCTGCCAGCGCCATGCGCCGTGGTGACGTTGCTGCGCGACCCCGTGGATCGGGTTCTTTCGGCCTATTTTTATTCAGATGATCCGGTTTGGAGAGGCCTCGAAAGGCTGAAAGAGTATCTGGGCAAATCAGACTACCACGTCGGTTTCGACAACGGGATGTGCAGGATTCTGAGCGGGCGCGCGGCGCTCGATCCGACCGCGCCGGGGCCGGAGGCGACCACGGAGAACTTTCCCCGCGTCACTCAGGCGGATTGCGACGCTGCCGCCGAGAACCTCGATGAGTACCTCGTGGTCGGAACCACTGACCAATTCGATCAGACGCTCGTCGTATTGGGCGCCGATCTGCGCTGGGCGCTCAGCGATCTTGTTTATCGGCCCGTGAACGTGACGCCGTCGCGTCTGGCCCTGGCGGATGTTCCGGCTGAGCTGCGCGAAAAGATCCTCGCGTGGAATGCTTACGATGCCGCTTTGGTCGAGCGCGCCCGCGCGCATCTCGCGCGCCGGATCGCCGCCTATCGCGGCGACTACCAGCGCGACCTGTCCTTGTTTCGTCGGCTCAACTCGCTGCATCAACGTGGTGCACCGGTGGAGGAGCTGCGGCGGATCGAGCTCGAAGCGCACATTGCCGATGCGACCGAGTTGGACGGCCGGCGGCATGGCTCGCCGTTGCATCGCGCATCCGCGCGGTAATGGTGCCATCGGCATCACTCTTGCGGCGGCGCCCGCCTGTCCAGCCAATGATCCGGATCGGCACCTCCGAGCGCGGCGGCACCTTCCACAGCCAGGGAAAGGTGCTCAAGACCGTGCTCGAGCGGCGGCCGGCATTGGCTGACGTCGAGGTCGTGGTCTCGAATTCGGCGAGCATCGAGAACGCGAACCGCCTGCATCTTGGCGAGATCGACCTCGGGTTCATGGCGTCGAACTGGATCGGACGCGCGCGGAAGGGCGAGCCCCCGTTCGCTCATCCGATCGCGCTGGCGATGGCCGCGCCGATGAACGCCGGCCCGCTGTTCTTCATCGTGCCGGCGCAATCGTCGATCCATTCGTTTGCCGATCTGCGCGGACGCCGGATCGCGGTCGGGCCGCGCACGAGCGGCATGGTGCAGCATGCCCACGGGCTATTCGCTGCGCTGGGCATGAGCTTTTCGGACTTTTCGCCGGCCTATCTCGATTTTGCCGCCGGGGCCGCCGCCCTGGCGGCGGGCGAGGTCGACGCCCAGTTCCAATGCCCGGTTCCCAACGCCGTGATGACCGAGCTCGCGCAACGCGTGGCGCTGCGGGTGCTGCCCTACGGCGCGGGCGAGCTCGAAAAGGTGCTGGCGGCAGTCCCCTATTATCGTCGCACGGTCATGCGCCGCGGCGTCATTCGCGGGCTCGCGACGGATCTGCCGCAAGTCGCGGTGCTCAACGTGCTGGTCACCCATGCGCGCGTGCCCGAGGGGGCCGTGCATGAGATTGTCACAGCGATCGTTGCCGGGGGCGGAGAGCTCGCGCGGCTCAATCCGCTGTTTTCGGGCCTGCCTGAGCTGTTCGAGCCGCTGCGCGTGCACGGCCGCGCCGCGCTCGAGTTCGGCGGCGTGCCGCTACATCCCGGCGCGCTGCGGGCGTACCGGGACCTGGGCCTGCTGGCGTGAGCCGCAAGCGCTACCGCGGCTCGATGCCGGCCTGCTTGATCACCTTGCCCCATCGCGCGGTCTCTTCGGCAAAAAAGCGCGCGGTGTCGGCGGGCGAGGTGGCGCCGGGCTCGAGCGAGATCTTGCGCAGCATCTCGCCCACCTCGTTGCTCCGGAGCAGGCCGACAACGTCCCCGTTGATCTTCTCGGCCAAAGCGGCCGGCGTTGCCGGCGGCGCGACCAGACCGAACCAGGTGATCGACTTGAAGCCGGGCAGCCCTGCCTCCGAAAACGTGGGTATCTCGGGTATCGCTCGGGCGCGCTGCTGGTCGGCGACCGCCATCAGCTTCAGCTTGTTGCTGCGGTAGAGCGGCACCGAGGTCGCGAGCGTGTCGAAGAACATGTCCACGTGTCCGGCCACCACGTCGGTGAGGGCGGGCTGCGCGCCGCGATAGGGAACATGCAGCATGCGGATCCCGGCGAGCACCTCGAGTTGTGCCGCCGACAGGTGCGCGGTCGAGCCCACGCCTTGCGAGGCGTAGGAGAGCTTGCCGGGATTGGCCTTGGCGTAGGCGATGAGCTCCTTCAACGTGGATGCCGGAAGATCGTTTCGCACCACCAGGACGTTGGAGATCTTTGCCAGCAGGGTGATCGGGACGAACTTGGTCGGCTCGTAACCGGGGTCGCGGTACAAGAGATGATTGAACGAGAGCGGGGAAGGCGGCGCGACCATCAGGGTGTAGCCGTCGGGGGCCGCGCGCGCCACGGCGCTCGCGCCGATATTCATCGCCCCGCCCGGAATATTCTCCACGATCGTCGGCTTGCCCCACTTCCGGCCGAGCTGCTCGGCCAGGATGCGCGCGAGCGTGTCGGTCGTCGATCCGGGCGCGGACGGAATCACGATCTTCACGGTTCGCGAAGGATAAGGCTCCTCCGCGCAGCTCGGACCTGTCCAAAGCACCGGGCCGGTCGCAAGCAGCAGACCGATCAGACCGACAAAGCGCGACATGCATGTCCTCCGCGGCGTTCGCGAGGTTTATGGTACCCCGCTTGGGCATTGCGCGTGTTGCACGCTATCATCCGCACCTGTCGGGCAGGCGCAATGCCCCGGGCCCCCGGTCCGCCCGGGCAAAACCGCGCAGCACCCGCGGCGCATTGCCGGCCAAGAGGTCTTGTCCGACCCCGACATGGACCAGCCAGCTATGGCCTACACGCGCGCCGAACTCTGCGCGAGCGCGCATAGACGCCTCCAATGTCCAGCCCTTGGCAGCCGGGCGCGACGCAAGCGGGGCGAACTCGCCTTCATGCGCCGCCGTAGTCCTTCTCCGCCGCGGCCGGCGAGACGTAGCCCTCGGCGATGTCGCGCGCCAGCGCGGCACTGTCACGCGCGTGCGGATCGCCGCAGCCTCCGCCGCCCGCGCTCTGCAACAGGAAGCGCTCGCCGGCGCGCATCTGGTAGCGGCCCGATGCCGGGGTCTCGTATTCCTGCCCGCTGCCGACCCTGATGACGAAGCGTGCGCCGCGTCCCGGCATGCCGCCCGCGACGCCGCGGGGAGGGTATCGGCTCTTGTCGTAGCGGCGGATGACGGTCGCATCCTCCAGCAGTTCGTATTCGCGAATGAGACTCAAGCCGCCGCGCCATCGTCCGGCGCCGCCCGAATCCGCTGCCAATTCGAACCGCGTGATGCGGCAGGGGAACTCGGATTCGAGGATTTCAATCGGCGTGATGTGGAGGTTGCTGAGGTGGGTGGCGGTAGCGGTGGCGCCGTCATGGCCGACGCCGCCGCCGTAGGCCGAGCCCATGATCTCGTACTGCATGCTCGCCTGTCCGGGCCGGCCCTTGGCCCAGGCGATGGTGAGCGCGCTCGACGAGCCGGCATTGGCCGCCGCGCGTGCGGGATGAAAATGTGCGAGCGCTTCGAGGATGACATCCACCAGCTTGAGATTGACCATCTGGTAGTTGGACACGGGAGCGGGCGGCTCGGCGTTGGTCACGGTGCGCGGCGCATACCTGAGCTCCACCACGTCGCGCATGCCGTCGTTGAAGTGCAGATGCGGGCCGAGGCAGCCGATCAGCGAATAGAACACGCAGGCTTCCACCATCGACGGCCGCAGGTTGACCGGGCCGCGGGCCTGGGGATCGCTGCCGGAGAAGTCGAAGCGCGCGATCCCGTCCTTGACGGTGACGGTGACCGCGAGCTTCACCGGCCGGTCGACCACGACGCCGTCGCTGTCAAGCAGGCCTCCCGCCGAGGACTCTCCTTCCGGCAAGGCGGCGACGACGGCGCGCAGCTCGTCGGCCGCGCCCTTGAGAATGGCGGCGAAGGCGTCGGTCACCGTGTGCGTGCCGAAGCGCGCGCACAGCTCCTTGATCCGCGCCGCGCCCATCTGCGTGACCGCGATCTGGGCGTGCATGTCGCCGCGCACCAGCGCGGGCTGCCGGCTGTTGCCGAGGATGATGCGCTCGATGTCGCGCTGCGGGCGGCCCGCCCGCACGATCTTGATCGGCGGCACCAGCAGGCCCTCGTGAAACATCTCGGTGGCGTCGGCGGAGGTCGAGCCCGCCACCGCGCCGCCCACGTCCGCCTTGTGGGCGATCGAGCCAGCAAAGGCGACGATCGCGCCGTCCGCGAATACCGGCGCTACGAAGGCCATGTCGGAGACGTGCGGCAGGCCGCCTTCGTAGGGATGGTTGGACACGAAGACGTCGCCATCCTCGATCGTGCGGTCCGGGTGATCGCCGCCGTAGAGCTCAAGGATGCGGCCGACGAGGTGGCGATAGACCGGCGCATGGAAGAACATCGGCGGCGCCACGATCAGACGGCCCCCGCGGTCGAGGATCACGCAGCTGAAGTCGCGCGACTCGCGGATGATGGTCGAGTAGCCCGATCGATAGAAATGATAATGCATCTCGTCGACCAGACTGGCGATCTTGTTGCGCAGGATCTGGATCGTGATCGCGTCCATGGTCACGCGTTCCGCCTTTGCAGAATCAGATTGCGCCGTAGGTCGACCTGCGTGCGCCAGCCCGGCGGGATCACCGTGGTGGCGTCGAACTGCTCGACGATGGCGGGGCCTTCGATTGCTGCGCCGACATCGAGCCGGTCGCGCTCGTACAGAGCCGCCTCGCACGCACTCGCGCCGTCGAGATGGATGGTGCGGCGCCCTTTCGGTTCGGGCGGCCGCGGCGATGCGGGGGCGACCTCGTCGCGCGGCTCGTATTTCGGCACGGCGACGCGCAGGCGCAGTCGATAGCTCACCACCTCGACCGATCGCTCCTTGGCGGCGTGGCCATGCAGCTGGGCGTGGCGCTCGTCGAATTTTTCGCGGGCGCACGCCAGCGAATCCGCCGTGAGTGCACCCGCGAAGAGCCCGTCCAGCGGGGTGCGCAGCTCGTAACCCTGGCCGGTGTAGCGCAGGTCGAGCTCGCGGGCGAAACGTGCCTGGCCCGCGTCGAGCCCTTCGGCCGCGATCTCGTCGCGCGCCTTCGCTTCGAGCCCGCGAAAGATCGCTTCCGCATGCACCGGCGCCACCGCGTCGAGCGGCTGCAGCTCCGAGCGGATGTAGTCGTGCACCACGTCGGTGCACAGGAGCCCGAGCGCCGAGAACGCGCCCGGGCGGGGCGGCACGAGGATGCGGCGCATGCCGAGCTCATCGGCGACCGCGGCGGCATGCACGGCGCCGGCGCCACCGAACGGCAGCAGCGTGAAGGCGGTGAGATCGACGCCGCGCTTGGCCGCAAAGACGCGGATCTCGTCCGCCATGCGCATGTCGACGATGCGGCGGATGCCGGACGCCGCCTCGCGCACGCTCATGCGCAGCGGATCGGCCACGTGGATCTTCAGTGCGTCGGCGGCAGCGGCGACGTTCAACTTCTGTGCACCGCCGAGGAAATAGTCCGGATTGAGCATGCCGCAGACGATGTCGGCGTCGGTGACGGTCGGCCGCGTGCCGCCGCGGCCGTAGCAGGCGGGGCCCGGATCGGCGCCGGCGCTCTGCGGACCGACGTTGAGGAAGCCTCCGCCATCCACCCAGGCGATCGAGCCGCCGCCGGCCGAGATCGTGGTCATGTCGAGCGCCGGCACGTCGATCTGTCGGCGTGCGATCACGCCCTCGGTGACCTCGAGCGGCACGCCGCCCTCGATGAATGCGATGTCGGCGCTGGTGCCACCCATGTCGAGCGTCACCAGGCCGCGTCCCGCGTCGCGCTTGGCGAGATAGGCGCTCGCCTGCGCGCCGGCGGCCGGGCCGGAGAGCAGCGTGTGCACGGTGCGCCCGCCGCCGATCGCGGCGGAGAACGGCATGACGCCGCCGTTCGACTGCATCAGGAACCGCTGCTGGGTCAAAACGCCAATGTCATCAAGGCCTTTGTTGAGATGGTCGATGTAGTGGACCATCACCGGTTCAAGATACGAGTTGAGCAATGTCGTCGATAGCCGCGGCCATTCGCGGATGCGCGGAAGCACTTCGCTGGACAACGACACATGGACGCCGGGCCATTCCTCATGGACGATCTTGCGCGTCTCGATTTCGTGCGCCGGGTTCATGAACGAGAACAGGTAGCAGACGGCAATCGATTCGACGCCCGTTGCGCGCAATT
>DATBKV010000103.1:0-9807 GCA_036555745.1 Xanthobacteraceae bacterium | reverse complement strand
CATCGCCTGGAGGGGGCCGCCTGGGCGGCGATCAATCTCGCCAACGTGTTCGCGCTGCTGGGCGCGCTGTTCTACGTCGCCACGCTGTTGATGCGCACGATCGTGCCGCTGCGCGTCTCCGCGCTGATCAGCTGCGCGTTCTTCGTCCTCTACGGCGCGCTCGCCAACTCGGTCACCACGCTCATCCTTTACATTCTGCTGTTGCCGATCAACAGCGTGCGCCTGCACCAGATCATCAAGCTCGTGAAGCGGGCGCGCATGGCGGCCGAGGGCGACCTGTCGATGGACTGGCTCAAGCCGTTCATGACCCACCGCAAGTACCGCAAGGGCGACGTGCTGTTCCGCAAGAACGATCCGGCCAACGAGCTGTTCTACACCGTCAGCGGGCTGTTCCTGGTGACCGAGATCGGGGTCGAGCTGGCGCCCGGACGGCTGATGGGCGAGCTCGGCTTTCTCTCGCCCAACAGCCGGCGCACGCAGACCGTCGAGTGCACCGAGAGCGGGGAAGTGCTGACCATCAGCTACGATCGGCTGCTCGAACTCTACTTCCAGAATCCGGAATTCGGATATTATCTGCTGCGCCTGAGCAGCGAGCGGCTGCTGCAGAACGTGGCGCGGCTCGAAGCAATCATCGAGCAGAGCAAGGCCGCGCCGCAGGCCGATGCCGCCAAGGGCGCGAATTGAGCTCAGCGGCGGCGGCGTGCGGCCGGTCGCGGCGGAAGTAACGCGAGGTTCGGCGGTGAGACAAGGGCGCGGGGTCAAGCCGTGATCCGGCGGCTGCGATTGGCCTCCGGGCTCGTCATGTTCGCCTACGTGACGACCCACTTCGTCAACCACAGCCTCGGGCTCATCTCGGTCGCGGCCATGAACAGCGCGCTCGAGGAAATCTATCAGTATTGGTCGAGCGCGCCGGGCGGCGTCATTCTCTACGGCGCGTTCGCGATCCACTACAGCCTGGCGCTGTGGGCGCTCTGGCTGCGCCGCTCGCTCAAGATGCCGTTCGACGAAGCGACCCAGCTCGTCCTCGGATTCTCGATCCCGTTCTTCCTCACCGACCACGTGCTGCAGACGCGCGTCGCCGACACGTTCTACGGCGCCGATTACGGCTACTACTCGTCCTTGCTGTACGGATACTTCGTCGCCAACCCGCTGCGCGGATGGCTTCAGCTCGCGGTGCTGGTGATCGCCTGGGTGCACGCGGTCATCGGGCTGCGGTTCTGGCTGCGGCTCAAACCCTGGTACGAGCGCTGGCAGCCGTTCCTGTTCGCGTTTGCGCTGCTGCTGCCGACCTTGGCCATCCTCGGCTTCTTCGAGGGCGGACGGCAGGTGGCGGCGATGGCCGAGGATCCGGCGTGGGTGGCGCAGCTCGCGCAGGCGCATCCGCGCGCGGCGCCGGCCGATGCCGCATTCATCGACCGCATGGTGGTGTGGGTGCGCTGGGGGTTCGTGGCGGCGCTGGTCGCGGTGCTGGCGGCGCGCTCGGCGCGCTGGGCCTGGGAGCGCCGCCGCGGCGTCATCCGCCTGACCTATCCGAGCGGCCGCGTGGTGCAGATCTTGCGCGGCGTCTCGGTGCTGGAGGCAAGCCGCATGGCGGGCATTCCCCATGCCTCGGTGTGCGGCGGCCGCGGACGCTGCTCCACCTGCCGCATCCGGGTCGAGGGAGCCAAGGAGGCGATCCCGCCGCCCGCGCCCGAGGAGGTGAAGGTGCTGCAGCGCGTGGGCGCGGCGCCCGACGTGCGGCTCGCGTGCCAGCTGCGCCCGCGCGACAGCCTGCGGGTGATGCCGCTCCTGCCCGCCACCGCGCAGGCGCGGGACGGATTCCGCCGCCCCGGCTATCTGCACGGGGTCGAGCTCGAGATCGTCATCCTGTTCGGAGATCTCAGGGCGTTCACGCAGCTCTCCGAGAAGAAGCTGCCCTACGATCTCGTGTTCCTGCTCAACCGCTACTTCGCCGAGATGGGCCACGCCGTGGAGGCTGCGGGCGGGCGCATCGACAAGTTCATCGGCGACGGCGTGATGGCGCTGTTCGGTCTCGACCGCGGCGTCGCCGCGGGATGCCGCGAGGCGCTGATCGCGGCGAGGGGGATGTCGGAGCGCATGCAGGGCCTCAACCACGCGCTCGCCCACGACATCGCCGAGCCGCTGCGCATCGGGATCGGCATTCATACCGGCACGGCGATCGTGGGCGAGATGGGCTACGGCAAGGCAGTCTCGGTCACCGCGGTCGGTGACTCCGTCAATACCGCAAGCCGCATCGAGAGCCTCACCAAGACCTACGGCTGCGAGCTCGTGATCTCGGAAGCGGTGGCGCAGCGCGCCGGCATCGATGTCGGCGCCGCACCCCGCCATGAGATCGAAATCCGCGGTCGCCGCGAGCGCATGGTGGTGCTCGCGTTCGCGAGCGCGCTCGATCTGCCCAACCTCGAGCAGACGACAGCAAAGCACGTCGGCGGCGCGAGAGTGTCGTAAACCGAGACCCGTCCCGCGGCGCCGCGTGCCGAATTCGTCATCCTGCTTTAGCTTGTTGCTGGGGCATGATCTTTTCCGAAAAACGGTGCCCACTTTTCCGGCCATGCGCGCTACGCGACGCCCGCCGTCGTATCGAGGTACCAGCGCCGGCCTAGGACAGGATGACTTTTCTTCGGATCGACATCCTGCTCTAGCTTATGCGGGGAGCATGATCTTTTCCGAAAACCGGTACCCACTTTTCGGGATCATGCTCCAACCAGCGAATCTGCACAGAATCTCCAGAAAGAAACGAGGCGGGCTGGAGGGAGGCTGCAAGCCTTTTCACATCATCGTGCCTAAGCATCCGGCCACGCGCGAACCTGTGCCCTCAATTCCATCCCCGGATGCATCGCAATGCGTGCTGAGCCGGCCTCGAAACGACGATGACATGGCAAGTGTGTGCGTTTCCATCCGCGCGCGCGTTCAGCGCGCGGCGTCAAGCAATGCGCGGCCATTGCGATATCTGATGCAGCATCACCCAGCCTTCGAACGTCACGCAAAGAAAATGTCACATGATCGTCCGGCATGAAGCGCATCCTACGATTCACATCGCAACCGGCAGCATCACGGTTCGCAATAGTCAATCAAGATGAGCAAGCCGGGGCGCGACATCGACGACAAGGTCCGTGCAGCCTCGCCCGCACATTCGGAGCTTCCGATGTCGCGACATCCTTCCACTGAGCTTCATCGCAAGCCGCGCCTGGCGGTCCAAACCTTGACGCATTCCCCGGCGATCGGATCGGACGCGGCCAAGGTCCGCGTCCTGATCATCAGCGAGATCCGACTCTATCGCGAGGCGCTCGCACTTCGCCTCGGCGAGAACGAATGCCTCGCGATCCTCGAGGCAGTCGGGCCCGACGAGGCGCTCGCGCAGGTCCGGCGACTCGAGCCGGATGTCGTGCTGCTGGATGCGGGCGAGTGGCACGGTCTCGATCTCGCCGAGACGCTGCTCGCGCATCGTCCCGAGCTGAGGATCGTGGCGCTCGCGGTCAGCGAGCTCGCCGGCTACGCGATCAGCGCCACCTGGCGCGGCATCGCCGGTTTCGTCCCGCGCAACGGCTCGATCGACGACGTCATCTGCGTGCTCGAAAGATTGATTGGCGAGCGCGCGCCGGTCGGCGGCCCGGCGCTAGCGCCGCAGCCGGGCGACCTGTGGCTCAGGCGCCGCACCGTGGCCCGCCCCGCGATTGCCGACCTGACGCGCCGGCAAGGCGAGATCCTGGAAATGATCGAGCTCGGACTTTCCAACAAGGAAATTGCACGCCACCTGCACATCGGACTCGGGACGGTCAAAAACCACGTCCACAACATTCTCGAGAAGCTCAATGTGCGCGGACGCAGCCAAGCGGCGCATTGCATGCGGGCGCGCAGCCTCGCGGAGTGAGCCGCTCCGATCCGCGCGGCGCCGGCGCTGCATTCCCGCCGGCGCGCGTTAGCATGATCCCGAAAAGCGGGTAGCGGTTTTCAGACAAGATCATGCTCCAGCAATAAGCTAGAGCAGGCCGGCCGCGCGCAGCTGCGCCAATCTCTGCAGCATCACGGGATCAAGGCCGAGCGGCATCATCCCGCCGATCGGCGCCGGCGTGCCGTTGCGGGCGGGTGCGAACGGCGGGTTCATGGGAATGCCGAACAGCGGATTGCCGAAGAGCTGCTGCACGCTCGCCGGGCCCAGCATGCTCGCCGGGTTCAGCACGCCGCCGATCGCCGGCGGCGGCGCGCTCGCGGTCTGTACCGTGGCCGCCTGCTGCGACGGGATCCCGGCGCGTTGCAGGTCCGGGAGCCCCGCGCCCTCGCGGGTCGGATCGCCGAGATAACGCGTGCCCACGCTCGCCAGCAATGCAAACAGCTGGGCGACGCGCTGCTCGTTGCGCGCGCGCGCGCCGTCCCGCAGCAGCGGATGATGCGCGAGCAGGAGCGCGCCCATGCCGGTGACGTGCGGCGTCGCCATCGAGGTGCCGTCCCAGGAGGCATAGCCGCCCCCCGGCACGGTCGACACGATTGCGACGCCCGGACCAGCGACTGCGACCTGCGGGCCGAAGCAGCTGAACTTCGCGGAGAACATGTTGCCGACCGTCAGGTTCGGCTGCACGGTCTGGGCGTGGTAGCTGTCGGAGGGGAACTCGCCGAGCTTGCCGATGGCCGCGACCGTCAGCACCGACGGCTCGGTGCCCGGGAACTGCACCGGGCCGCTGCTGTTGCCGGCCGCCACGATGCACGCCACTCCGTGCTGGCGCAGCTCGACGAGCTTGCGCGAGACCAGCTCGGAGGTGTCGCTGCTGCCGAGGCTGAGATTGACGATGTCGAGATTGCGCTCGATGCACTGATCCAGCGCGTCGATCAGGTCGCTGAAGCGCCCGCCGGGAAACACCTTCAGGGCGTGCACCTCGGCGAGCGGCGCAAAGCCGCGGATGCCCGGAACCTGGTTGCTGGCGGCGGTGATGATGCCGGCGCAATGGGTGCCGTGCATCACGGTGTCGGTGGCCCAGCTCGCGGTATTCCCGCCGTTGGTCAGGTCGACGCCGCGCGTGACGTGGCGCAGCTGCGGATGCGTGTTGTCGCAGCCGGAATCGACGATGCCGATCCTGACGCCCTGGCCGCCGAGCGAGGGGTCGATCTGGTCGAGCTTCATCAGCCGCTGCCCCCAGCCGACGATGCCGCTGCCGGGAAAGCCCTGGAACGTATCCGTGAACGGCCGCACCTGCACCGTGTTGACCCCGTTGGGCTGCAGCGCTGGTTGCGGCATCATGCGGTCCCAGTGGTCGGCCGCGGGCTTCACATAGACCGCCTGAACGGTTTCGATCGGCCCCCCGAACAAGGTGACCGTCACCTCGCCCTTGTCGTCGGTCTGGCCCTGCGCGGGGAAACCCAGGCCGTAGACATAGACCGTGGCCTTCGGCAGCGGGCGGGCGCCGGCGCCCACCACGCGCAGCCGGATGTCGATGCCGACGCCGGGCAGCATGGTCATGGTGTTGTCGAACGAGGCGATCGCCAGGTCGTCGGCGTGGCGCAGAAGCGCGTCCCGCTCGACCACGACGTTGGCCGGCGCCGAGGCGCGCAACGCCGCGCCGCGCGCCGCGTCCATCTCGGCCACGACGATCTCGGGCGTGATGCCGCCGCCGGTGCCGCCCACCGAAAGCGCGCCGAAACCGCGCGGCTGCACCCGGCGCACGATGGTCACGTCGGGCATGTTGGTCAGCGTGCTGACGATGACGTCCGCCGCCATCGGCTGCACGCCGGGCAGCGGCCGCGCCGCAACCATGTAGCGCTCGCGCCGCGCCGCCACAGCGGCGGGGACGGTCGGAGAGGACGGCCCGTTGGAGGGGGCGTCGGCAGCCGCGTTGATCGTGGCCCGCGGTGCGCTCTGCCTGCCGGCGCTCGGCGGGTTGTCTTTCTTGGACTCGGCCATCGCTTCTCTCCTGTGGCGTGGTCTGAACTTCGTCCGCGCGTTCGCGCTACGGCGACAGCGGCGTGAGCGGAGCGTTGCGCTCCATGATCAAGGTCGCGCCGAAGCGCGCACGCAGTTGCTCGAAGGCGTCGGTCGGCATGGCGACCACCAGGCGCGGCTGATCCGGCCGGCCGGCGCGGGTGAGCACCGCTGCCCCCGGCACGGCCTGCAGGGCCTGCTCGAAATCCGCCAGATCGCCGACGGCGGCGCTGCTCGCGGGCGCGATGAGAAACTGGTCGACGTTGTCCGAGCCATTGGTCATGACGTGTGATCCTGCTTGGAGATGCCGCCTCCGGGCGGGCTTCCCGCCCGGAGGCGATTCGCTTCGCGGCGGATTGGCTGAGTCGTGAACGCCGGGGTCGGGACGCGTTCACGGCTCTCGCTCGCCGATATCCGCGAGGCGTTGGTCCGAGTGTCACATGCCTCGGCCCAAAAATCTCTACGCCATGCCGGCTGCTGCCACCGGCATCATGGTGGGCCAGCGATAGTACGGTATGCCGGCGATCGGCACGTTGGCGGCGAACTGCGGGGCAAGCTGCGGGCTCGCCTCGAACGGGAGGATGCTCCCGATGATGCCGCCCGCCGTGCTGCCGATCGAGTTGCCGAGATTGCGGTTGCCGAAGAGGCCGCCGAGCGCGCCGCCGCCGAGTCCGCCGAGCGCGCTGCCGAGCACGCCGCCCAGGAAGCCTTGCGGGGCGAATTGCGGGCCGGCGTCGAACGGCAGGAAGCGGCCGAGCTGGCCAACCGCGCTGCCGATGCCTTGCCCGAGTCCCTGGTTGCCGAATGCGCTGCCGATGGCGCTGCCGACCGGCGCGCCGATCTGCCCGAGCAGGTTGCCGAAGAAGCCCTGCGGCGCGAACTGCGCGCTTGCAGGCATGACGCCGGGGGGTAATGCCTGCGGTGCTACGTTCATCAGCGGGTCCATCTCTCAAATCTCCTCGATCGCGGTGAATCACACAGGGGGAATGCGACCCTCCGAGCGACGGCGGACTGATCGCAGAGCGTGCAAAACGATAGGGGTGCGCGCGAAACGAAAAAATGGATCATTCGATCTAGCCGAGGGCACAGGCCTAGATCGTCCGCCCGACACTCGTGTTATCGCGCTGTGCAAAGCCGCGAATGCGCGCATCCAGCGCGACGATCCCGCGCGGCGGTGCCGCGTTCACGCAAGCGCGCGGCGTTCCTGCTCTACCGCCTGAGTCAGCTCAGCATCCCATGCGCGCCGACCGAACGCGGAAACGCGTCAGCTCGTTTCCGCGTCCTTCTTCAGCAGGGCGAGCGCCTCGTGCACCGTGGTCATGAATTGCGCGGGGAAGATGATGGTCGAGTTCTTCTCGGTCGAAATTTCAGCCATGGTCTGCAACGTGCGCAGCTGCAGCGCCACCGGATGCTGGGTGATGATGTCGGCGGCCTGGCCGAGCTTCATTGCCGCCTGGTACTCGCCCTCGGCCGCGACGATCTTGGCGCGCCGCTCGCGCTCGGCCTCGGCCTCGCGCGCCATGGCGCGCTGCATGTTCTCCGGCAGTACGATGTCCTTGATCTCGACCGCCGTCACTTGCGTTCCCCACGGCTCGGTATGGCCGTCGATCACGTTCTTGATCTGCTCGTTGATGCTGGAGGTGTCGGAGAGCAGCTGGTCCAGGCTGAACCGGCCGACCACGTTGCGCACCGTGGTCTGACTGATCTGGTTGATGGCTTCGTACACGTTCTCGATGGCGATGACGGCCTTTTCCGGATCGGCAATCCGATAATAGGCGACCGCCGCGATGTCGATCGAGACGTTGTCCTTGGTTATGATCTTCTGGGACGGAATTTGCATCGTGATAATGCGCAGGGAGACGCGCACCAGCTGCTGGATGGGAGCAAAGATGAAGGTCAACCCCGCACCGCGCACGCCCTCGAAGCGTCCGAGCCGGAACACCACGCCGCGCTCGTACTGCCGCAGCACGCGGATCGAGACCGCGAGGTAGAGCACGACGACGACGACGATGATGACGGGCCACGGCACGCGGGCAATATCGCATATGCGCTGATCTTGGTCGAGCGCGCGCGGTCCGCTCGCCGCGCGCCCGCTGCGCCGCAAGGTCCGGTTTTGGGTGGCCGCGGCGACCGATAGGATGGGGTGGCGCGGCGCAGCGGTTTGTGGTTCGCTTCGCCGGTTCGGCGTGTCAACCAAGGGAGCGTCTTGATGCCGTCTTCGACCGATTGGGAGATGCCGCTGAGCGTGCAGCCCAAGCCGGAGAACTACGCGTATGATCTCGAGGAGGCGTTGACCGCGCTTGTCGGGTTGCGCGCCATCATCCCGACCGATGCCTTCACCGCGGAGACGCTCGGCACCGAGCGCAGCGGCAACGGCGTGCTGATCCGCGACGGTGTGGTGCTGACCATTGGCTATCTGATCACCGAGGCGGAGACGATCTGGCTACATCTTGCCGACGGGCGCGCGGTGCCCGGCCACGTGCTGGCTTACGACCAGGAAACCGGTTTCGGCCTGGTGCAGGCGCTGGCGCGGCTCGGTCTGCCGCAGCTGCCGATCGGGCAGTCCAAGGCGACGAAAGTCGGCGACCCCGTCGTGGTGGCAGGCGCCGGCGGGCGCAAGCATTCGGTGGTCGCGCGCATCGCGGCCAAACAGGAATTCGCGGGCAACTGGGAATACGTTCTCGACGAGGCGATCTTCACCACACCCGCGCACCCGTTCTGGGGCGGCACCGCCATGATCGGCGGCTCCGGCGAGCTTCTCGGCATCGGCTCGCTGCAGGTGCAGCAGGTGCGCGAGGGCGGCAATCCGGAGCCGCTCAACATGATCGTGCCGATCGACCTGCTCAAGCCCATTCTCGAGGATCTGCTCACGCTCGGCCGCCCCAATCATCCGCCGCGTCCTTGGCTCGGGCTCAATGCCACCGAGATCGACGACAAGATCGTGGTCGCGCGCGTGTCCAACGGCGCGCCGGCACGGCGCGCCAATCTGCGCACCGGCGACGTCGTGCTGGCGGTCGCCGACCACGAGGTCAGCGATCTCGCGGCCTTTTTCCGCCGGGTGTGGTCGCTGGGCAAGGCCGGCGTGGAGGTGCCGCTGACGATCTATCGCGACGGCCGCACCTTCGAGGTGCGCGTGACCTCCGGCGATCGCAACCGCTTTCTCAAGGGGCCGAGCCTGCACTAAGCGGCGATTGCGGCTAGTCACGCGTCGCCGGTTTCACTGCCGGCCGTCCACCTCATTCAATTTGCAAACAAGGGCGCGGATGGCCGGGACAGACGGGCCGTGACGGCGAGACTGTTTGCCTTTTACACCCATGCGGAGGAGCAAGAACAGACATCATGCGAGCGTCTGGTCGTCCGAGAGCGCGACGGGCGCGGCCTGCGCCGCGCCCGTCTGCTGTTGCGTCGAGTTCGATGCGTTATCTCGGCTGCGGCACGATGCGAATATAGGGTCGCGGCGCCTTCCAGCCCTGTGGATACTGCTTCTTGGCGTCCTCGTCGGAGACCGAGCCGGCGATGATGACGTCCTCGCCGTGCTTCCAGTTCACCGGGGTCGCCACCTTGTGCTTGGCGGTCAGCTGCAGCGAGTCGATGACGCGCAGCACCTCGTCGAAATTGCGCCCCGTGGTCATCGGATAGACCAGGATGAGCTTGATCTTCTTGTCCGGACCGATGACGAACACGTTGCGTACGGTCTGATTGTCGGCGGCCGTGCGCTTGCTCGGATCGCCGGAGATCGCGGCCGGAAGCATGCCGTAGAGCTTGGACACGTTGTAGTCGACGTCGGCGATCATCGGGTAGTTGGGGGCAAAGCCCTGGGTCTCCTTGATGTCCTTGGCCCAGCCGGCGTGGTTGTCGACCGGATCGACGGACAG
>DATBKV010000102.1:0-31753 GCA_036555745.1 Xanthobacteraceae bacterium | reverse complement strand
TCGGCCTCGTACACGCCGTCTGGAATCTCGCGCACGCGCGCGCGCGTTCGCGCCTCGCTGTGATCCATGATCGTCGCGATGCCGCCGATGACGGCATCACAGCCGTATTTCCCGATCATCTCGAGGAAGCGCCGCTCGCCGGTCTTCACCGCCGCGATCTGGGCGCGAAAATCGCCCATCGCGCGTTCGGGCAGGCGCACGTTGCTGCGGATGATCGAGATGAGCTCCTCGTTCGGCACGTCCTTGCGGTAGATCTTCACGATCGGCATCTGCAGGCCTTCGGAGAAGATGTCGGTGGTGGCGCCGTCGAGCGTGCCACCGACATCGGGCCAATGCGCCATGCAGCAGGAGAACGCGACCACCTGGCCCTCGTGGAAGACCGGCACCGTGAAGGTCATGTGGTTGAGATGGCTGCCGGTGATGTAGGCGTCGTTGGTCAGGAGAATGTCGCCAGGCTCGAGATTTTCGCGACCGTAATGCGTGATCTTGGTCTTCACCGTGTCGCTCATGCCGCGGATGAACATCGGCAGCCCGAGCCCGATCGAGACCGTATTACCCTGCGCGTCGAACAGCCCGACGGTGAAATCGAGCGCCTCGTAGATGATCATGTTGTAGGCGGTGCGCATCAGATTTGTCTTCATTTCCTCGGTCGCGGCGATGAGGCCGTTGCGCACGATTTCGGTCGTCACCGGATCGATGCCGCCTCTGGCGTTTCCCGTTTGCGGAGAAGGATAAGGGCGCGGGCTCTTCAGTGCGGCATCCATGCTCAGCTCCGCAAAATCTCGATCACCAGATCACCGAACGCGTCGACCGTCATCACGTCGCCGGGATGAATGACGGTGGTCGAAGCATATTCCTCGATGAGCGCCGGCCCGGCGATGCGATTGTTCGTGACCAGCGCCGCGCGGTCGTAGCTCGGCGTGTCGAGCCGTCGGCCGGCCTCCGCGAAATAGACCGCGCGCGGGCCGCGAAAGGCGGCGGCCGGCGGCTCGGCGCCGCCCGCGGTGATCGGCTCGAATGCCGGCTTGCGCATCATACCGGTGACGGCGCCGCGCAGGCTCACGATCTCCGCCTTCTCGTCCGCGGCAGAATAGCCGTAGCGCCGCTCATGCACGTTGTCGAAGCGCCGCTTGATGCCGTCGCGATCTTGCGTCTGGAACAGCTCGAGCGGAAGCTCGACCGTGACGGCGTGCTCCTGCCCGACATAGCGCATGTCGGCGGCGCGTTCGACGGCGACCCCGGCGAGCGCGGTCCCGCTCCGACCCACGGCCTCGCGGCCGCGCCGCTCCATCTCCGCGTAGGCCTCCTCCATCGCTGCAAACGATGCCTCAGCCAGTGGGGTAAACCAGGTCTTGACGAAATCGCGCCGCAGATCCGCGACCAGCATTCCGTAGGCGGAGAAATGCCCAGGCGCACGCGGGACGATGACCCGCGCGATGCGCAGCTCGCGCGCCAGCATCGCTGCGTGCAACGGGCCGGCGCCGCCGTAAGCCACCAGCGCGAAGTCGGCGACATCCAGCCCGCGCTCGGTGGTGACCCAGCGCACCATGTGCGCCATCTTGGTGACGGCGATGCGCAGGATGCCGTCAGCCGCCGCCGTGAGATCGAGCCCGAGCGGATCGGCGACGCGCGCCGCGAGCGCGCGCTCCGCGCCGTCGCTGTCGAGCCGCATCTCGCCGCCGAGGAAGCGGTCGGCGCCGAGCCGCCCGAGAACAAGATTGGCATCGGTAACAGTGGGCTCGGCGCCGCCCTGCCGGTAGCAGACCGGCCCGGGTTGGGCTCCGGCACTCTCGGGTCCCACGTGCAGCGCGCCGCCGGCTTCGATGCGCGCGATCGAGCCACCGCCGGTGCCGACCTCCTGGATGTCGATCATCGGGATCTGCACCGGCAGCCCCGTGGCATAGCCGCCGATCAGCGCGCCGCCCGTCATCAGCACGGCGCCGTCGTGGATTACGCCGGCCTTGGCGGTCGTGCCGCCCATGTCGAAGGCGATGGCATGCTTGAGCCCGATGCTGTCGCATAGCGCCTTGCTGCCGATCACGCCCGCAGCCGGTCCCGATTCCAGCATGCGAATGCACGCGCGTTGTGCCTCCTCGAGGCCGAACAGGCCGCCGGTTGATTGCACGATCAGGAAGTCGCCGCCAAAGCCGGCGGCGGCGAGGTGCTCGCCCATCTCGCCGAGATAGCGTCGCACGCTCGGGCCCACATAGGCGTTCGCGGCCGTGGTCGAGGTGCGCTCGAACTCGCGATATTCCTGCGACAACTCGTGCGAAGCGGTGACGAAGAGGCGCGGATGGCACTCCGCGATGATCGCCTTGGCCCGCTGCTCGTGCGCGGGATTGCGGTAGGAGTGCAGGAACAGGATGGCGATCGCCTGCACTCCGGCCGCCGCCGCCGCCGCGGCCGCGGCGCGCACCCCGTCCTCGTCGAGTGGGATCAGGACCTTGCCCTGCGCATCGAGGCGCTCGCGAATTTCATAGCGCAGGTCGCGCTCAATCAACGGCTCGTGGCGCCGGAAGAACAGGTTGTAGGATTCGGGGCGATTGACGCGGCCGATCTCGTAAATATCGCGGAAGCCCTGCGTGGTGATGAGCGCGCACCGGGCGCCGGTGCGCTCGAGGATGGTATTGATGGCAATCGTGGTGCCGTGCAGGAACAGCCGCGCTGAGTGGAAGCCGGCGCCGGCCTTGGCCACTCCCTTCTCGATGCCGGCAACGAGCCGGGCCGGAGTGGTGAGCGTCTTACCAAGGCGAAGCTCGCCGGTCGCCTCGTCGAAGGCGGCGACGTCGGTGAAGGTCCCGCCCACGTCGGCTGAGAGCCGAATTCCGCTCAGCACCATCCTGCTCAAACAGAAGCTCCGGCAAACGCCGCGGCAACGATATCAACCGCGTCCCGGGGCGGCAACGCCGGCCATTTCCCTGGCACCCGCGGCGACCTTCGCGCGCAGCGCCGGCATCACCTCGCTGGCGAACAGCCCGATCGACTGCAGACTCTCGTCCCGCGTCAGATCGCCGAAGGCGAATTGTCCGACGAGATAGTTGCAGCCGGTTTCCTCAAGTTGCGACGAGAGGAATTGCGCCACCGTCGCCGGCGTGCCGGCAATCCCTTGCCCGCGTTCGACCACCAGATCGAAGGTCGCCGGGCGAGGATGCGATTGCTCGCGCCGATGCCGGCGGAACAGATGGGTGAAGCTTGCATGCCAGACCAGATAGGCGCGGCGCGCGAGCGTCATCGCCGCTGCGTCGGTCGGCGCCACCACGACGAAGCGGCCGAGGCCGAGCTTGGGAAAGGGAGCGGTGCGCGGGTGGACCTGCGGCCACACCGCTCGGTAGCGATCGATGGAGAGACGCGTCTCCTTGGGCGGATCGAGGCTCACGACGTTGAGATTGCGGCGTGCCGCGCGCTCGGCGCTGTCCGGCATGTGAACGCCGTACCAGATCGGAGGATGTGGTTGCTGCAGCGGCGCGATTTCCATCGGCACGTCGCGGAAGGAAAACCGCTTGCCCGCGTGATTGAGCACCTTCTGCGTCAGGCCTTTGAGCACGAGCTCGACCGCCTCGGCGTATGTCTCCTGCGCCTCGTCGGGGTCGGCGCCATAGTATTCGAGCTCGATCGGCACCGAGCCGCGCCCGAAGCCGATCTCGAGCCGGCCGCCGCTCAAGTGGTCGAGCATGCAAATTTCCTCGATCAGCCGCAGCGGATGGTGCAGCGGCATCGCCCATACCAACGGGCCGAAGCGCAGCCGGCGCGTGCGCTGCGCGATGGCCGAGAGGAATACGCTGGGCGAGGGCGCCATCCCCAGCGGCGTCGAATGGTGCTCGGCCAGGTGATAGGCGTAGAAGCCCGCGCGGTCGTAGGCTTCTGCAATCCTGAGACGATCCTCGTAATAATCGGCAAGCGGACCGCCGTAGCGATCGAGATGATCGAAGACGCCGAATTCCATCGTTGCTCCGCGCGCGCTGCTGCGTTGCCAGTTCAAGAACGCCCATCTTGATCATTTGCGCGGGCGAGGCAACGGTCCAGGGCAGACGTTGGGGTCGGACCCATGAAGGGCCGGCATGACACCCGGCGATACCGAGCGCGGCATTTGCAAGCGGCGCCGGGTATGGCATCGTTTACAGATGTTCCGCGTGCCGCCTGCCGTGCTCACCGCGATCCTCGCGCTTGCCCTCGCGACCAGCGCCGGTGCGGCCGACCGCATTCGCCTGGCGGTGCAAAGAACGGGCACGCTCGCCTGGGAGCTCGACGTCATCAAGACGCACGGTCTCGACCGCAAGCTCGACCTCGCGATCGAGCCCATCGAGCTTGCATCGACCGAAGCAGGCAAGATCGCGCTCAAGGGCGGCTCGGCCGATCTCATGCTGTCGGACTGGCTGTGGGTGGCGCGCGAACGCTCGCTCGGCGACCACCTCGTCTTCTATCCCTCCTCGAGCACGCTCGGCGCGGTGATGGTGCCGGCGGACTCCTCGATCCGTACCATCACCGACCTCAAGGGCAGGAAGCTCGCCGTCGCTGGCGGTCCGCTGGACAAGAGCTGGCTGCTGCTGCAGGCGTTCGGGCGCCGCGCCGGAGTCGATCTCAAGCGCGAGGCGACGGTCGTCTACGGGGCGCCGCCGCTGCTCTCGCAAAAGGCGCTGCAGGGGGAGACCGACGCCACGCTCACGTTCTGGAACTTCTGCGCCGAGCTCGAGAGCAAGGGGCAGCGGCGGGCGATCGGCATGGATCAGGTGATGCGCGGCCTCGGGGCCAAGGGGCCGGTCGCGATTGTCGGCTACACCTTCGACGGCGCCTGGGCGGCGCGCAACCGGTCGACTGTCGAGCGCTTCCTCGCGGCGACCCGTCAGGCCAAGGACATCCTTGCCGCCTCGGACGAGGAATGGCGGCGGCTTGCGCCGCGCATCGGCGTCACCGAGGCGGGCGCGCTGGCCGTCTACCACCGGCGCTATGCCGAGGGCATCCTGCGCCGTCCGCTCGCCGAGGAGGAAGCGGATGCGCGCGCGCTCTACCACGTGCTCGCGGAGATCGGCGGCGCGGAGCTGGTCGGGCCGGCGCGCGAGCTGGCGGCGGGAACTTTCTATCGGCCGATGTCGGGGGAGTGAATTGGGCGCGAGGCTGGTCTCGCTCGTCCTCCTCCTGGCGGCCTGGTACGTCGGCTCGCAGGTTGCGGGCGAGCGCCTGCTTCCCGAGCCGCAGGCGGTCGCCGCCGCTATCGTCCACGAGGCGCGCTCGGGCGCACTCGCCTTCAATCTCGGCGCGACGCTGGCGCGCGTGGCGGTGGCGTTCGCGATCGCCATGGCGCTCGGCTCCGTGATCGGCCTGATCATGGGGCGCTCGCGGCTCGCCGACCGACTCGGCGATCCCTGGCTGATCGTGCTGCTCAACCTGCCCGCGCTGGTGATCATCGTGCTCGCCTATATCTGGGCCGGGCTCACGGAGACCGCGGCGATTGCGGCGGTGGCGCTCAACAAGCTGCCGATCGCCACCGTGACCGTGCGCGAGGGCGCCCGCTCGCTCGACCGCTCGCTCGACGACATGGCGCAGGTGTTCCGCATGGGACCATGGACGCGCCTGCGGCACGTCATATTGCCGCAGCTCGCGCCTTATCTCGCCGCCGCCGCGCGCTCCGGACTGTCGCTGGTGTGGAAGATCGTGCTGATCGTGGAGCTGCTCGGGCGTCCCAACGGCGTCGGCTTCGAGATCGGTGTTGCATTCCAGCTGTTCGACGTCACCCGCATCCTGGCCTATGCTCTCGCCTTCATCGCCGTCATGCTGGCAATCGAAACTTTTCTGGTGCAGCCGCTTGAACGACACGTCGCCCGCTGGCGTCCGAAACCGGCTTGACGTCGAGATCAAGCAAAAGTCCTTTCGCGCTGCATCCGGAGCCAGGCTCGAGGTGCTGGGCGAGCTTGCTTTCAGTCTCGCGGGCGGCGCGGTGGCCGCGCTGGTCGGGCCATCCGGCTGCGGCAAGACCACGTTGCTTCGTATCATCGCCGGACTCGACCCCGACTTCGACGGCAGCGTGGCCTTGCCCGCGCACGGCACGCTCGGGATGGTGTTCCAGGAGCCGCGCCTGCTGCCGTGGCGCACGGTCGAACAGAACGTCCGGCTCGCCGCTCCCCAGGCCAGCGACGCCAGCGTGGATGCGCTGTTCCGCACGCTAGGGCTTGCGGCGCATCGCGACCATTACCCGGGCGAGCTCTCGCTCGGGCTCGCCCGGCGCGTGGCGCTGGCGCGCGCGTTTGCAGTGGAGCCCGATCTGCTTCTACTGGACGAGCCGTTCGTGTCGCTCGACGCCGCGCTCGCGGGTCGGCTGCGCGACGAGCTCGCCGAGCTGGTCAGCCGCCGCCCGGTCACCACCTTGCTGGTGACCCACGACGTCGACGAGGCGATCGGTCTCGCCGACCGGCTGCTGCTGCTGTCGGCGAGTCCGGCCCGGGTGCTCGCGGAAGTGCCGGTCGCCCGCCCGCGCGCGGCGCGTAGCGCCGAAGAGTTGGCGGCGGTACGCGCGGAGGTCGCCCGGCGGCTCAAGCAGGCAAATTTGTAATCCCTATACCGGCTGCACCGCGCGGCGGAACATGCCGCGCTGCGGGTCATACCCGGTCACCGCCAACAGGAAGAACACCACGGTTGCAGCCGCGACGACCGCGGCAGCCACCGGCTCGAACATGCCGTAGAGCGCGAACCGGATCAGCTCGACCGCATGGGTGAACGGATTGGCGAGTGCGACCAGATAGAGGAGCTCCGAGCCGCCTTCGCGCAGCTTCCACAAGGGATAGAGAGCGGAGGAAAAGAAGAACATCGGGAACATCACGAAGTTCATCGCGCCCGCAAAATTCTCGACCTGCCGGATGTAGACCGACAGGAACAGCCACAACGCCCCGAGCATCAGGCCGGCCGCGACCAGCGCGGGCAATACCCAGAGCCAGCCGCTCGCATCGAAGGTCACGTCGAACAGGATGCAGACCGCGAGAAAGACGTAGCAGGTGATCACCGACAGCGCCGTTCCGGCGACGAGCTTGCAGGCCAGCAGCACCCAGCGCGGCAGTGGCGCGGTGAGCAGGAGCCGCATCACGCCCATTTCGCGGTCGTAGACCATCGAAAGCGAAGACTGCATGCCGTGGAACAGGAGAATGATTCCGAGCAGGCCCGGCACGATGTAGACCTGATAGGTGATGTAGGTCTTGTAAGGCGGGATGATCGACACGCCGAACACGTTGTAAAAACCTGCGGCGAATACCGCGAGCCACATCAGCGGACGCACGAGCGCCGACAGCAGCCGTCCGCGCTGCTGCACGAATTTGATGAGTTCCCGGGTGGTGACGGCGCGAAGCGCGCGCGCTGCGTGTGCCATCTGCATGGCGCTAGCCTCTCGACGGTCCGTCGCGTTCTCCAGTCGTCGTCCCCGCGGAGCCGGGGCCAAAGCCCGGCGGTATGGTTCCCCGCTTGCGCAGCAACGACATTATTCAGCATTCCTTTGCGACGACAATGTCATCTCTTCAACCGGCATGGCGTCTCCGGCTCGTCGTCGCCCAGCGTGTCGAGATCGTTGGTCCTGTGCAAAAAGCCCTCGACCGGAGCGCGCGCGACGACGGAATAGGGCGATGCGAGCAGGACCGCCTGCCGCAGCTGGTGGTCCCACGGCCGCACGCTCACGGCGAGCCCCTTGTCGCCGTCGAAGACGCCCTCGCGCAGAATGAACTCGCGTTGTTTGGCGAAATCCGTCGAGCGCGTGCGCAACGTCGCCTGCACGACCATCTTGACCGCGATCCAGGCCGCCCAATCCGCGCTCGCCATGTGGCGGCCCCCCGTGAGCCGCTGGAAACGCGAATTCACCTGCGGTGCGCCGTTGTGGTCCCAGGTCCAGTGCCAGGCGACGGCTTCCAGATCGATGCTGCCCACCACCGGGCGCGCCCGCACCGTGTGATAGGGCAGCCCGCGGGCGAAATCGAAGGCGTGGTCGGCCACGAACACGACGTCGTAGTCGCGATTGATCGCGCTGAGCAGCGCTGGATCGTTTTTGTCCCGCTCGCGCGGATCGGTGCCGGGCTTGAATTGCTGGTGCGCCACGATGCGCGCGCCGAACTTCTTCGCTGAATTCTCGAACGCCTTGGCCATGGCGGCGTCAGCGGGAAGCGGGCCTTCCAGCACCAAGAGATTGCTCCATTTGCGCGAAACCAGGTATTGCACCAGCCCATCCATGCCCATGGCAAGACTCGGGAGGGTGTGCACGAACTCTGCGGTGCAGAGATCGCGCCGCAACGCGTCGTCCGCTGCGGTCGCGTTGAACACGAGCAGGTCGCGGCCCCGCACCGTGTCGGCCAGCGGCCGCCACGCTTGCGCCGGCGCGTCGACGATGAAGAAATGCACGCCGCGAGCGTCTCGCGCCTTGCTCACCGCGCCCGCGACCTCGGCGGGCGAGGCGACTTGCATGCGCTCGAGGGCGAATTCGATGTTGAGCACGCGCGTGAGCGCCCGCGCATCGTCGATGCCGACCTGCGCGCCGGCAAAGGGATGCTCGCGGGCCTTGAGCACCAGCCGACCATAGCCTGTGATCGGCTCGTAACGCGCATCGCCCGCGATCTCGACATAGCCGATGGTCACGTGCTGTTGCGGCGGTGCGGGCGCGGTTTCTGCAGCGGCCGCCGAAGCGAGGCTCGCCGCAAGGACGGCACCGCGGACGGCACGCCAGCAACGCCGGGGATGCGCGCGCCTAATCATCAACCACCACGCCCCACGGGATGCGGCCGACCGGAACCGAGACCACCGCCTTGCGGCTTCTGACATCGATGACGGTGATGTCGTCCCCGAGGCCGTTGGCGACATAGAGCTTGCTCTCGTCGCGCGACAGCGTGATGCCCCAGGAGCGCTTGCCGACCAGGATGTAGCCTTGAACTTTGCGGGTCGGCACGTCCACTACCGCCACATGGGCGGCGTGGCCGAGGGCGACATAGGCGGTCTTGCCGTCGGCGGTCATCGCCAGACCGACCGGAGTGACGTCGGTCTTGCGCATGCCCGGCGGCAGAAACTCGATCCTGCCGGCGACGCCAAAGCTTGCCCGCTCGATGATGTAGACCTCGCCCGACAGTTCGCACGTGACCCAGAGCTCCTTCCCGTCGGGAGTCGCCGCAAAGCGGCGCGGCCGAGTTCCCACGACGACGTCCTGCGTCACGTATCCGCGTTCGGCATCGATCTGATGGACGAGGTCGCCGATCTCCGAGGTCACGTACAGCGTCTTGCGGTCCTCGCTGATGAGCACGCCTTCCGGCTCGGCGCCGGTCGGCACCTCGTGCACGATAATGCCCTGCGCAATGTCGATGATCGAGAGTGAGGAGCCTTCCTCGTTGGCGACGTAGATGCGCCCGCGTCGCTCGTCCAGGGCGAAGGTCTCCGGGCTGGGCCCGGTCGCGAGTTTTCCGACGACCTCGAGCTTGGCGACATCCACGATGTCGATGACGTCGTCGTCTCCGCATGCGACGTAGAGCTTGCTGTGGTCGGCGTTGAAATGCATGTCGCGCGGGCGGCGCGACACCTTGATGTCCTTCACCACCTGATAGGTCTTGGGATCGATAACGGTGAGGTTGTTGGTCTTCTCGTTGCTGACGAAGATCAGGCCGGTGTCCTTGGCGCGGCACGGCGCGGCGATCGTGACGATCAAAGCCAAGGCAAGTGCCGGGACGCGCATGGCGGTACCATTGATTGCTTTGCAGAGAGCCTACGCTCTATGAAAGAGGGCGGGCAAGACGAGGGCCGAGAGCTCTGGCATGGACGAAGGAACCCACGAGCACAGAGCCGCTCCCGCTTTGCTGCTCGACGACGTGGTCAAGACCTATGGCTCGGTGCGGGCCGTCGACGGCGTGAGCCTCACGGTCCGCGCCGGCGAGTTCATCGCCTTGCTCGGCCCCAACGGCGCCGGCAAGACCACACTGTTTCAGCTGCTCTCTGGTCTGTTCGCCGCCGATTCCGGCCGCATCGTGGTGATGGGTCACGACATGGCGCGCGATCCGGTGCCCGCGCTGGCACAACTCGGCATCGTGTTCCAGCAGCCTACGCTCGATCTTGAGCTCTCGGTGATGGCTAACCTGCGGTTTCATGCCGGCCTGCACGGGATGCCGCGTGCCTTGGCTGCGGCGCGCATCGACAAGGAGCTCGTGCGGCTGGGGCTGGCTGAGCGCGCCCATGACAAGGCCGCGCAACTGTCCGGCGGCAACCGCCGGCGGGTCGAGCTGGCGCGCGCGCTGCTGCACGATCCGCGGCTGCTGCTGATGGACGAGGCGACCGTCGGGCTCGACCCGCAGAGCCGCAGCGACCTGCTGGAGCTCATGTTGACCATGCGCGCGGAGCGCTCGGTCGCGGTGCTCTGGGCCACCCATCTGTGCGACGAGGTGGGCGCGGCCGACCGGGTCGTTGTGCTGCATCGGGGCAAGGTGCTGGCGGATACGACGCCGGCAAACTTGCTGGCGACAGCGGGCGCCGCCAGCGTCGAGCAGGCATTCCTGGCACTGACCGCGCGCGCATGATTTCGCCGCTCACGCGTGCAGCGCGCCGTCAGGGCTTCGGCGGCAGGGTTGGACCCGGCATTGGACCGAACTCGACCCGTGGTGCTTGTTGCAGCAAGCGCAGCTGATCGAGCTCGGCGGCTGTCACACCGGGATCGGCACGACCCCCCGACCGCTGTTGATCGGCTTTTGCCTCGCTTCGATCTTCTCCGCCCGTAAGATTCTCCGCCAGGCCCTGCTGCGGTTTGCCGAGCATGATCTCGTCGCGCGCCTTGGCGGCGCGATCGGCAAGCGGGCGCGAATAGGGCAGGCGGTAGGCGCGCGGCACCCCGTCCGGGACGTTGTTGTCATCCACCTCTTCGATCCAGAGATAGATCGCCCCCGGGCTCGCATCCTTCAGGTCTGGTTCCACCAGCCGCACCCACAGCAGCTGGAAGCGCGCCGGCAATGGCCCGGTGCGCGGCCAGCCGAGCAGGCCCTTGGTGGCGAAGAACGCCTCGACGAAGAATATCGACGTCAGCACGATCGCGGCGGCTTTCACCGGCCAGGCGAGGCGCGCGGTGAGGCCGAGCCCCAGCAGCAGCACGCCGATCACGACATAGGCAGCTGAGATGGCCAGCACGGTCGCGGTCATCGGCGCTCCGCGGCATCACTTGGGCGAGCGGCGGACGCTGCGGGTCAGCTGGATCAACGATTTTTCGCGATGATTGACGTCGACCACGCTGCCGTTGTCGGCAACCCTGAAGCGCACCGCGGTCCGTTCCTGACCGGTATGATCGAGGGTCATGGTATCGTAATGGACGACCTCGACGGCGGGGTTCACCTTTTCGACCTTGACCGCGACCGGAACGGGCGCCCCGGAGGTCGCCAGGTAGTGGCTGACGTTCACGGTGTATTCGCCCGGGACGATCCCGCGGATGCTCACCGTCTCCTGCCGGATCGGGCTCGACAGCTTCTTGCCGTTGACGACGATGGTATTGTTCAGCCCGCCGCGGTCGTCGCGATCCAGCACCATGAATCCGGCTTCGCGCACGTGATACCACACGATGTTTCCGACCGGATCCTCGGCGTAAAGATCGATGTCGTCGGGATGGCTGTCGGGCCAGGTCATGGTGATGATGAACTCGGCCTTGGTGTCGATCTTGCCCGACCTCGCCTCCGGGTTCATCGCCAACAGCGCGATGAAGAAGAGAAAGGCGACGACCTGCAATCCCTTGAACAGCATGACGCTGAAAGGATCGAACCGCTCGCGCGGATAGTTGCCGAAACTATCCATTCTGCTCCCGCTCGAGCACGGACACGACGAACACCTCGGTGAGATCGGTCGCCAGCGCGAACAGCTTCGCAGTCGCCTCATCGAGCATGAAGTATTGCGTCTGCACGAGAATCGAGCCGATGAGACCGGTGAGCGTGGTATACATCGCCACCGCCATGCCGTCGCTCATCAGCCCCATCGAGCTCTTGACCGACGCGCGATCGGCGGCATCGAGGCCCGCAATCGGCGCCAGCATCAGGATGAAGCCGACGATGGTGCCGAGCAGGCCGAGTTTCAGCAGGGCGTCGCTGGCGAACGAGCCGAGCTGGTTGGGGCCGCGCAACGCATCGGCGAGACCGCGCAGCAGCAGGGTCTGATCGAGCCGGTGCCGCCCCTGCAGCGTCGCCTTGAGGATGAGATTGCGGATATGCGTGGTGACCTGCCCCGCAGGAAGCTGCCTGCCGTCGGCGGTGACGACATTCGCCCCCACCACGCGCAAATCCGGCGCGCCGTTGCTCACGAGCGAGAACACACGCTGGGCGCTGTCGGTCTCGCGCGAGATCACCGCCGTGCGCATGCAGCAATGCACCGTGGCGACGACGTAGAGCACGATGATGACCGCTGAAATGTACGTCTTGTCGCTCGCCAGCATGAGATGGAACAGGCCGTAGTACCAGGCGAGCACGAAACCGAACGCCGACACTCCGGTGAACAGCAGCCAGCGCAGCAGCGGCAAATGATCATTGGGAAATTCGCGTTCCAGGAGGGTCATCGCCGAACATGCCGTTTGAACGAGGCTTGCTCCAGTTTCGATAGTGACCCAGGCGCGGTGCCTGTCAAGCTTGCCCGCTCCGCGGCGGTGCGGCCGCTGGCGATACCGTGTGTATTCCCGCTCGCGCATGTGGGCCAAGCGAGCGATCAATTTCCAGAGGCGGGCGAAATCGATGTTTCGACATCAGCTCCCTGCCATCGGGGGCGCGCCCTGTCGTGCCGTTGCCGGCGCGATGCTGGGCGGTCGCGTTGGTTTGCAGCGCGAGCCCGTTGCAGGCTCGCTCCTGCCATGCGCCGGCGAGATATTGACCGCCAATCGCGTGCGGGACTACGCTTTTCCAAAATTGGCGGTCCGCCTTGACGCCAATGCGGCCTCGCCAGAACGAGACAAGCAATACGCCGGGCATCATGTACCGGCGAGCACGGGAGGACCGCCATGAAGACCCTGGCTTTCGCTGGTGCTGTGATGAGTTCGCTGCTCGCGGCAACCGCGCTCTCGCCCGCGCAAGCAGCCGACATGAGCTTCGAGCGCGCGCTCAACGCGAGCAAGGAGCCGCAGAACTGGTTGCTGCATCACGGCAATTATGAGGGCTGGCGGTTCTCGCGGCTCAACCAGATCAACACCGACACCGTCAAGAATTTGAAGCCGGTATTCACCGTCGCGCTCGGCGGCTTCGAGAGCGGCGGCCGCTACAAGTTCGGCAATCTGGAAGGCACGCCCCTGGTCGAGGATGGCGTCATGTACGTCACCGACGGTTGGGGCTCGGTCTACGCGATCGATGTTTCCTCCGGCAAGAAGGGCGTGATCAAGTGGAAGTTCGACCCCGGCACCGACCGCGCCTGGGCCGGCGACGTGGCCTGTTGCGGCGTCAACAACCGCGGCGTGGCATTGTGGAAGGACAAGGTGATCTCGATCGCGCTTGACGGCCGTCTGTTCTCGCTCAACAAGGCGACCGGCGAGATGGTATGGGAGCGCAAGGTTGCCGATCCCGCCATCGCCGAGACGATCACGCTCGCCCCCCTGGTCATTCGCGATATTGCCATCGTCGGCAATGCCGGCGGCGAGTTTGGAATCCGCGGATGGATCGATGCCACCGATCTCAATACCGGCAAGCAGGTCTGGCGGACCTACACCATCCCGGGCGCCGGCGAGCCCGGCAACGACAGCTGGAAGGACGGCAAGGAGCGCTGGAAGCACGGCGGCGGCTCGGTGTGGGAAACGGCGACCTACGACGCCGAGAGCGACACCTTCTATCAGGGCGTCGGCAATGCCGGTCCGGACTGGGATCCGGAATACCGGCCCGGCGACAACAAGTGGGCGGCGAGCGTGCTCGCGCTCAATCCCGCCGACGGCAAGATCAAATGGGGCTACCAGTATACGCCCAACGACCCGTATGACTTCGACGAAATCTCCGAGCACCCGATCATTAACGCCAAGGTCAATGGCGAGGATCGCAAGCTCGTGGTGCATGCCGCGCGCAACGGCTTCTATTACGCGCTCGACCGCACCAACGGCTCGTTCGTGCTGGGCAAGCAATATGTCGACGAGCTGAATTGGACGCCGGGGCTCGATCCCAAGACCGGCCGGCCGCTGAACTACAATCCCAATAGCGACGTGCAGGAATACGCGCCGGGCAGCCACAGCAGCCGCGCCAATCCCAAGGGCGGCCGGCTGTGTCCTTCGCATTTCGGCGGCAAGAACTGGCAGCCCACCGCCTACAATCCCGAGTTCAACCTGCTCTACATTCCGTCGGTCGAAGGCTGCAACTCGGTCGAGACGGTCGAGCAGAAGGACTTCGTCGACCAGGGCGGACCGATCAAGCCGCGCGAGCGCTTCGCGGGGGGCGGGCAAAAGACGACGCAGCGACTCTACGGCAGCCTCAAGGCGGTCGACCCCACGACCGGGGAAACCAAGGTGCGGCTGAAGCTCGACTATCCCAACTACAGCGGAGCGCTCGCGACGGCCGGCAACCTGGTGTTCATCGGCCACGCCGACGGCTCGCTGACGGCGCATGACGCCAAGACCTTGCAGGAGGTGTGGAGCTTCAATACCGGCACCGGCATCAACGCTCCGGCGATCAGCTATGCCGTCAACGGCAAGCAATACATCGCCGTGCTGGCGGGCTCGCGGCAGTCGCCGTTCGTCACCGGCCTGGCGCCGGAGCTGAAAAATACGGCCACCGCCTCCATGCTCTACGTGTTCGGGCTGTAGTCTCTACGACCGACCAACCATAGCCGCCGGCGCAAGCTTGCTTTGCGCCGGCGCTTGTTCCGGCGCACATGACGACATTCCGGCTCGCGACAGGAGTGCTGACGTTGGTCGCCGCCTGCTGGATCGCGGCTCCCTCCGCGCGCGCACAAGACCCGTCGGGCGAGCAGGCGCGCGTCGTTGCATTCGGCAAGGAGATCTTCAAGGTCAAAGCAAACTGCCAGTACTGCCACAAATGGGATGCGTCCGGAGATACCGGCTACGGCGGCATCGCCTTGTCGCTGCGCAAGACCGCGCTCACGCGCGAGCAGTTCACGGAGGTGGTGAAATGCGGCCGACCGCTCACGGGCATGCCGTATCACGACCGATTGTCCTATACCGACAAGCGTTGCTACGGCGTGACGCTGGAAGGCCTCGGTAAGGACGCGCCGCCCATGGGTGAGTTTCTTTCCGCGCGCGAGATCAATGCCGTGGTCGAATATCTGTTCGCCAAGGTCGTCGGCCACGGGCCGGCGACCTACGAGGACTGCGTGGAATTCTGGGGCAAGGACACGCGGCAGTGCGACCCGATGAAGAAGTGATTCGCTCGAGAGCATGCGGACCGCTCGTCGCGGGCGTCATGGCTGCACTGCTCGCAGCCACATTGGCGCAAGCGCAAGGCCGGCACGATCCCGGCGAGATTCACGGTCTCCGACTCGGGCTCGAGGCGCAGTCGATGTCGCTCGACGGATTCGGCGACCTCGCCTGCGGCAGCAATGGCGGCCCGCCGCGGCAGAAGCTCGACGCTTGGTTCGATTTCGGCAAGTGCCGGCCCGAGGACAACGGTCTTTACGAGGTTTCTGCGCGGTTCGACGACGAGGATGAATATATCGGCAAGGCCATCGACGAGCCGCGCTACGCCCACGGGCGGGTCGGAACCCGGGTGGCCGGACATCCCGTGATCCTGTCCGCATTGTTCGATCGCGACGGCGTGCTGCGCGGCCTGCGCTTCGTCACCGATCCGCGCGCCGCGCCGCACGAGCGGCGCATGGCGCATCTGTTTCGGCTCGCGGTCATCAATCGTTACCAGCCCGATGGCTGGACCTGCACGGATTTCCCGCCGGCCGACGGCGAGGCCGCGGTCGGCGGCGTGTTCATCAAGGAGCGCTGCGAGAAAGCCACGGCCGGGCGTCTTTTGCGCGTCGACACGCGTTTTCTGCGCAAGCCCGGCCAGAGCGACACCGACCCCGTCACCGGCGAGTATCATCCCGGCGCGTTCGAGAGCTCGACCCGCTTCGAGATCTTCGATCCCGCCTACGTCAAGCCGTGACGCGCCGTTTCATCGCGGAAACGGGATAAACCCGTCGCGGTTCGGCATCTTAATCTTGGGCAGCGACTGGGCGTCGAGCACATCGTCGGCGCCGATCAGCCCATTGAGATGGAGAATATAGGCGGACACCGCGTAGACCTCGTCGCTGGTCAGCGATTTGGGCGCGTTGAACGGCATCGCGCGCCGGACGTAATCGAACAGCGTGCTGGCATAGGGCCAATAGCTGCCGACCGTTCTCACGGCCGGCCGGTCGGAGACGATGGTGCCGAAGCCGCCGACGAGGACGTCGTTTGGCCGGCCACGCCCTTTCTCGCCGTGGCAGGCCTGGCACTTCGCCACGTAGACGGCCTCGCCCTCCTTCGGCGTGCCATGGCCGGGCGGAAGACCCGCGCCGTCGGGTCCGATGCTGATATCCCATGCTGTCAGCTCGTCAGGAGCGATCGGCTGCCCAAAGTGCGGCGTCTCCGCCGCGCGCGCCGGGACGGTGGATATCAGCACCGCACAGATCAGCGCCGAAATCGCCGCGCCACGATCATGCATAGGCATTGCTGGCCTCCCCCTTCTCGTCGATGCGCCAGCCGGCAATGGCATTGTAGTGATAGAACCCGCGCAGCCCGCGTGCGGCAATGAATTGCGCGCGCGCGGGCTGCACCATGCCGGTGTCGTCGGTCGCGCGGCTTTGCAGCATCGCCGGCGCGCCGTCCCATTGCCACGGCGCGCGGAAGCGGGTCACCGCCTTGGGCAGCACCGGCTCCTGCAGCGCCGCCGGCGCCCAACTCTTGCCGCCGTCGGCGGAGACCTCGACCTGGCGGACGCGCCCCTTCCCGGACCAGGCCAGGCCCGAGATCTCGTAGAAGCCGGGGCCATGCAACGCCAGCCCAGGCGAGGGATGGGTGATGATCGACTTCACCTCCATCGGGAACACGAACTGCCAGGCTTTTCCGTCCGCCAGCAGGATGGTGTATTTGGAGGTCTCGTCCTTGGCCATCACCGGCTCCGCCGTGAGTTTGAGCCGCCGCAGCCATTTGACGTTCATGTTGCCTTCGAAGCCGGGCAGCAGCAGCCGGATCGGATAACCGTTCGAAGGCCGTACCCGCTCGCCGTTCTGGTAGAGGCAGACGAGCGCGTCATCCATGCACTTCGCGAGCGGGACGCTGCGGCTCATCGCGGCGGCGTCGGCGCCTTCCGCCACGACCCATTGCGCGTTGGGCTCGACGCCGGCCTCATCGAGCAGCGTGGCGAGCCGCACCCCGGTCCATTCCGCGCACGAGAGCAGGCCATGGATCGCCTGCGCGTTGCCGGGCTGCGCCTGCGCTCCGTAGAGCGCGCCCGAATTGCCGGCGCACTCGATGAATGAGGTGCGCGACTGCATGGGATAGCGCGCGAGTGCATCGAGCGTGAATACGAGCGGCCGCTTCACCAGACCGTGGATCAGCAGCCGGTGCTGATCCGGGTCGATGTCCGGCGTGCCGGAATGACTGCGGTCGAAATGCAGCCCGTTCGGCGTAATCGTGCCGTTGAGGAATTGCAGCGGCGTGCGCGCGGTGCCGATGCCCTGGGTCGCGGGGTTGGGTGGAGGGGGAAGGCTGCGCACCACCTTGCTCTCGAACCGGGACGGTTGGCCGTACGCGGACAGCGCGGCGCCCGGCTCGCTCATCCAACGCGCCACGGCGAGCGGCTCGGCCCGCGCCGGGCCCGCAGCTGCGCCGGCCGCGCCCGCCGCGGCAACGAACGCGCCTTCGAGAAACAGACGCCGGTCGAGAATGCCGTTGCCGGCAGCAGGCTCGACCCGCGGCGTCCTGCCGTCTCTGCTCTTGCCCATGCTCTGCTCCTTGTTATTCCGCTGGTGCTCGATGTTACTCCGCGCGCCTGCCGTCGGGCATGATCGCGGCGCCGAATTTGGCGCCCTCGGTCTGCGCATCGGTCAGAACGGCGTTGGCGAGGTTGGCGCCCTCGAAGTTGGCGCCGCGCAGGTCGGCCGAGTTGAGCTTGGCGCCGAACAGATCGACGCCCGCGAGATTGGCGCCCCGCAGATTGGCTCCGGTCAGGTCGGCTTCGACCATGTCGCCCATGGTGAAGTCGATGCCGGCGAGGTCCATGCCGCGCAGATTCTGGCTGTCGAGCTTGACCGCGCGCATGTTGGCGCCCTTGAGCCTGGCCCCGGCGAGGCGCGCGCCGCGCAGGTCGGCGCCCATGAGATTGGCGTCTTCCAGGTTGGCCTGGTTGAGGCGGGCGCGTCCGAGCCGCGCGCCGTGCAGGTTGGCGCGCGCCAGATTGGCGCTGGCGAGGTCGGCCTCGTAGAGCAGCGCATCGCTGAGGTCGGCACCGGCGAGATTGGCCCACTTGGCATCGACCAGGTTGAGGTTGGCCTCCTGCAGCTTCGCGCCCGCAAGCTCGGCGCGCAGCAGCGACGCGCGGAACAGGCTCGCGCCCGCGAGATCGGCATTGGTCAGCTGGGCGCGGTCGAGCTTGGCGCGCTTGAGGTCGAGCGCCTTGAGGTCGCGCCCGGCGAGGTCGCACTCGACGCAATTCCTGCTCGTGCCCGCAAGAAAGACTCCGGGATCGGCCGCCGGGGCCGCGCTGGACAGCAGCACTGCGCCAACAGCGATCGACCACCGCATCATTCTCTGGTGAATGGGCATGCTCCCACCCCGCTCTGCGCGCAGCATAATCTGCTCGCGCGCCGGCAATCCATCACCATCGTGGTCAAAAACCCTCGATGCCGTGCGCCGAAGGCTCATTCTCTGCCGCAACAGGCCGGGCCACCAGAGGCCACGGGGCATGGCACGATTGATCCTGGTGACAGTGAGGTCGTGATCAAAGGCGCGTCACAGCTTTGCGCGCAGGCCGACGTACACGGACAGCGGCTGCGCCGGCGTGACCATGCGCGGATCGGTCAGCGCGGTCGCTATCGCGTTGTTGACGGTCGACTGCGTGTCGAAAAAAGTGCCGAACGTCGCAAATTTGCGATTAAATAGGTTGTTCACTACCCCGTAGATCTGCACCTCCTTGGTGAGCTGGTAGGAGCCGTGCAGGTTGGCGACCCAGTAGTCGGCGAGCTTGGGGTTCTGGTTGGCGTCGTCGCCCACATACCACTGGCTGCTGACCCAGATCACGTCGGTGCCGAGCTTCAACGCGGGCGTCACAAAGTAATCCACGCCGCCCTTGATCTGGTGCCGCGGTATGGCGGGAATCTGATCGCCCGGCGTGACCAAGATGTTTCCATTTGCGTCCGCAAAAGGATTGTTCGGCGACGACAGCAAGCCGGTGAATTGGTAGGTGGCATCCACGAAGGCATAGTTCACATAGACGAGATATTGCGGGGTCTGGTATTGCGCGCCAGCCTCCAGGCCTTGGCGGCGGGTTGCCGGGACGTTCTGGAACACACCGCGGCCCTGCAGCACGCTCGCGACCTGGACGATGTCGCTCTCGCTGTCGGTCCGGAATACTCCGAGCTTCCAATCACCACGGCCACCGGCGGTGTTGATGTTGCCGCGCAGCCCGGCCTCGCGCGTGCGCGCGACAACCTGGTTCAGCGGCGGGTCGGAGACCAGGAACCCTTCGAGCAGGCAAGGCTTTCGGGGATTTGAGCAGCCTAGCTCGAGTGGCGTCGGTATACGGTTCGCTTCGGAATATCCGGCATAGAACGTCATCAGCTCCGGGATTATTTTATAGGTGAAGCCGGTCACCGGATTAAAGCGGGCGTAGGTTAGACTGGAGTTGAGATCGGGGTTGGTGCCGAGCAAATCGGACAAGCCAATTGCGGCGAGGTTGTAACGCCCGCCCGCGGTCAGCGATAGCCGATTGGTCAAGTCGAATGTCTCATTGAAATAGGCGCCATAGTAAGTCTGCCACGCAGCGGAGCTGACGGGGCTGAAGCCGAGATTGCCCGCGGTATGGATGATCTGTCCTGTCCCCGGCACAGCGGCGTTGGGACCGGTGAACAGATCGGGAAAGATATAGCCAAGCTCGCTGTTTGCCTGGAACCCGATCTTGCTGCGGTCAACGCTGGCGCCGATGATGAAGTTGTTGTCGTGGCCGAACACCTTGTCGTCACTGAGGGCCTGCAACACGGCTCCCGTAGTCATGGCGTTGGTATAGGTCCGGTCGACGGTGCCCCAAGGCGTGGTCGCGCAGGTGTTTCCTCCGCCGGGAGGGCAAGGGATCGGCTGGCCATTCGGATTGAGGATCTGAAACGCGGCCGCCGGCGGCCGCGGCTGCGGGAAGGCGTCGTTTTCCAGGCACAGCGTGTTGAACAGCGGATTGCTGGCAGCCCCGCTGCAGCGCTCGATCTCGGCGGCGTTGCCGTCAACATGCTCCTGGTGAAACCGGCGGTAATAGAGGTTGCTCTGGATGGTCCAGTGATCGGTCACGGAGTAGCGGCCGTTGAGCGCGATCAACTCCGCCTGATTTTTGGTGGTCTGCGGCCAGGTAAAGATCGCGCGGTAGTCGTTGGCTAGCAGTTCGACCGGCGTGGGTCCGATGACGCCGAAGTAGTTGTCTGCTGCGGACGTGACCAGATGGATCTCGGCATCGGTGCCCTTCCAGCCGAGATCGCCATAGAAGCGCGCCAGCCGCGATGGTGACTGGTAGCGCCAGCCGTCGTCCTTCAAGCCTTCCGCGGCGAGATAGAGTCCCCATTCGCCGTTGCGCACCCCGTATTGCAGGGAGCCGCCGACACGGCCGTAGGAGCCGCCCGAGGTATCGAATTCGGTGCCGTTATAGGTGAACCCGTCCTTCATCTGGAAGCTGATCGCACCGCCAAGAGCATTGAGGCCGAAGGTCGGATTGTTGGTCCAGACATCCGCGCGGCCGACCGCGACCTTCGGAATCAAGTCCCAGTTGACGGTGTCCCCAAAGGCTTCGTTGACGCGCACGCCTTGCATATAGACGGCGAGCCCCTGCGGTGTGCCCTGCACCGGGGAGGCGCTGAAACCGCGATAGCGCAGATCGGTGGTGAACTCGTTGCCCTGGACATTGTTGATGACGACGCCAGGAATGCGCTGCTGCAGCGTCTCGACCACATTGGGCGAATAGGTCCGCGAGAAGTCTTGCGAGGTAACCGTCTGAACCATCGCCGGTACTTTGTTGCGATCGAAGCCGATCCCCGGCACCGGCGTGGTCGCGACCACCTGCAGCGCGGGTGTTGATTCGCGCACGGCGGCCGGCGCGGGCGCCGGCCGGACACGCGCGGGAGCCGCGCGGGTGGTCCGGGGTGCCCGCCGCGCCGGCGCGGCGGCCGCTTTTGGGGCAGTAACCGTCACTTCGGGCAGCGTCGCCGCCGCCTGGCCCAGAGCCGGCTGCCGCAACGCAAGCGCCGCCGGCAACAGCAGCGTGCCGACCGCCACCCCCTGCAATAGCCGCCGCCTGACGGGCGAAAGCCGTGCCCGATTGCGATCAGCCCCGGTCGCCGCACGCATGACGCCCCCGCAAACTTCCCCATCGAATACTCAAGCATTCCCAGCCCCGCAGTCCCGTTACGTTTTGCCAAACCTGGTGGGAACATCTGGCAATGTGGCAGCCGGGACACACCTGGCGAAGGGTAGCCCCTCCCTTCGACAAGTCGCGTGCGAGCCGGTACGGTCCGCCCAAACCGGACCCCGAGCATTGAACTTCGCAGATTCCGCGCCCGGCAAAGCCCATCAGCCCTGGTTGAAGCTCGCCGTGCTGATCCTAATCGTCGCGGCGCTCGGGCTTCCCATCAACGATCTCTTTCGCTACGCGATCCTCGTCGTCGCCACCGTCATCGTCGTGACCGGGAAGGTCTCGGTGCGGCGCGGGCGCTGGTTGGGCGCGCTGGCGGCAGTCGCGCTGTGCATCGCGGGACAAATCTGGCTTGCGGCCCCGCGCATCGAGGAAGGGCACAACGTCTTCCTGGTGGACGCCCCGGGCGGCGCGCTCGAGCGTGCGCTGCCGTCACAGGCGTTTCGTCTCATGGCCGCCGAGTTCGATGCCCGATATCCGCGCGGGCGCCGTTGCGACCCAGCGCAGGAGGGGTGCTGGCGGGGCCAAGCCTTCCCGCGCCAGGCCTTCGCCTTTTCCGCCGACGGCATCTACCAGCGGCCCGCCTATTCGCGGCGCGTCACGGGGATCGACTTCGCCGATCCGATATGGCTGCGCCTCGGGTTCATCAACGAGGGCGGCTATAACTGGAATTCGCGGGTCAGCGATGTCGACCGCGCTTCGCGCGAGCGCAGTTCGTTCGCGCTGGTGCATCGCTGGGACCTCACGATGCCGTGGTTCGTCATGTATCGGTTCCCGTCGGATTTCGTCGGCAGCCACTTGTGCTGGCGCGGCGAGGTGCTGTGGGAAGGTGCAGACGAGCAGTTCGACCGGATCACGCATCCCTCGATGCAATGTCGAACGCTCGCAGCGACCGACATCGGACGACGGATCTTTGGCGTTGCGATCAAGCAAACGCCGCCGCTGGCCATGCGCCTCGTGCCGACCGCGCAGGTCAGACTGCGCCAGCTGATCGAGCCCGCCCTGGCCCTCGCCGCTTGCGCCGTCGTGATCGGGTTATTGGCGGGGATTTCCTCCCGACGCCTTGCACCACCATTGGCGCTTCTCGCAATCACGCTGATCGTCGTGCTCTTCAACGATGCCAGCTTCATTGGCGGAGTGCGGCCGTTCGACAGCGGCGACGACGGTCTGGTCTATGACGGCTATGCCCGCACCATGCTGCAGCAGGCGCGCGCCGGCGACCTTGCGGGCGCGCTCGAGGGCGGTGAGCCGGTATTCTACTTCACGCCCGGCATGCGCTACCTGCGCGCGTTCGAGCATCTGATCTTCGGTGAAAGCTATCTCGGCTACCTCTCGCTCATTCTGCTGCTGCCGTTGCTGGTCTTCGCCATGTTCCGGCGCTTTCTGCCGCCGCGCTGGGCGGTGGCGGTGACGTTCGTGTTCGCCGCCGTTCCGGTCGGCGTTCTGTTCGGCTCGAGCCTCGTCCAATACGTCAAATGGGCGGCGCGCGGCTTTGCCGATCCGGCGGCCTATGTCAGCTTTATCGGCGCATTTGTGCTGCTGGTCGGGCGTGTGGGCGACCGGCCGCAGGATCGATCGGGCCCCGCCCTCGGCGCCGGCCTGCTGTTCGCGCTCGCGCTATTCGTGCGCCCCAATATCGCGCCGGCGGTGGGTATCCTGCTCGCCGGCGCCGGGGTAGCGGCGCTGTGGCAGCGCCAGTACCGGCGTCTGGCCGGCCTGTGCGTCGGTTTCGCGCCGGTGCTGGGCATGGCGCTGCATAACTGGATTTACGGCGGCGCCTTCGTCCCGTTTACTTCGACCGCGGCGCATCCCGGCGCGCTGGTGATGCCACCCTCGGCCTATCTGGCGGCGCTCGGGGAGCTGGTCCGCTTTGATCTCGCAGGCGAGCATGTGGCGCGCGCGCTGCAGCAGATCGCGGGCTGGCTCGCGGGGCCCTCGGAATCCATCCTTGCGACGCCGCTCAATGCGGCAGCGCTCGCCATCCTGGTGCGGGTGGCAATCTGGCCCAAGGTCGATCCCTGGCTGCGGCTTACCGCCTGGGCCACGCTCGCGCAGCAATGCGTTGGCCTGTTCTACGCCACCGCCGGCCGCTACTACTATTTGACCTGGCTGCTCACGCTGCTGGTCGCGACGGTGTGGCTGCACGAGGAGGGAATTGCGTGGGTGCGACGGTGCTTTCCGCAGCCGAGCAAGCGGATTGCCGACCACCCTGCAAGTCGCGCCATGGCACAGAGCCTGGATCGCGTGTCGCGCATGAGCGCGTGACCGCGTCGTCGACAACTCTCAGATCAGCCGCGCCCCGATGGTCTCGCTTTCGGCTTGCGCATCGCTCGCCGTTTCGCCCGCGCGCGCGGCAAAGCGATGAAGCCGTGCAGCTCAGCAAGCAAAAGCGCGCCGATATGGAGCTGCGAAACAAACTCGCCGCGCCTGATCAGGCCGACGATCTCGGCCGGCGACACCAGCTTTACCGTGATGCCCGGCTCCGGCTCGAAGGGTCGGATGCGCTCGCCCGCGGCGACGAAGAAGTTGTGGATCCGATTATCGAGGCGCCCCGTACAGGCGCGGTTCGCGCCCAGGGCGTGCACGGCACGTGCCGTCAGTCCGGTCTCTTCCAACAGCTCGCGCCGGCAGCCGTCCGCGGGGTCTTCTCCCTGATCGACGAGCCCCGCCGGCAACTCCCACGCGAATGCCTCGATCGCCGGCCGGTACTGCCGCACGATCGGAATTTTACCGCCTGCGGTCAGTGCAACAATCGAGATATAATCGGCCTGCGCCACCGCGTGATAGAGCTGCGCCTCTGCGCCGCGCGAAAATTCGACCTCACGCGCGACGATGCTCATCCAGGGCGAAACCGCGGTGGTCCGGCGCGAGCGAATTCTCGGCCATTTCATGGGGCTACCTGAGGTCACGTGCCCTTCCGCGTGACCGTGGCTGGCGGCCGCCGCAGAAAAGTGGTGGCGAAGGCGTAGGCATACCAGCGCAGATAGGCCGGAAGCCACTTGATCACCTGGAACCGGCTCGCGCCGTGCCGGCGCTCGAACCAGCGCACCGGCACTTCGGCCACGGCCCAACCCAGGCGGTGGGCCTTCACCAGGAGCTCGATGCTGTAGCAGAAGCCTTGCTCGGACTCGACGGCGATCTGCTCGATCACGCGACGCGAGAACATGCGGAAGCCGTTGCTGGCATCCGTAGTCGGCAACCGCGCGAGATGCCGCAGCGTGAAGTTGGCGCTGCGCACCAGCACCGCCTTGAGCGGCGGGCAGCCGACCATGGCGCCGCCCGCGGTGAAGCGGCTGGCGCAGACGATGTCGCATCCCGCTCGCGCCAGCGCCACCATTCGATCGAGCATCGGTGCGTTGGTATGGTCGTCGGCGGGATACATCAGCACGAACGGAGCGGTGCTCGCGGCAAAGCCGGTCATGACCGCGCCGTGGGCGCCGCGCCCGGCGTTGCGCACGAGCTCGACCACGAGTCCCTCGTACGCATGCGGATTGTCGCGGATCGCCGGCAGCGTGTCGTCGGCAGGATGATCGTAGCAGATCAGCACGCGCGCGGGCGTAGTCACCGATTGCCTGAGCGCGACCAACGTCGCGACGATGTTGCGGCCCTCGTTGTAGACCGGGATGACGATATCGAGCTCGGGCGTCATCGCTCACGGCTTCGCGCCGGCGGTGAGCACGAACGGGCGCAGTCGCTTCATGAATGGAAGGCCGAACACGGCGGCGTCGATCAGGTTGTAGACTGGCAGCACGAGCCGGGCACGTGGCGACGCGACGTAGCGATAGGCCAGTCCTGCCAGATAGTGGGAGGCGACGGTAAAGCCGGCGCGCTCAAACACCTTCGCGACCTCGTGCGCGAGCACCGGGCGTTCGTTCTCGGTGACCCCGACCTGGCTGTAGAACGGGGACGCGCGGTCGCGATAGAGCCACATGAACGGATTCATCCGATTGGGATCGAAGGCGACGAAACACCCGTGCGAACGCAGTACGCGAAACACCTCGGCCGCGCAGCGGGATGGGTCGGGAAAGTGATGCACCACGCCGCTCAACAGCACGCCGTCGAAGCTGGCATCCGGAAACGGCAGGTGCTCGATATCGCCTTCGACGAAGTCGATGCCGGGATATTTGCGGCGGCCGACCGCGACGAGTTTGGAGCTGAGATCGAGTCCGACGCACGCATACCCGGCGCGCGCCAGCAGCGCTGTAAATGCGCCCGACCCGCAGCCGAGATCGGCCACCCGCGCGCCGGGCTTCAGCCCGCTCAGCCCGACGAAGGCATCGACAAGGCGCGCGCTCGCCTCCGGGGTGAATACGTCGTAATCGTCCGCGGCGGCATGGCGGTCGAAGAACGCGATCTCTTTCTGTTTGTCTTGGACGATGGGGCTCATTCCTGGCCTGCTGCAATGCTCGCGTGCAATCGGCTAGCACAATGGCGCGGCGCGACCAAATGCTCGATGGCAACGTCCGCGACCGAGCGCATCCTCCGCCTGCGCCCCGATCGCCGATGGGCATCGCGTCCGGATGCGCCTGCCTTTAACGCCTGCCGGTCACGGCTGCCGGGCGTCCACCAGCACGAACAGGATGCGGCAAGGCTGCCCGCTGTGATTGATCCAGGCGTGGTTGGTCGCCTGCTGCACGACCACGTCGCCCGCCTTGATGTGCATCACCGAGTCGTCAAGCATCATGTCGATCTCGCCGGACAGCACGACCGCATAGTCGACAGTGCGCGTACGATGCATCAGTGGATGCCGCACCGGCAGGCCCCTGCGCGGCGCGCGATCGCCGATCACCTTCATCATGAGATCGGGCTCCATCTTCGCCTCCGTGGCCGGGTCGAGCGGCGGAAAGTCGACCACGAGCAGCGCAGTGCCGCTATCGGGAGGCAGGGCGGCCGGTGGCTTGGCAGCGCTGTCGTCTCTGAACGAGAGACCTGCCGGTGCCGAATCGGTTGCCCACAGTATCGCCGACGGGCTGCCGGAGCTTCCGCCATCGAGCGCCTGGCGGCTGTCGAACAGCGCGATCGACTTGTCATTGGCATCGAGTGCAGTGACGACCCGGCGGATATCGGTCGCCGCAGCGGCGGAGCATGCCAACACGATCATCACGATGGAGCAGCATATCTTGCCAATCATCGCGCCCTCCTTGCGAGCGCGCGCAAGCTTGCGCGTGGTCTGATACGGTTTCTCCCCGATCAGACTGACAGCATCAGGCAATATCGACAAGGCTCGGCGTGCGGCGCCGATGCCTGCCGTCACCGGCCGAGCACGACCAGCGCGTCGAGCGCCACGCCGCCTCGTGGCAGCGCCAGGAACGGATTGATGTCGACGGATCGAACGACGCCGTCGAGGTCGACGGCGAGACGGCCGAGCGCGGCCAGCGCATTCACCACGGCATCGACATCCTGAGCCGCGGAGCCGCGGTAGCCCTGAAGCAGCTTGGCCGCGCGCAGTCCCGCAAGCATGGCGCGTGCCTTCTCCTCGCTCACCGGCGGTGCGCAAAACGCCACGTCGCCGACGAGCTCGAGCAGCACGCCGCCGCTGCCGGCCATCACGACGAGCCCCATCTCGGGGTCGCGATGCAGGCCGAGCGCCAGCTCCACGCCGCCACGCATCTGCCGGCACACCAGCATGCCGGAGACCCGATGGCGGGCGAGGTCGCGCGTCATCCGGTCGTAGGCGGCGGTCAATTGCTCGGGCGTGGCGAGATCGAGCGCGACCGCGCCCAGCTCGGACTTGTGCATGAGCTCGCTGGATACCGCTTTGAGCACGACCGGATAGCCGATGCGGTCGGCCGCTGCGATCGCATCGGGGCCCGATGTCACCAATGCTTCGGGCGGCGTGGCGATCCCCCACGCGCGCAGCAACTCCTTGGAGCGGACCTCGTCCAGGGCGATCGGATGTTGGGCGACGCTCGCCCGCAGGCGCTCGATCAGCATTCGCCGTTCCGGCGTGGGCGGTTGCTCCTCCGTCTCGCCGTGCGCCAGTCGCTCGCGCTCGTCCCGGCGCGCGACGCTCGCGAGTGCGCGTAACGCCTTGTAGGCCTCCTGCAGGAATGACACGTGCGGGGCCTTTGCCCGCAGCGCGCGGCTGTAGTCGGTGTGGCCCTGGGAGATCGGGGTAATAAAGGCGATGGGCTTTGTCGACTTCGTCGCGGCAAAGTCGTCGACCAGGCGAATATAGCGCTCGGCGCGCTCCGAGCCGGGTGCGCGCGGCAGGGTCTCCTGGACCAGCACCATGTCCACGTTCGGGTCTGCCTGCAGCGCTTCGATGCTCGCCATGAAATTGTCGGCGCTGCTGAGCACCCCGAAGCCGCCATCGATCGGATTGCTTACCAGCGAGCCCACCGTGAGGACGGACTTGAGCTGCGCCGTCGTGGCCGGTGCGAGCTCTGGAAATTCGAGACCGTTGCGCTCCGCCGAATCGAGCAGGAGGCCGCGATAGGCGCCCGACAGCGTGACCGCGCCGAGCCGGCGGCCTGGCGGCGCACCGGTATGCACGATGAGCTCGGCGATTTCGACCGCGTCGTCGAGGGTTTCGGCGCGAATGACCCCAAGCTCGCCCGCGACCGCGTCGAAGACCGCGACGCTGCCCGCGAGCGAGGCGGTGTGGGCCATGGCGGCGTTGCGCCCCGCCTCCGACTGGCCGAGCTTGACCGCGACGATTGACTTGCCCGCCGCGCGGGCGATCCGGCACGCCGCCTTGAATGCCGGGAGCTGCGTGATCGCCTCGACATAGACGATGATGACCTTGAGCTCGGGCTGATCGGCGAAGAAGGCGATGTAGTCGGCGGTCGCGAGGCCGGCCTCGTTGCCGCTGGTGATCAGATATTCCGGCCAGATGCCGCGCTCCTGCAGAGCCTGGTTGGTGAAGATCATCATGCCGCCGCTCTGTCCGACGAGCGCCACCGGTCCTTCCCGCACCGCCAGCGGACGGTCCTCGGTCAAGGTGACGAGGCGGCTTTTGGCGCAGACATTGCCCATGCAATTCGGGCCCGAGACCGCAATGCCGGTGCGTGCGATCACCGCGGCGAGGGCGCGACCGAGCGCCGCGCCCGTGCTGTCGAAGCCTTCCCCGAAGCCCGCGGAAAAGACGGTGGCGCTGCGTGCGCCGGCGCCGGCGCCCTGCTCGAGCGTATCGACGACCGAGGCGGCCGGCACCAGCACCACCATATGGTCGGGCGGTTGCGGCAGGCTCGCAAAGTCCGGGTAGCAGGGGTTGCCCCAGATCTCGGTGCGGCGGGGATTGAGGAGTTGGATGGGGCCAGGGAATCCGTAGCGGTTGAGGTTGTGCCACACCCGCGCCGCCCAGCTGCCGGGACGATCGCTGGCGCCGACCAGAACGACGTTGCGCGGCGCGGTGAGCGCCGCGACCTTCGCCTTGGAGGCTTCGAGATTCACTCGAGTCGCTTCCTCGGCCGCCGTGCCCGAGGGCCGTGGTCAGTGGGCCGCCGCCGCGACTTTGGGGCGCGCTGCCGCGGCGGCCGGGAAGTATTCGGCAAGCCAGCCGCGCAGCAGGTCCCAGACGCGCCTGTTGTCCTCGCCGAACATGAAATGGTCGGCGTCGCTGATGAGGTGCAGCTCGGTTGGCTGGCCGGCGCGCTTGAACAGCTCGATCGACTGCTCGGTCGGAGTGACGGAATCGTTGGCCGCATGCAGCAGCAACAGCGGCCGCGGCGCAATGCGTCCCACCACGTCGTCGGCGCGGAAGTCGAACATGCTCTGCGCGGTCTCCGCCGGAAACGACTGGATTGAGTTGGCGGCGAGGTTACCCCGCAGATGCGGCGGGATCGGCACGATGTCGTAGCGCGGAACCATCAGCGATTTGCCGGTGCGGGCGCGATGCTCGCGGCCCTCCTCGAGCATGCGGGTGAAGCGTTGCCACTCCTGCGGGCCCTTGTGCTGGCCGCGGAATTTGCGTTCGCCGTCGCCCCAACCGCCGTTGGAAATGACTGCGGCGACCCGCGTATCGACGCCGCCGGCATAGACGGCAACCGCGCCCCCGAAGCTCGATCCGATCACTCCGATGCGATCGGGGTCGACCGCGGAATGCCGGGCGAGGAAGCTCAGCGCGTTGCGGGTATCCTCGACCTGCTCGAGGCAGATCACCCGGCCCGGCTCGCCCTCGCTCTCGCCGCAACCGCGCATATCGAAGCGCAGCACCACGTAGCCCAGCTCGCGGAGCACGTTCGTCGGCTGCATGGTATTGGACGAGGTCTTGTTGCTGCCGAAGCCGTGCAGCACCAGAAAAGCGGCGCGCCGCTCTCCCGGCCGTATCCCACTCGGGACGTGCACCACGCCGGAGAGCTTGAGGCCGGCGGAGGCAAACGTAACGGCTTGATCGGTCATCGGCGTGGTCTCCATGGCGGGACGGAAGCGGGCTCACTCTATCGGAACGATCGCCGGATCGTCATCCGCCTTTCGGCTTGCCCAGGCCGAGCTCGCTCCAGCGCGCGTAGGCCTTCTCGATATCATCCTGCTCGGGCCACACCGTCGGGGGGAAACGGGCGCCGCCGAGCTCGGGATCGGGGTCGTAATCGAGATTGACGGTGGCATCGATCAGCATCCGATTCCACTTGCCGGTGCCGAACAAGTCGGGATTGCGGTCGCGCCGCCGTGTCGACGGGTCGAGGCCCGCGCCGAATGTGGCCGGCATGATCACCACATCGTTCTCGCCGGCGTTGACGCGATGGGCAATCGCCCAGTCGACGGCGGCGTAATCGTGGATGTCGATGTCGTCGTCGACTACGGTGACGTGCTTGTAGCGCACGTGCGCGGCGGAAGAGCCCCACAGCGCGTTGGCCGCCTGCTTGGCTTGGCCGCGATAGCTCTGTTTCATCCGGATCAGGACGTTGATCCCGGTTTGTACCGGCGGGCACCACACGTCGGTGATGCCCGGAACGCCGGCGCGGTCCAGCACGTTCCACGCGGTCGCCGCGCGCATGATCGACGAGCACACGCCGTTCTCGGAATAGCTGCCGGGCATGGAGCCTTCGATGGTCCCGCGCAGGATCGGATCGTCGCGGTGCGTGATGGCGGTGACGCGAATGGTCGGCTTGGGCGAGCGGTCGCCCGCGATATAGCCGGTGAACTCGGCATAGGGACCTTCCATCACATAGGTGTTGGGGTCGAGACCGAGATAGCCTTCGATCACGATCTCGGCGCTTGCCGGCACATAGAGTTCCACGGTCTCGCATTTCACCAGCTCGACCGGCGCGCCGCGAATGGCGCCCATCACGTCGTATTCGCACATCCCCTTGGGCACCGGGGATCCGCCGGTGAAGCCTAGCGACGGCTCCCAACCGATCGCCACCGCGATCGGCATTTCCGCACTGCCGCCGTTCTGCCAAGCGGTGAAGTGATGCCCGATGTGCTGCGCGCGCCACATCAGGATCGGGATGCGGTCGTGGCCGGCGACCATGCCGCGGTAGATGCCGACGTTCATGATGCCGGATTCGGGATCCTTGGTGACGCAACCTCCGTAGGTCAGGAGATAGCGGCCGCCGTCGAGCCGGTTCCAATGCGGGGTGGGGAACTCGTAAAGATCGATGTCGGCCCCTTTGAGAATGTTCTGCTTCACCGGGCCGGTCGGCACGATGCTCGGGGGAATGCTGCCGGTGAGGATGGTACGGCCGATCTTAACGAGCTCGCGCGGATGGGTGTCGGGCGGCAAGCCCAGCATCATGGCGACGCGCCGGTAGCTGTTGAGCGCGGAGCCGAAGATGCGGCGGCAGCGGCTCCTCGGCGTGTTGTAGTCCTTGATGTTGTTGAACAAGAGCGCCTTGCCGGTGCCGGGCCCCTGCGCCAGCCGCATGATGGTGCCGAGCTCGATATTCCAATCGACCTCGGAGACGATCTCCTTGAGCTCGCCTTGCGCGCGCAGTGCTTCGATCCAGCCGCGCAGATCGCCGAAGGCGGTCGGCGAGCGTTCGACGGACATCTGTTCTTTTCGGGTCTGGAACATGGCTGTGGCCTTGCTCTTGTTTACTCTCGGCCGCGTGCACTGGTAGACGCCACGATGGTTGTCGTCCCCGCGAAAGCGGGGACCCATCGTGCCATACACCACGACCTCTGGGATATGGGTCCCCGCCTGCGCGGGGACGACAGTTCGACGCCGGGCAGCAACAACCGATGCATCACTTTACCAACCTCTCCGCCGGCGGCGCGATCTCGGTGACCAGGTCGCGCAGGAGCCGTTTGTTGGATAAGGGGGCAAGCGCCATCTCGCGCTCTGC
>DATBKV010000101.1:0-50248 GCA_036555745.1 Xanthobacteraceae bacterium | reverse complement strand
GCGCTTTGAGTGCCGTAACCCTCTCAGGCAGGCGGCGTGGATGGCGCTGTGTCTGTTTTCTGCGTTTCAGGCTGCTTTGCGGCTTTCTCGGCCGCCCGGCGCTTACGCATGTATTCGCGGGCTTTCGCCAGGCGCTGAGGGCTGCTTTTGGGATTGCGCTTCCATGAACCGCACGCAGGCTGATCCGGAGGCGGAAGTGCAGGCTCAGCTTGCACGTCGATTACCTTGGCATTTTCGCCCTGCGGGCGGCTCGCAATCCGCTTCTCCAGTTCGGCAATCATCATGGCCAAGGCGTCGTCGGAAAGGCGCCCGGCGGGATTGCCGTGCTCGACCTTCATCTCCTTGGGAATAATCATCGTAAGGCACTTGACCAGGGTTCCAGGCTGCTCTCGCGCTACTCGTTCAAGGACTTGCGGACCTTTTTCCTGCCAAAGCGCCAGCAAATCGCGCATAAATGCGTCGTTTACTCGCCTCCGCGCGATGTAGACATCGGCGGCGGGATTGCCTGACGATATTGGCCTAAAGACCATCTGCATGCCGTAACTTGTTGCCGAAACGCCTCCAATGTTCTTACGAAGCGACAGAGGGTTGCGGTGTTGCGCGCTGAGACCGGATCTCGAATCGGACCAGCCCATCGGGTATCAGGCCTAGTCAATACTTACCAGACCGGCTCGCTGATAATATCAGTTCCACGCCAAAACGCCTTTTCCCGTCCGGGGAATAGTCAGAAACGACCCACGGAGTACGTTGTGGCTTCGGTGACGCGCCGCAGCGGCGGTCTGCGGCAGTTCCTTCCCTCAAACTGTCCGCGGCGGTGCGGCAGTTGTTTTTCCTTATAGGAAAAAACAACTACTGCCGCAGCCTTCGCCGCCGCTTTTGCGGCAGTGTTGCGGCAGTTGAAATTGGCGGACTGCCGCAGTTTGGATTTGCCCCTCCATGTCAGGCTCGGGTTCCTACCTTGATGAGCTTTACGGCGTGGCGACCACGCCCCTCGCCTTCCTCCTCGACGAGCATGCCGTTCCTGATCCAGACCTTCAGCATGGATTTGACCTTCTTCTTGTCGTTGTCCTTGGCAAGATCGAGCTTGAGGGCCCTGGCGATCGGCTTGCCGGCCCAATTGTCGGCGCGGATGTCGGATCGCCATGGCCCGCCTTCGCCGACCTCTTTCTGCACGGCCCGTAGATCATGCATGGTCACACCTGCGAAGGGGTCTGGCCATGTCCAGGCGGCCACGGCGCCGACATCGTCGCCGTTGCCAAGTGGTACGGAGACGAGCTGGTACCAGTTGGCGCGCTCGGGTGGCGGTGCCATGCTGGCTTTGCCGTTGTCGAGCCGGAAGTAGCGCCACGCGGCCCTTGTTTCGATCCCTGCATCTTCCGCCTCCTGCCTGCTCATCTTGTTGAGCACGCGGGCCGAGCGTGAGGCGTTAATCAGCGCGATCGCGCCCCTGCTGTCCTCGACGGTTATTTCGGCGCCGCCGGTTTTGCGCGGGTGGTGCAGCAGCTCGATCGCGCAATTGGTGACGTCCGCAATTTCCGCCCACTGAGTTGCCACTGCGTCGATGGCGTTGTTGTCGCTCTCGTTGACCTTGTGGCTCTTTACGAAAGGGTCAATGACAAGTGCGCTGATCTTGTTTTGCTTGATGGCCTCGATCATGGCGTTGACCACCGGCTTGGCGATGATGGTACCGGTGCGGGTTTGTGTCGCTAGTACGATCGGCGTGTCCCGGCCGGTGTTGCGAAAAAGGTACCCCTCAATATGCTGCGGCTCGATCTGGTGCTGAATCATCGCCGCCGTAATCCTGCGGTCCACCTCGTCGATTGGGTCCTCGCCGTTCCATAGCCACACTCGCGCGCGCTCGGTCGGTGTGATCCCGAGCAATGCGCTTCCGCTGGCCAGCGCCAGTGCCTCCACGATGACGAGCGAGGTCTTGCCGTGCCCGCCGGGTGCGATGGTGCAGGTCACGAATTGCCGGATGTAATGACGGCCGTAGAGCCAGGCGCGTTGCGGGAGGCTGGTTGGCTCGCGCCAAGCAAATGGCGAGGCGACGATAGTTGGCGGCGGAGCTGCCGTTGGCGTCTGCTGTTGGGCGGGTGTCGGCTCAACACCGCCGTTCCCACCGCTGTCGCTGTCATCGTCGGCGCGCGCCGCGTTTTCGAGCGGCGTCCATAGTGGCGCATCAAAACAGGTCTCAACTAACTTATTGGCGTTGCGGGTATCGGCTTCCAGCCAATCGGAAACATCCTTGAAGCCGGGAAACTTCACCACCCGCACTGTGGCGGCCACACCGTGCAGTGCTCTGGCCGCGGCGAGCGCTTTCTTGTGTCCGGTCTCGTCATCGTCCTCCAGCACGATCAGATCGCGGCCTGCCATTACGCGCAAATGTTCATCGATCCACTTGCTGCCGCCAGATAGCGTGGTTGCGCAGTAGCCCAATGCGGCGACGTTGTCGGCGTCTTTCTCGCCCTCGCAGACGAACACGGTGCCGTCAGGATACTTCAACAGTTCGGGCAGGCGGTACAGCACGCGGCGCACGTCGCCGAGCTGGTAGCTCCAGCCGCCGTTCCCGTCCGGTCGGCGCTGAGTAAAACGCTTCGGTTGGTGGCGCTGGACCTGGTACAGTACCGTGCCGTTTTCGTCGGTGTAGTCGTAGCGCGTCACCACTGGCGTTGCTTTGCTACTGGTGGCCTGCGCCGTGATCGCTGCGGCTAGCGCCTCTTCAATTTCGGCTTCGGCCCGTCGGCGCTTACCGCCGTTGGCCTGCCGTGGCGATAGGCCGAGCCTCAAGCGTACATGGTGACGGCAAGCAATAGGGTCGTCGCCGCTAAACGAATGGATGAGGAAGCCCTCAGGCGCGCCAGCGTCTAGCTTGACGCTCAAACTGCGATCTTGCGGCGAATGTCCCGGTCCTGGTGCAAGAATTTGACCATTGGTTATGTCGCCGCCGAGCGCGGCCGCGAGTTGTTGCAAGCTTGCTGGCGAACCGATATGGTCTTCCGCCATTTTGGCACTCTACGTTGGAGCCGTCGCGTTGCCCTCGACGGCTCCGTAGTAGGAATCAGAAATCGACGCTCTCGAAGGTGGGGCCGGGATCGCCGGGCTCGTAATTTGGCGGTCCCGGCTCGTTTAGGGACATAAGGGTCTTCTTGGTGTCACCGCCGGAATAGCCCATAATTACGAAAACCGGCCTCGGCTTTTTGCCAAAGCTTTTGGTGTTGAAGCTGCCGGTCGCGAGCTTCACCATCGGCAGGCCGCGATGCGCGTTGGCCCCAAAAGTGCTGAGCAGATCACCGAGCGCGATCTTGCCGCCGACGCTCTTGGAGACGAACACGATGATCTCGCCAGTTTCTAAGTCTTCCAGCGGCAGGAACCGCTGGAAAACCCAGAGGTCGTTCTCCGTATCGGCAAGCTGCAACTCGTCCAATTCATGACGCTCCGGTGGCTTGCCGTTGCCGATCTTAAACACACGCACGTCGACCGGCACCTTGTCGACGAACTTGGTCCATCCGCGCGCGTATTGATCACAATGCGCGATAAATTCTCGCCCGAGCGGGACTTCGTCTTCACCGACGAAGTACTTCTCTTTGGCGTAGTCGTATTTCAGCAGCGGACCAAACCCGTTCCCCTTCAATTCGGCAACTTCTTCGGCCAACCCGTCGATAAAGGTGGCCTTCGTCGCAAGCTTGTTCATGGGACTGTTCTCCGATTTCCGCCGCCCTTTGGCGACGGGTCGTTGCGCCGATCGCGCGGCGCGCGCTCTTTGCCGCGGTGGCGGCGAAGCTTGTTCATACGCCGTGTTCGTGGCTGAGCGGAGCAGGCGTGGCCGCGGCTGCTCAGGCTTCTCCTCGGCACCGTCGACTATTTCGCGCGCCCTCTCGGGGCGGGCATGCAGCGGGCAGCGGCCGCGCCAGCTGCGTTTCCGCGCGGCGTACGTCGCCGAGCGCATAGGCAATGTCGGCGGCGCTCATCGCGAGCCTCAGCGCTTGCGCTCTTGTCCGGCGTCAAAAGGTTCACCGCGCTTCACACCGGCTGTGTTGCCCGCCTCCGCGAGCATCCGCTCGACGGCAACGATTGGCACTCGTAGCTTTCTGCCAAATCTGATTGTTGGAATCTCCCCACGAGCCGCTGCCGCATAACTCGCGCCCCGCGACAGCGCGAAGTAATACTTCCCCACGTGAGGGACGCTCAGGGTCTTGGGATGTTCGGGCGTCATTTTGCCGGCTCCTATGGATTAAACTGACCTTCCGCGTAGCATATTTTGCCTTGCAATGGCATCGTATTCGAATACAATCACGCGGAATGTGCAGACAATTAACTGAAGCCTGGGGTCGGGTAACGGATCGAGACGGGAATGGCGCGCAGACGAGCACCTGGCGGCGGCCGAAAGCCGCGGGGGGAATTCACAGGAAAAACCGCGATGCTTACGACGCGGATCACGCCCAAGACACGGGCAGACCTGGAGCGCGCGGCGCAGAAGAGTGGCCGCTCCCTATCGCAAGAAGTCGAACATCGTCTTGATGACTCGATAAGGCGTGATCGCGAGCGTGCTCACAAACGACATGTTCGCACGTTAGCTAAAGCCGTCGCGCTCGTTACTGAAAGAGTCGAGGGCGCAACCGAAAAGCGATGGCTCGACGACACGTTTACCGGCGATGCGCTCCGGCATGCGCTTGAGTTTCTAGTGTTTCACTTCGCTCCGCATGAAGCGCTGGAGGTCCCAGCAAAAGTTGAGGCGGCAGCGGCAAAAGTGCCTCCAGCCTCCCGTGATCGCTGTCTAACTCCAATTGAAGTTGGCCAGCACGAAGCAGGCTGGGTGATTTCGTGGATCGAAATGGATCTTGACCAAGGCGGGCGCTTGTCACGGACTTCGCCCCCTCCTGGCTACCATGTCCCAGATGAGTGGTACGCATATGCGGACCTTTTCTCTGACCTGGGGTCCGGTTGGGACCGTACACGCAAATCAAATCAAAAGGAGCGCCGTCGATGAAGGGGCATATTCGCGAGCGATCACCCGGGCATTGGGCCATCGTGCTCGAAATGCGCGATGCTGAGACTGGCAAGCGCAAGCGCCGCTGGCATTCGTTTGCAGGCACCAAGCGGCAGGCGCAGGTCGAGTGCGCGAGGCTGGTTTCCGAGCTGCAGAACGGCTCTTCAATCGAGCCGAGTCGAACCACGGTGGCGCAGTACCTCGACCGATGGCTGGAATACATCAAGCCACAGGTCGCCCCACGGACGCATGAGCGGTATAGTGAGATTGTCCGCACATACCTCGCCCCCACGCTCGGCACGATGTTGTTGACCAAGCTCCAGCCCGTGGCGATCAGTTCGGCCTATGCCAAAATGCTTTCCTGTGGCCGTAGGAAAGGTGTTGGCGGACTTTCACCCCGGTCGGTGGGTCATTGCCATCGGGTCCTTTCGCAAGCCCTGCGGCAGGCTGTGCGTTGGCGAATTCTATCCCGAAACCCCTGCGATGACGTTGATCCCCCGCGTGTCGAACGGCGCGCATTGAACGTGTGGGATATTCCGACCATGGCCGAGGCCCTGGAACTGGCCAGACCGCTTCGCATCTTCGTGCCGATGATGCTTGCTGGAATGCTGGGGCTCCGCCGTGGCGAAATTGTTGCGTTGCGGTGGCGTTACATTGACCTGGATAAGGGGCAGATCGCTGTGATCGAGAGCTTCGAGCAGACGCGACAGGGCGTAAGACTCAAGGCACCCAAATCCGGTCGCGGCCGCAAGGTCGCGCTGCCAGCCAGGGTCATAGCGGAGCTACGCGCCTGGCGCGCGAGGCAGGCCGAGGAGCTACTCAAGCTCGGAGTCCGACTCGACGATGATTGCTTCGTCTGTGCTGGCGAGGGCGGGCAAGCGATTCAGCCACAGTCATTGACTCACGCATGGCATCGGTTCCTGGCGGGGACCAACCTGCCGCGTGTGCGATTCCACGACTTGCGCCACTCTCATGCGACGCACATGTTAGCGTCAGGTGTGCACCCGAAGATTGCCTCAGAGCGCCTGGGCCACGCGACCGTTGGCCTAACCTTGGATACCTATAGCCACGTAATCCCAGGGATGCAGGAAGATGCGGTGGCCCGTATTGACGCAGCCTTCAACATTTGGGTAGCAATTCGGTAGCAAATCGACGACTAGAACCGAAAAAACCCTTATGGTCCCGTAGCTCAGCCGGATAGAGCAGCGGTTTCCTAAACCGAAGGTCACAGGTTCGAGTCCTGTCGGGACCGCCAGCATTCATCGGCATGCATGCGAACCGTGGGCGCCGGAATTGCAATCGCCGGCAAGTCGTCGCCGACGCTATGCCCTCGCAGCGCCGATCTTCACCAGAACTGTCGATTGAGCGTGCGCGCGAGGGACTGATTGGTGATTCGCTGCTGGGCGTTCAGGAACGCGGTGCCGCTGCTCACCAGCGCTCCGTTCTGGTTCGAAAAGCTGAACGAGTCCTGGATGCTGTAGCTCGCCTAGCGCGCATAGATGTTGCCGACATTCAGGAACCAGTGGGGCTCGAGCGCGTAGGTCGCGCCGATCGGAGCCGCGCCGAAAGGCAGACGCGACCGAGATGATCACTTCAAACGAATCTTGCGCACGATTGGGCGCCAACTCTGCCGCGTCCAGTTTTGCGTCGAAAGCGGCCCCGTGGGCATGCCCTCTCAGTATCCTGGTTTGTCGGACCGCCGACAGGGCTGGCCGATTTTATGAGCAACACAACCTAGATCCGCTCGATGCCCTCGGCATCCACCTTGCCATCGCCGACCCGCTCCAGGAACGACCAGCGTCTTTCGAGCGCGACGAACTCGGCCTTCGACCAGCCGCTCCCGGCTGGCGAAGCCTCGGCGCGGGTCTGCATGGGGTTCGGCGTGTATTTCTCGGGCATGACGAACTCCTCGATCAGGGGATTGCTCATACATGCGTTCCGCGCCCGGCGAATGTGATGTGGGTCACATTGCGACCCGTTCCCGTCCGGGGAGCTTCAAGAAAAGTTGAGGCGCGGGTGATGCCGGGCGCGCTCTGCCGGCCTCGCATGCGGCACCGGCGATCCGGCGGTGTCGGCGACCCGCCAACGGCCCCGGGCCACCGCGGCTCGGGAGGCTCTGGTCTCGCCGGCGGATGCTTGATAAGGAGGTTGCGTCCGCGATGCCCGCCAGGTTGCCGGCTTGCGGCGGAAAAGCGGCATCCGCCCGGAATGGCGCCGTGAAAAACATATATGAACCAGGCTTTTTAGAATGTCCGGAGCCGGGTAGGACCCGAGCAGCGCAAGCAGCGCTCTCCCAAACCGAAGCTTTCCGGGACCGCTAAGAAAACCCCGGCCCGGCGTGCAGCGCGGCGAGGTCGGGAAGCGACGACGCGGCGGCGCCTGGCGTCCGCCGCGTGCATGAAAGGATGGCCATGGCGGATGACACGGAATCGAACGACGAGCGGCCGTGCCTGCACTGCCTGATCGGCGACCTGATCGACGAGTTCTACGCCGAGTACGGCTCGACCAGCGGCGAGAAGGACACGCTCGACGTGGACGAGATCGTCAGCGCGCTCGCCAAGACCGTGGCGGAAATCACGTCCGGCTGCGACGCCGCCGCGCGCCAGCGCATCCTCGACGACCTCGTGCGAGAGATCTCGGAGTTCGAGGCCGAATACGCGAGCTCGTCGGGCTCGGAGATGCGGCACTGAGGAGGAGCGGCCTTCCGCTCACGCCGCGGTCCAACGAGATCGTTCGCAGCGCGGTCGCCGCCCCGGGTGAGGCCCCGCCCGACAACTCGAATCCACACGAAAATACCCCGCCGGCGATCACCGGCGGGGCGCATTCCGCGGCACGTCGACGTCACCCCGAAAAGCTGCATGCTTCTCGGATCAGGGTCACTGCCGACGCAAAACGCTCAGCACGAAATCGCGAACAACGTGAAGCGCTGCGCTTTAGATCGCGGCCTTCAGGTCCTTGGCGGCGCGGAACGCGACCTTCTTGCTGGCCTTGATCTTGATCGCCTCGCCGGTGGCGGGATTGCGCCCCATGCGGGCGGCGCGCGCCTTGACCTGCAGGATGCCCAACCCGGCGATGCGGATGCGCTCGCCCTTCTTGAGATGCTTGGTGATCATCCCCACGAGGTCGCCGAGGATGGCCACTCCCTCGCGTTTGGTCAGCTCATGATCCTTGGCGAGCCTTGCCGCCAAGTCCTTGATCGTCACGGGGCGGCTGGATTTTGCCGCCATTGCATTCCCGGTGCGCGGAGACGCCATGATGGTTTGCCCTCCTCGGAGGCGCGAAATGCGCGGGGCGCGAGCAGATATGATTCGAGCCCGGAAGAAAAGAGTCTTTCCGTGTCAAAGGTCGAGAAAAAGCAGCGTTTCGGGCACGCCCAGCGCCGATAGCGAGGCCGCGCGCCCCTCGGCGGGGGTGCGGCGTTAACGCTCTCTTTACCACGCCGGCGACATGGTTCGGCCGCGGCGGGACCGTGCACGACGGCTCTCGCGGCTCCGCATGCGGGCCACGGCCGCGCGGCGCGGCACTGCCCCCGCGCGGCGAACGCCCATTGCTCGCGCCGGTGCTCCTGTATGCCGCTGCCAAGGCCGCTCACCTCGCCGCGGGAAACCTCGCTCTACGCGCCAGTCAAGCGCTTCCTCGAGCGCCTCGGCTTCGAGGTGAAGGGCGAAGTCTGCGGCTGCGATCTCGTCGCGCTGCGCGGCGAAGAGCCGCCGCTCGTCATCGTGGGCGAGCTCAAGCTCGGCTTCAATCTCGAGCTGGTGCTGCAGGGCATCAACCGCAGCGCCGCCTGCGACGAGGTCTGGCTCGCGGTGCGCGCCCGCGGGCGCCGCGGCCGCGAGCGCGATCCGCGCGTGCGCAAGCTCTGCCGGCTCCTGGGCTTCGGCCTGCTCGGCGTCTCAGCGAGAGGGCGCGTCGAGGTGCTGGTCGAGCCGGGTCCCTGGCGTCCCCGCCGCGATCCGAAACGCCGCTCGCTGCTGGTGCGGGAGCATCGCCGCCGCCTCGGCGATCCCGCGCTCGGCGGAAGTTCGAAGATGCCGATCATGACCGCCTATCGCCAGCAGGCGCTCATCTGCGCGGCGTCGCTCGCCGACGGCGCGCGGCGCACGTCCGAGCTCAGGGCCGCTGTCCCGGACGCACCCAAGATCCTGTTGCGCAACGTCTACGGCTGGTTCTTCCGGGTCGAGCGCGGGCTCTATGCGCTGACCGCGGCGGGCACGGCGGCGCTCGCACGCTGGCCGCAGGTCGCGCCGGCGGCGCCGAGCGCGCAAAAAAAAGCCCCGACGAGCGGGGCTTTAGTGAAGGAGGAAACGCCCATGAATAGGCAGATGCAAGGTTAGTCATTCTGTTCGCTTTGCCAACCGCAAATCCCACTTCAATCCGCGATTTGCGCCCTGTGTGATCTTTTCATCACACCTTCTGCTGCGCGCGACGGACCGCCTAGACCAAGCCGCAGCGTTCGGGTTGACGCAGAACAGTGCCCGCCACTCGGTGCGCCCCTCCCAAACCCTCCCCCGCCCGAACTCCGGGTTTACCCGAGTTCGGCACGTAAGATGGCCGAAGTCGGATATCCGACTTGGGGTCGGGGAGGGAGCAGACCGAATCTGCCGTGCGCTGATTTCATTTCACCTGCACCCGCAATAGACCAATAATTTGCTACTCTCCTTCGCTTCCGAAATTCACACGCGTGATTGCCGCGCGCCGATGCGAGGTTCGGAATCGGAACGGCGGGGCGGCGGGGCGCGCAGGCAAGCGGATGGCATGAGCGTGGATAACGTCAACCGCCGGCGCAACCTCGGCTTCTTCTTCGACCAGGCCACCGCGCGCGTGCCGGACAAGGTCGCGATCATCGATCTGTTCGGCGGCCGCGAGCGCACATCGACCTACCGCGCGCTCGACGCGCGCATGGACGCGGTCGCGCGCATGCTGGCGCGGCTCGGGGTGCACGCCGGCGAGCGCGTCGCCATGCTCGTCGGCAACCGCACCGAGTTCGTCGAGTTCTTCTTCGGGGCGATGCGCGCGGGCGCGATCCCGCTGCCGCTCAACATCCGGCTCGCGGGCGACACGCTCGAGCGCATCATCGCGGAGGCGGCCTGCGTGCTGGCGCTGGTCGACGCCGGGAGCCACCGCGACGCGCTCGCTCTGGCGCGGCGCCTGCCGCTGCGCCAGCGGCTCCTGCTCGACCGCGAGGCGGCGGGCTTCCTCGCCTTCGAGGCGGAAATGGCGAAAAGTGCCGCCGCGGTCGCGCCGCCGCCGATCGAGGACGACACCCAGGCGTTCCAGCCCTATACCTCGGGATCAACCGGCCGGCCCAAGGGCGCGATCATGACCCATCGCGGCATGCTGTGGTACGTCGCCTACAACCAGCGCTACTGGCCCGCGTCCGAGACCGATCGCGGCCTGGTCGCGCTGCCGCTGTTTCACAAAAACGCGTTGCGTGGCACGGTCAAGCCGATGCTCTATGCCGGCGGCTCGTTCGTGCTGATGCCGGGCTACGAGCCGCGCGCCTATCTCGAGGCGCTCGCGAAGTACCGGTGCACCTATTCGCGCGGGGTTGCCGCCGTGTTCACCATGTTCCTGCAGCACCGCGACTATCTGCGCACGCTCGATCTGAGCGCGCTGCGGGGAATGACCATCGGCTCGGCGGTGGTGACCCCCGAGCTGATGGACGCGGTCGAGCGCGCGCTGCCGCACGTGAAGGTGTCGGAGAGCTACGGCTTGACCGAGGGCGGCAGCCCGCTGCGCCCTCCGATCGACGGCCGCCCGGTGCCGCGCGGCAGCCCGGGGGTGCCGGCGCCCGAGATCGAGCTCAGGCTGATCGACGCGCAGGGCAACGACGCCGAGGAAGGCGAGCTTCTCATCCGCTGCCCCTATGTCTGCCTCGGCTACTACAACGAGCCGGAGATCACGCGCGCCAAGCTCACCGACGGCTGGCTGCATACCGGCGACATCTTCCGCAAGGACAAGGACGGGTTCTTCTACTTCCGCAGCCGGGTCGACGACATGTTCAGCTGCGGCGGCGAGAACATCTATCCGAAGGAGGTCGAGAACCTCCTGTTCGCCCATCCCGACGTGGTCAACGCAGTGGTCGCGCCGGTGGCGCATGCGGTCAAGGGGTTGGTGCCGGCGGCGATGGTGATCGCGCGCGCGGGCGCGGCGGTGACGGCAGACGAGCTCAAGCGCTATTGCCTGGACAAGGGGCCGGCCTATTCGCATCCCCGCTTCATCGAGATCGTTCCGGCGCTGCCGCTCAACGGCGCTGGCAAGATCGACCGCGGCGTGGCGCAGGCGCGGCTCAATGCCGCCTACGCCGCTAGCGGCGCGGCGTCCGCGCCGCCGCAGCCGGAGCTGCCGGCATGACGCAGGCGGCCGCGAATTCCCTCGGCGTCGGCGCCTCGCTCCTGCGCAAGGAGGACGCGCGTCATCTCCTCGGGCGCGGACAATTCGTCGCCGACGTGAGGCTCGCCGACACGCGCGAGGTCGCATTCGTGCGCAGCCCGCACGCGCACGCGCGCATCAAGGGCATTACGCCGCCGGCGGGAGCCGACGGCCGCGTATTCACCGCACGCGCGCTGCCGCGGCTCAAGGAGATGCGCGCGGTGCCGCAGGTCACCGGCTTCAAGGTGTCGGGCTATCCGCCGCTCGCGACGCAGAAGGTGCGCTATGTGGGGGAACCGATCGCCGCGTGCATCGCGCCGACGCGGGCGGAAGCCGAGGACCTCGCCGGCGCCGTGCAGGTCGATTTCGAGCTGCTGCCGGCGGTCATCGACGCGGCCGCCGCGATCGCCAAGTCGGAGAGCCTGGTGCACGAGAGCTGGAGCAACAACCTCTTCATCGAGCGGGTGTTCCAGGCCGGCGACATCGAGGCGGCCGCACGCGCGGCCGACGTGGTCGTGCGGCGCGACTATCGCATGCATCGCCAGGTCGCGGTGCCGCTCGAGGGCCGTGCGGTGCTGGCGCATCGCGACCATCGCCTGGGCGAGCTCGTCGTCTATACCTCCACGCAGGTGCCGCACATCATTCGCTTGGGGCTCGCCGAGGTGCTCGGACTCGAGGAGCGCTCGATTCGCGTGATCGCGCCAGACGTGGGCGGCGGCTTCGGCTCGAAGGCGCGGCTGTCGCCGGAGGAAGCGGCGTTGGCCGCGCTCGCGCTCGAGGTCGATCATCCCGTGCGCTGGGTCGAGGATCGCGGCGAGCATTTCCTCGCCTCCACCCACACCCGCGACCACCACTACCGGGTCGCCGCCTATGCCGATGGGCGCGGGCGGCTGCTCGGCATCGACGTCGAGCTGATCGTCGATGGCGGCGCCTATGCAATGTGGCCGAACGGGCCGTTTCTGGAAACGGGCATGGCGGCGCGCAACCTGCCGGGGCCCTACGGCATCCGCAATTACCGCGTGAAGACCTACACGGTGGCGACCAACAAGGCGCCGATCGGTCCCTATCGCGGGGTCGGGCGGCCGGGCGCGTGCTTCGCGATCGAGCGCACGCTCGACGAGGTGGCGCGGGCGGTCGGGCGCGATCCGGTCGAGGTGCGCGCGGACAACATGGTGAGCGCGGCGCAGATGCCCTACACCACCATCGCCGGGCTCAAGTTCGACAGCGGCGACTACCCGGCCGCGCTCACACGCTGCGCCGAGGCAATCGATCTCGCCGCGGTGCGCGCGCGCCAGCGCCAGGGCGAGCCCGACGGCCGGCGCATCGGCGTGGGCTTTGCCTGCTATTCCGAGCAGACCGGCCACGGCTGCGGAGAATGGGTCAGCCGCGGCAGCCCGTTCATTCCGGGCTACGAAAGCTGCACCGCGCAACTGATGCCCGACGGCACGCTGGTGCTCGCGGTCGGAATTCAATCGCACGGCCAGGGACTGGAGACCACGCTGGCGCAGATCGCGCATGAGGAGCTCGGCATCGATCCCGCCCGCATCTCGGTCCGCCACGGCGACACCTCCATGTCGCCGTTCGGGATGGGCACGATCGCCTCGCGCAGCATCGTGATGGCCGGCGGCGCGGTCGCCCATACGACCCGCCTCCTGCGCGAGAAGATCCTCAAGATCGGCGCCCACCTGCTGCAGTGCGAGGTCGCCGACGTGCGCTGCGCCGGCGGCAAGGTCGTCGGCAAGGGTGGCGCCGTCGGCATCGAGGAGATCGCCCGCGTGGCGCATATCCGCATGGAGGCGCTGCCGCCGGGGGTGGAGCCGCTGCTGAGCGTGACCGCGACCTACCAGCCCGGGATCGATACCGGGGTCTATTCCTACGCCACCCACGCCGCGGTGGTGGCGGTCGATCCCGCGACCGGGATGATCGAGCTCCTCGATTTCGCGGTGGCGGAGGACTGCGGCACGATGATCAACCCGATGATCGTCGAGGGCCAGGTGCGCGGCGGCGTGGTGCAAGGCATCGGCACCGCGCTGTACGAGGAAATTCCCTACGACGCGCAGGGCCAGCCGCTGGTCGGCACGCTCGCCGATTACCTCGTCCCCTGCGCCGCCGAATTGCCCGCCATCAAGATCGTGCATCTGCACACGCCCACCCCCTACACCGAATATGGCGTCAAGGGCATGGGCGAGGGCGGCGCGATCGCGCCGCCGGCGGCGATCGCCAACGCCGTGCGCGACGCGCTCGCGCCCTTGGGCGCCGAGCTCAACGAGACGCCGCTCACCCCGCGCCGCGTGCTCGCCGCGATCGCGCGTGCGCAGGCGGCGCGCGCGGCATAGACGCATGCGGAGGACGCGATGAGAACGATCGGCGCCGCAAAGGCTAGTGTAGCGATTCTGACGCTTGTATCCCGGGTGTCCCGGGCGCTGCGCAGCATGAGCGAAGCGAATGATGCGCTGCAGAACCGGGACCGCTGCGCACACCGTTTTTGCAACGGTCCCGGGTCTGCAACGCACCGCTCCGCGCTGCGTTGCGCCCGGGACACGAATGGTACGAGTTGTCAGAAACACCAAACTAAATTTAGCTGCTTGGTCGTGGCCGCGCTCGGTGCCGCCGTGCTCGCGGCGGTTCCGGCGCGCGCTGCGGATGAGACGGCGGCGGACTTCTTTCGCGGCAAGCAGGTGCGGTTCTACACCATGGGCAGCCCGGGCGGCGGCTACGACACCTATATGCGCGCGCTGATCCCGCATCTCGAGAATAGGCTTGGCGCGCGGATGCTGCCGACCAACGAGCCCGGGGCCGGCGGACTGATCGCGGTCCAGCGCACCGTCAACGCGAGCGCCGACGGATTGACCATCCTGCTGGTCGGCGGGGAAACGCTGGTGACCGCACAGCTCTACGACGCGCCGGGCGTGAACTACGACGTGCGCAGCCTCACCTGGCTCGCGCGCGTGAGCAGCGAGGCCAAGGTCGCGCTGCTCGGGCCGAGGTCCCCGTACAACAGCGTGGCCGACATGGCGAGGAGCGACACCCCCGTCACCTGGGCCGGCTCCGGCAAGATCGACGGCAACGCCGACTTCACCGCCATCATGGCCTACGCGCTCGGCATGAAGAGCAAGATCATTACCGGCTACAAGGGCACCGGCGGCATGAATCTCGCGATCGAGCGCGGCGAGGTCGACGGCCGCGTGGTGTCGGAGGAATCCGCGGCGCTCTACGGACCGAGCAACGGCATGCGGGTGGTGGCCGTGCTCGCGCGCAAGCGCGTCGAGCAGTTTCCCGATGCGCCGACCCTGTTCGAGGCGGCGGCGCTGTCGCCGGCGCAGGCGCGCCTGATCGACTGGCGCGCCGGCATCGCCGGCTTGGGGCGCCTGATCATGGTGACGCCGGGCACGCCGCATGACCGGGTCGAGCTGCTGCGCAAAGCCTTCGCCGACGTCGTCAGCGATCCGGCCTTCGTCGCCGAGGTCAGGAAGCTCGGCCTCTCCGCCAACCATGCCGGCGCCGACGAGGTCCGCGCCACGGTCGAGCACGCCATGACCATGCTCGACCCGGCCGGCCTCGCCGAGGTTCGCCAGATCGCGCTCGAGCGCTATTATCGCTAGCGCTTGCTGCCCTTCAATTTCGTCGGGACGCGCTTTACTGTGGTGCTTCTGACAACTGACACCAGCCGTGTCCCGGGCGCAACGCAGCGCGGAGCGATGCGTTGCAGACCCGGGACCGTTCCAAAGACGATGTGCGTACCGGTCCTCGCAAGTGGGGTTTACCCGACTTGCGTACATTGAGTGCCGTTCTCGGGTAAACCCGAGATCGGTGTCTGCAGCGCACCATTCGCTTCCCTCGTGCTGCGCTGCGCCCGGGACAGAGGATAACGCGTCAAAGGCGGTACACTATTTAAGGGTTGCGCTACAGATCGCCCAGGAGACAACGATGTTCGGAAAGCTCAATCATCTCGCCATTACCAGCGACCATTACACCCTGCTCGGCATGTTCTACCGCGCCGCGTTCGGCTTGCAGGCGTCGGGTGACACCGCGCGCGAGATCGGCGCGATCTCGGTCGGCGACGGCTATCTCGGCATGACCCTGATTCCCCGCCGCGGCGGGCGCAAGGCCGGGCTCGATCATTTCGGCATCGAGGTCGAGGACCTCGACAAGGTCCGCGCCAAGGTCGCCAAGAAGTATCCTGACATCGAGATCGTGAAGCGGCCGGGCAACCGGCCATTCGCCAGCTACAGCGCGCACGACCCGGCCGGCAACTATTTCGACCTGTCACAGCCCGGGCACGAGAACCGCGCCGAAGTCTATGCCAAGGGCGAATGGAAGCAGGACACGAGCTTCAGCCATTTCGCGTTGCGCGCCCGCGAGGCGCAGCGGGTCGCCGATTTCTATGTCGACGTGTTCGAGCTGGAAGCGCGCAACCTGCCGAGCGAGGAAGGCGGCTATCATCTGACCGACGGTCGCGTCACGATGGCGATCCTGCCGTGGAAGATCTCGTCGTTCAACGGCGCCGGCATCGAGCAGCCGGGCATGGACCATATCGGCTTCCGCGTGCCCAGCATCGAGGCGTTCAATGCGCACATCGCCAAGCTCGCCAAGACCAATATCCATCTCGCGCCCAAGCCGATCGATTTCGACGCCGAAGGCGCGGCGCGCCTGGCGCTGCTCAAGAAATGCCCGCACGGCCGCGTCCAGCTCGCCGATCCCGACGGCACGCTGATCGACGTGGAGGAGGCGCACTGATTCGCAGCGCGTGCTCGCCGCGATCGCCGGCGCGCAGGCGGCGCAAGGCGCGTGAGGGCGCTGCTCCGAAAGAGGAGCGTGCATGAATCGACTGTCGCGCCGGAGCTGGCACCGCAGCCGCCGCAAAGCTGGAACTGCGTTGCCGAACGCGTCGTGTGGCGATCTGTCGCGGAAACGAATGGACGGATGCGCGAATTGGCTTGCTTGGCCTCGCCGTCGGCGATTCGAAATCGGTTGCGCGCTGCTCAAAAAAGACGCATTCACCTTCGCTCATCGTCGAGTATGAATAGAGGAGCGCGAATGCTCCTTGGGGCTTAGCGACGCGAATCGATCAGCTGTCAATCCGGGGGCGCCATTGCGTTTGTTGATCCCTTATGGCGTAGGGGCGGTGCTCGGCGCGGCCGTGGCGGTGGTCGCGATTTCACCCTTCGCCACCACCTTCGTCGACCAGTGGTCGCGTCGCGACGTCGAGCTGCGTTCCACGCTGGTATTCAATTCGGTGCGCGACGAGCTTGCGAGCCTGATCGCGACCAACGCGACAGCCCAGATCGATAATCTGTTCGAGCGGCTCGCGCTGGACGAGCGCCTGCGTGCGGTCGGGTTCTGCAGCCGCGCAGGCGTGCTGCTCTATCACAGCAAGCTGATGCCCGCGGACTTTTCCTGCGAGAAGGTCGCGCGTTCGGACCGTGCGAGCTTCTCCACCGTCGAGACGGCTGGTCTGCCGATCAGCGTGGGAGCGTTCCCCGTCAGCGCCGGCACCACCAGTGGGCATCTCGTCCTGCTGCACGACCTGACGTTCGCGCAGCGGCGCGGGGTCGAGGCCCGGACCTCGGTCATGATCGCGCTCGCCGCGGTCGCGTTAGTCGGCGCGGCGCTGGCGTCGGTCATCGCGCTGCTGCTCATGCGCGGCTGGCTGCAGTCGGTGCGCAGGGCGATCGACGAGGTCAGGACCGGACGCCGGGACAGCGAAGCGCCGCCCGACGGCTCGCTCGTGGCCCGTGAGATCCGACATCTGTTCCGCCAGCTCGATGACAGTCGCCGCTCCCTCGACGCCGCCCACGCCGACTGGAATGCGGAGACGCTCCGGCTCACGCTCGCCAATCACCTGCCCGGCACCGAGATCATCGTGGTCTCCAATCGAGAGCCCTACATCCACAATCGCTCCGCCGATGGGGTCGGGGTACAGACGCCGGCCAGCGGTCTGGTGGCGGCGATCGAGCCGGTCATGCGCGCCTGCGGCGGCACCTGGATCGCGCACGGCAGCGGCAGCGCCGATCGCGAGGTGGTCGACGCCCGCGACCGCATTCGCGTGCCACCCGAGGCGCCCGCCTACACGCTGCGGCGGGTCTGGCTCTCGGACGAGGAGCAGGACGGCTATTACTACGGTTTTGCCAACGAAGGTCTGTGGCCGCTTTGCCACATCGCCTTCGTGCGGCCGACGTTTCGGCAGCCCGATTGGGAACGATATCGCGCCGTGAATGCTCGATTCGCGCAGGCGGTCCTCGACGAGGTGACGCGCCCGGATCCGATCATCATGGTCCAGGATTATCACTTCGCGCTGCTGCCGGCGATGATCCGGGAGCAGCTGCCGTCGGCCACCATCATCACCTTCTGGCACATTCCCTGGCCGAACTCGGAATCGTTCGGCATCTGTCCCTGGAAGGAGGAGATCGTCAGCGGACTGCTCGGCAGCACGGTGCTCGGCTTCCACACCCAATTCCATTGCAATAACTTCATCGATACCGTCGACCGCTTCATCGAGAGTCGCATCGATCGCGAGCATGCCTCGATCACGGTGGGCGGGCACGAAACCTTCGTGCGGCCGTATCCGATCTCGATCGAATGGCCGCCCGCCGCCCTGGCCGCACAGCAGCCGATACCCGCTTGTCGGGCCGCGGTGCGCGCGCGCCTGGGTTTGCCCGCCGACATTCGTCTCGCGGTCGGCATCGAGCGGTTCGACTACACGAAGGGCATCGTCGATCGCATGCGGTCCGTGGATCGCCTGCTGACGAATCATCCGGAATGGCAGGGACGCTTCGCGTTCGTGCAGGTCGCGGCGCCGACGCGCAGCAAGCTCTCCAGCTATTCCGACCTGCAAACGGAGGCCCGCGCACTCGCCGACGAGATCAATTCGCGGTATGCCGATGCGGCCCATCGGCCGATCATGCTCGTCGTCCAGCACTATGAATCCGAGCAGGTCTTCGAGCTGTTCCGGGCGGCCGATATTTGCATCGTCTCCAGCCTGCACGACGGCATGAACCTAGTGGCAAAGGAATTCGTCGCCGCGCGCGACGACGAACAGGGCGTTTTGATCCTCTCGAACTTCGCTGGAGCATCGCGCGAGCTGTCGGAGGCGTTGATCGTCAATCCCTACGACGCCCAGGCGATGAGCGAGGTGATCCATCGCGCGCTGTTCATGCCGCAGGCCGAGCAACGCGCCCGCATGCAGGTGATGCGCGAAATCGTGCGCGTGCGCAACGTCCATCGCTGGGCCGCGCAAATGCTGCTGGACGCGGCTCAACTGAGGAAGCGGCAAGAAATCCTCGAGATCGCAACGCACGGGCAGGTCAAGGCGCCGGCCCGCCCGCGACAGCGGCCGGCAAGGCTGGTGCGGAGCAGATGACGGATTTGGCGCCTGCCCTGAACACGGCGCCGCGCGCGTCGGCAAGCGGTCGCGAGGCCGACCATGGCGGATGATATCGTTCCGGACGACGTCCGGGATTTCATCCAGAAGCACATCGATTCAGTCGCCCAGCTGGAGGCCCTGCTGCTGCTGTGGGCGAATCCGAACGAAGTTTGGGACGCGACCCGGACGGCAAAGCGGCTCTACACCACCGAGCATGAGATCGCGGAGGTGCTCGCGCGGCTCTGTGCGGACGGATTGCTAGTCTGCAAGGACGGAGTATACCGTTACGAGTGTGCGCCCGAAATGAGCCAGAGGGTCGACCGGGTGGCGAACGTCTATTCCCGCCAGCTCATTGCGGTGACCAACATGATCCACACCAAGCCGCGGCGCATCCGCGAGTTTGCCGACGCCTTCAAGTTCAGGAAGGATCGTTAGCATGGCGCCGATCATCTATGGCCTGTGCGCGCTCACCGCGGCATTGTGCACCTACCTTCTGCTGCAGGGCTACCAGCGCGGCAAATACCAGCTGCTGCTGTGGAGCGGCCTCTGTTTTGCGGGCTTGACGCTCAACAACCTGCTGCTGGTGCTCGACAAGGTGGTGTTCCCGGAAGTCGACCTCTCCATTTGGCGCACATCCGTCGCACTCCTGGCGATGGCCGTGCTGCTCTATGGCTTGATTTGGAAGACCGAATGACGAACCAGGTCGCCGCGGCGCTGATGGGAGCCGTCGCCATGGCGTCGTTCGTGGCGACGCTGTTCTTCCTGCGCTTCTGGCGGCAGACCGGCGACAGCTTCTTCCTGCTGTTCGCGGTCGGCTTCGGGGTCGATGCAGTCGCGCGTTCGGTGCTCGCGCTCGGCCACGTGTCGAACGAGTTGGAGCCGCTGTTCTATCTGGCGCGCCTGTTCACCTTCGCTCTGATCATCGTGGCCATCATCCAGAAGAATCGGCCCGGCAAACGCGGCCGGTAGCGCCGGCTGCGCACCCCGGCCCGAGCGTCGGCCGCTCGTGCGATGAAAAGCAGGCGCCGCGCCGTTTCCAGCCAAGAGCGCGCCCCGATTGGATCGAATCGGGATGCGCTCCAGCTCTTTTTGATGTTGCGCATGTGCTTATCGGAAAAGCGGGGCCCACTTTTTCTGGGACATGCGCTAGACTGACATTCGCGAGGCCGATCCGTCCGTCCGAGGAGCCGTCATGCTGTCCGATGCCGACCGCAACAAGGCCGCCGACATCCTGATGCGCGCGGAAAAGGAGCGCAAACAGGCGGTCCAGCTCTCCAAGACCTGGCCCGACATCACGCTCGAGGACGCCTACGCGATCTCCACCGAAGTGGCCAAGCGCAAGATCGCCGCCGGCGCCAAGCTCATCGGCCACAAGGTCGGCCTGACCTCGAAGGCGATGCAGCGCTCCTCGCAGATCGACGAGCCCGACTACGGGCACCTGCTCGACCATATGATGGTGGCCGACGGCGCCAAGATCGCGCACGAGAACTATTGCCGGCCGCGGGTGGAGATCGAACTCGCCTTCGTCATGGGCAAGGCGCTGAAAGGGCCGGGCGTCGGGCTCGCCGAGGTGCTGCGCGCGACCGAATACGTCATCCCCGCGATCGAGATCGTCGACGCGCGGCTGCAGGACCCGCGCAAGATCTTCGACACGGTGGCCGACAACGGCGCGGCCGCCGGCATCGTAGTCGGCGGCCGGCCGGTCGCTCCGCTCGACGTCGACCTGCGCTGGGTCGGCGGCATCATGTACCGCAATTCCGAAATCGAGGAGACCGGCGTGGCCGCCGGCGTGCTCGGCCATCCCGCGCTCGGCGTGGCGTGGCTCGCCAACAAGCTGGGCAGCCACGGGGTCGCGCTCGAACCCGGCCATCTCGTGCTGGCGGGCTCGTTCACGCGCGTCGTGTTCGCGCAGAAGAGCGACACCCTGCACGCCGATTTCGGCGCGCTCGGCGGCATTGCGGTGCAGTTCGTATGAGGCGCAAGCTGCCGACGGCCGGCGTTGCTTTGGTCTTGCTCGCCCTGCTCGCGGCGGCGACGCCGGCCGCGCCGGCCGTCGATTATCCGACGCGCCCGGTCACGCTGGTGGTGGCGTTCCCGCCGGGCGGTGCGAGCGACGTGCTCGCGCGCATCGTCGGACGAAAGCTCGAGCAGGTTCTCGGGCAGCCGGTCGTGATCGACAACCGGCCCGGCGCCGGCGGCAACGTCGCGGCCGATGTCGTCGCCCATGCCGCGGCCGACGGCTATACGCTGCTTGCCGGCAACAACGCCATCCTCGCCACCAACGCCGCGCTCTACAAGAAGATCAATTTCGACCCGGTGGCGGACTTCGCGCCGATCGGGCTGATCGGATCGCAGGCCAATATCCTGGTGGTGAACCCGGCGCTGCCGATCACCTCCCTGGCCGAGCTGATCGGCTTCGCCAAGGCCAATCCCGGCAAGCTCAACTTCGCCTCCTCCGGGCACGGGCTCGCCGCCCATCTCGCCGGCGAGCTGTTCAAGGCCGAGGCCAAGATCGACATCGTGCACGTGCCCTACAAGGGCGCGGCGCCGGCCCTGCAGGACGTGATCGCCGGCCACGTGCAGATGATGTTCGCCACCGCCTCCTCGGTGGTGCCGCATATCCGCGAGGGCAAGGTGCGTGCGCTGGCGGTCGCCACCCTCAAGCGCACGGCGGTGCTACCCGATGTGCCGACCATGGACGAGCTCGGGCTCAAGGATTTCGACGCGACCACCTGGCACGGCGTGGTGGCGCCGGCGCACACGCCTAGGGACGTCGTCGCCGCGCTCAACCGCGCGCTGGTCGCGAGCCTGGCGGATGCCGGCGTGAAGAAATCGCTCGGCGATCTCGGCGTCGACGTCATCGGCGGCACGCCCGACGAGTTCGCCGCCTACATCAGATCCGAGATCCCGAAATGGAGCGCGATCATCAAGGCCTCGGGCGCCAAGCTCGAGTGATGCGCCGCGCGGACCCAGCGGAGTTTGTTCGCATGAACACGATCGACCGATCGACGCCGCTCGCGCACAACGTCCGCCGCCTCGGCCATCTCGACCTGCCGGGCGGCGGCCAGGTCACCGTGGCGGGCTCGCATGCCTATGTCGGGCATATCCCGAACCAGCATCACCTCGGCACCTCGATCATCGATATCTCCGATCCGCGCAACCCGCGCGTGGTCGCCACCATCATGCTCGACGACCACGACTCGCACAGCCACAAAGCGCGCGTCGCGGGCGATATCATGATCGTCAACCACGAGCGCAACATGAGCAGGATCGGGCGGCGCGCCGAGCAGCTGCCGGCCGCGCGCCGCGCCCTGCGCGAAGAGCTCGGCCGCGAGCCGATGCCGGCGGAGACCGCCGCGCGGATGAGCGTGACCGAGAACGATCTGCGCGCGCTCGAAGAGTTCGAGCAACGCGGCTACGACAATGGCGGCTTCAAGATCTACGACGTCGCGACGCCGAGCGAGCCGAAGCTGATCTGCTACCACAAGACCGGCGGTATCGGCGTGCACCGTTTCGATATGGATGAGCGCCACGCCTACATCTCGACCGAGATGCCGGGCTATGTCGGCAACATCCTGGTGATCTACGATCTCGCCGAGCCGGCGCGCCCGCGCGAGGTCTCGCGCTGGTGGATGCCGGGGCAGCATCTCGCCGGCGGCGAGACGCCGGCCTGGTCGGGCCGGCGGCACCGGCTGCATCACGCGCTGCGCTTCGGCGATGAGATGTGGGCGAGTTGCTGGCACGGCGGCTTCTGGGTGGTCGACGTGTCTGATCTCGCCCGGCCCAAAAGCATTGCCAGCTACAACTACCATCCGCTGTTTCCGGAGCCGACCCATACCGTGATGCCGGTTGGGGAGCGCGTCCGCGGCCGCCGCATCGCGCTCGCGATCGACGAGGAGGACCAGGCGCAGAGCGCGAGCGAGGAGGAAGCGCGGCGCGGGCGCGCGCATGCCTGCCTACTCGTCTTCGATGTCAGCGACCTCGCGGCAATCAAACCCTTGGCGCAGTTCCAGGTGAGCGAGCTCGATTCGCCGTTCAGCCGCGTCAGCGGCGCGCGCTTCGGCGCACACCAGTTCTGCGAGCGCATGACCGGCACCATCGTGCACGCGGTATGGTTCGGCGGCGGCCTGCGCATCATCGACGTCGCCGATCCGCAAAGCCCGCGCGAGGTCGGCCATTTCATCCCGGAGCCGGCGGCCGGCCGTCCGGCGCCGCAGAGCAACGACGTGGCGCTCGACGCGCGGGGGCTGATCTACGTGATCGACCGCCACGTCGGCTTCGACGTCCTGGAGTTTGCGGGCTGACCTGCGCCGGCTGGTTCGGTGCGTGTCCCGGGCGCAGCGCAGCATGGAGCGCAGTGGAATGATGCGCTGCAGAACCGGGACCGTTCCGGACCGTGGCGGTCCCGGATCAGCGGCGCACCGCTTCACTGCGTTTCGCGCTGCGCCGCATCCGGGACACGGATCGGAATTTCGCCGCTTGGGATCAATCTCTCACTGCGCCGACTCGTAGAACGCCTTGGCGTCGGCGGTGAAAGCTTTGCGTGAGTCCGCGTCGATATAAAACATGTGGCCGCCGCGATAGAGGCGAAGCTGCGCGCGCGAGGGATCGTCGAGCGGCGGCAGATGCTCGAGCACGTAGCGGGTTGCCGAATATGGCGTCACCATATCGCTATAGCCGTGCGCGACCAGCAGACGGAAGGAAGGGAACAGCGCGAGCAGCTCCCGCAGGTCGTCGCTGGCGCTGACCGAGCTGCGGCCGGACCTGCCCCAATCCCATTTGCCGGAAATGTCCGATGCCAGCAGGATGTAGGTCATCTCCGTCTTGAAGCCCAGCTCGTCGCGCGCATAGGCGGCGAACGCGCCGCCATAGGCACGGGTGAGGCCGTCGAGCAGCGGATCGGGGGCGTGCGCGCCGGCCTGCTCGGGAAACGGATCGGCGACCGCAAAGGTCGCATCATAGCGGCTGACGATCTTGCCTTGGCCGGAGCGCAGATGTTTGACGTAGGCGTCGTAGATGAAGCCGCGCGCCCGGCTCACGGTATCCTCGGGCAGCCCGGTGATCTGCGCGACGCGGGCGTAGAAGGCACGCGCCGCCTCGCCGGTCGGAGGCGGCCCGGCGAGCGTCGTGAGGTAGTCCGTGCGCGCGAAACGCTCCGCGTCGGCCAGCGCCGCCTTGCTGAAAGTGCCTTTGCGCTCGAGCTCGGTCGCCGCCAACGACGGCAGCTGCAACGCGGCGTCGAGCGCGAAGCCGTCGCCGCCGAAAGTCAGCCGGCCTTCGATCAGGGGCGACACCATCAGGATGCCGGAGACGATGATACCCTGCTCGCGGCGCAGCACCTGCGCCACCCGGGCGGAGCGCAAGCCGCCGTAGCTCTCGCCCAGAATGTATTTGGGCGCGCCAGGGCGATCGTGCTTGGCGAGGTAGAGCGCGACCGCCTTGGCCAGCGCCTGGGCATCCTGGTGCACGCCGTAGAATGCGCTGGCGCCGTCCGCCTTCACCGTGCGGCTCCAGCCGGTGCCGATCGGATCGATCAGCACGAGGTCGGTGAACGCGAGCCAGGTCTGCGGATTGTCGCGCAGGCGGGCGGCGGCGGGATCGTTGCCGACGAAGTCGAGCACTCTCGGCCCGACCAGCCCCAGATTGAGATACGCGGCCGCCGCGCCCGGTCCGCCGTTGAAGGCGAAGGTGATGGGACGGTTCGCGCCCCCATTGCTCGCGACGTAGGCGGTGTAGAAGATCGCGGCCGAGCGCTCGCCGGATTGATCGAACAGCGGCAGCGTGCCGGCGGTCGCGCGATAGGCGAGCTTGCCGCCGGGCAGCTCGATGCTGTGCTCGGTCACCGAATCCGCCGGCAACAGCCGCAGCACGCCGCCGCGCGCTTCGGCCTGCCGTTGTTCCGCCTGCCGTTCACCCTGGTGCTGCTCGGACGGGCGCTGCTCGCCCTGCTGCGTCTGCGGCGGCGTGCGGCGCGGCCGCTCCTGGGCGCTGGCGAGCGTGGCGGCGCCGGCAATCAGCAGCGCCGAGAGCACGCACCAGCGCCGAAGACGATGCGGCGGCGGGAACAGCGTTGCAGGCGTGGTCATCGAGGCGTCCTGGACAATTCGGGCGCCCCCCGGCGCGGCCGCACCATAGCGACAACGCCGCGGTCGCTCAAATCGGTTCCTCGGTGGACAATGGCCAGGAGATCAGGGAATGTCGGGCCTCCCCGGCGCCCGCCGGGGCGGAAGCGACGTCCGCGAACGAGAAACACCCCGAAGGGTGCCGACCGATGCCATTTCCCCGCGCCTCGCGCGCGCTCGAACGCTTCACCGTCCTCGACCTCACCCGGGTGCGCGCTGGGCCGACCTGCGTGCGCCAGCTCGCCGATTGGGGCGCCAACGTCATCAAGATCGAACTGCCGCCGGAGCCGGGCGGCGCCGATCAGCTCGGCGGTCCGCGCGAAGGCTCGGATTTCCAGAACCTGCACCGCAACAAGCGCAGCATGACGCTCAACCTCAAAGCGCCCGCGGCCCTGGCGGCGTTCAAGCGCATGGTCAAGAAAGCCGACGTGGTGGTGGAGAACTTCCGCCCCGACGTGAAGCGCCGGCTCGGCATCGACTACGCGGCGCTGCGCAAGATCAATCCCAAGCTCATCTATGCCAGCATCTCCGGCTTCGGACAGACCGGCCCCTATGCCGACCGGCCGGGCTTCGACCAGATCGCGCAGGGCATGGGCGGGCTGATGTCGATCACCGGCCTGCCCGGGCAGGGCCCGGTGCGGGTCGGCATACCGATCGCGGATCTGAGCGCCGGCCTGTTCTGCGCGCTCGGCATCCTGGTGGCGCTGCTCGAGCGCGAGACCTCGAAGCAGGGCCAGCACGTGACCACGTCGCTGCTGCAGGCGCAGATCTTCATGCTCGACTTCCAGGGCGCGCGCTGGCTGATCGACCGCGAGGTGCCGAAGCAGGCCGGCAACAATCATCCCACCAGCATTCCCACCGGCGTGTTCAAGACCGCCGACGGCGCCATCAACATCGCGTCCACGGGCTCCACCATCTGGGCGCGCTTCTGCGCCGCCGCCGGCGCGAGCGAGCTCATGCAGCGGCCGGAATATCAGACCGCGGCCGGGCGCTCGAAGCACCGCGACGCGCTCAATGCCGATATCGAGAGATACACCGTCAAGCGCAGCAGCGCCGAGTGGATCGAGCTGCTCAACAAGGCGGGCGTTCCCTGCGGCCCGATCTACAGCATCGACCAGGTCTACGCCGATCCGCAGGTCGAGCACCTCGGGATGGCGCAGACGGTGAAGCGCAAGGACAAGTCGACGCTGCGCATGGCGGGCCAGCCGGTCTCGCTATCGCGCACGCGCAGCCGGCTGGCCGCCCCGCCGCCGGGGCTGGGCGAGCACACCGACCAGGTGCTCAAGGAGTTCGGCTTCAGCGCCAAGGAGATTGCGGCGCTGCACGAGGCGAAGGCCGTTTGACGCGCGGGCTCGATCACGCCATGGCGCAGAGCCGCGGAGGATAGGCGATGGACGACGTGACCAAGACCGACAAGATGCTGGCGCGCAAGGACGGGCGCGTCGGCTACGTGATCTTCAACAATCCGGAGCGCCACAATGCCGTCTCCCTCGACATGTGGGCGGCGACGAGCCGCATGCTCGACGCGTTCGCCGGCGACGACGAGGTGCGGGTGGTCGTGCTGACCGGCGCCGGCGGCAAGGCGTTCGTCTCCGGCGCCGATGTCTCCAAGTTCGAGAGCGAGCGCGCGACGCTGGACGCCACCAGGCACTACGGCGAGACGGTCGAGAAGGCCTATGCCGGCGTGCAGGACTTCCCCAAGCCCACCATCGCCATGATCCGCGGCTATTGCATCGGCGGCGGGGTCGGGCTGGCGGTGTGCTGCGACCTGCGCATCTGCTCCGACAATTCGCGCTTCGCGGTACCGGCGGCGAAGCTCGGGCTGGGCTATTCCTATGCCGGCCTGCGGCGGCTGGTCGATGTCGTGGGGCCGGCCTTCGCGCGCGAAATCTTCTTCACCGCGCGCCAGTTCGACGCCGAGGAGGCGCATCAGATGGGGCTGGTCAACCGCGTGGTGCCGCAAGCCGAGCTCGATGACTACGTCAAGAGCTACGCCGAGACCATCGCCTCCAACGCGCCGCTCACAGTCAAGGCGGTCAAGTATATCGTCGGCGAGGTGCTCAAGGACGAATCCAAGCGCAACCTGGCGCGTTGCGCCGAGATGGTGGAGCAATGCTTCGCCAGCAGCGACTTCATCGAGGGTCGCCGGGCATTCATGGAGAAGCGCAAGCCGGCGTTTACCGGCAAGTGAGCGGGCAACTTCGGCTTCAGGCCGGGGAGCGCGCGTGGAGCGCGTCTCGAAGGATGGAACTGCTCGCAACTTCGGAGAGGTCGGGATTCCTCGGAACGAGGGCGGAGGCCCGCCGGCGGCAAGCAGTCGCGGAGGCCGGGCAGCGATTTGGTGGTTCAATGGTCGCGGCACAGGCGGCGGTGGGCAACCCACCGAAACCGAGGAGGCGGCGTCGTGGCGTCGGTTGAGTTGCGGCGCCTCACCAAGCGCTATGGCGAGCTCGCGGTCGTCGATGACGTCTCGCTGACCATCGAGCACGGCCGGCTCGTGTGTCTGCTCGGGCCCTCCGGCTGCGGCAAGACCACGACCTTGCGGCTGATCGCCGGCTTCGTCGAGCCATCGGCCGGCGAAATCCGGGTCGGCGAGCGGGTGATCTCATCGCCCGCGCGCACCACGCCGCCGGAGCGGCGCAACATGTCGATGATCTTCCAGAGCTACGCGCTGTGGCCGCACATGACGGTCGCCGACAACATCGCCTACGGGCTCAAGCTGCGCAAGGCCGGCCGTGCCACGATCGATCGCAAGCTCGCCGCCATGCTCGATACCACGCACCTGCGCGCGCTCGCCGACCGCTACCCGGGCGAGCTTTCCGGCGGCCAGCAGCAGCGCGTGGCGCTCGCGCGCGCCTTGATCGTGGAGCCCGAGACGCTGCTGCTCGACGAGCCGCTCTCCAATCTCGACGCCAACCTGCGCGAGGAGATGCGTTTCGAGGTACGCCGGCTGCACGACGAGTACCGCTACACCACGGTCTACGTCACCCACGACCAGTCGGAGGCGATGACCACCGCCGACGTCATCGCGGTGATGAACGCGGGCAAGATCGAGCAGGCGGGCTCGCCGGAGGACATCTACGAGCGTCCGCGCTCGGAATTCGTCGCCCGCTTCATCGGCTCGAGCAACGTGATCAGGGGCAAGGCGCTCGACGCCAGCCATCTCGCCTGCGCGGGCGTCACCCTGCGCTGCAGCGGCGGCAACTTCGCCGCCGGCGGTGAGGGCGCGATCGCGGTGCGCCAGCACGCCATCGGGCTGGCCGCGAGCAAGCCTGCGAGCGCGGACAACGTGGTGCCGGGCACCGTGGTGCGACAGGTCTTTCTCGGCGCGAGCCGCGACTACCTGGTGGAGGCCGCCGACGGCACCCAGCTGCGCGTGGTTGCGCCGGCGGGGGAGAACATCGCGCGCGGCGCCGCGGTCTGGCTGCACCTGCCGCCGGAGCGCTGCCGCGTGCTGAGCGGATGACGACGGGACCCTTGGACCCGGGAGCGACATCGAGGAGGAGACGACGATGACGAAGTCCACCATTTCCAGGCGCGATCTGCTGCGAGGCTCGACGGCGCTGGCGGCGACCAGTGCGTTCGCGTCGGTGGCATCGGCCGCCCCGCCGGCGAGCGCGGTCACGCCGCAACTGCTCGCGGCGGCGAAGAAAGAGGGCAAGGTGGTGTATTACACCTCGATCGACCTGCCGGTGGCCGAGCGCATCGCCAAGGCGTTCGAGGCGAAATATCCGGACATCGCCGTGCGCGTCGAGCGCACCGGCGCCGAGCGCGTGTTCCAGCGCATCGGCCAGGAATATGCGAGCGGCATCCATTCGGTCGACGTGGTCAATTCCTCCGATGCGGCGCATTTCATCGTCTGGAAGCGCGACGGCATCCTCGAGCCCTACGTGCCGGAGGACGTGGCCAAGTACTATCCCGCCGAGCACAAGGACCCCGACGGCGTCTTCGCCACCTTCCGCGCCACGCTGTGCGTCATCGGCTACAACACCAACATGGTGAAGGCCGAGGAGGCGCCCAAGAGCTACGCCGACCTGCTCGATCCCAAATGGGTCGGCAAGATCGTCAAGGCGCATCCGAGCTACAGCGGTACGATCATGACCGCGACTTATCAGATGTCGCGCGATCTCGGCTGGGACTATTTCGAGAAGCTCGCCAAGCAGAAGGTGCTGCAGGTGCAATCCTCGGCCGACCCACCCAAGAAGCTCGCGCTCGGCGAGCGCGCCGTGATGGCGGACGGCAACGAGTACAACATGTTCCGCGAGAAGGAGGCCGGCCGGCCGGTCGAGATCGTCTACGCCAGCGAGGGCTCGCCCCTGATCGTCGGCGCCAACGGGCTGTTCAAGCACGCGCCCAATCCCAATGCGGCGCGGCTGTTCCAAAGCTTCTGCTTCTCGCCCGCGGCGCAGCAGCTCATCATCGACGCCGGCGGGCTGCGCTCGCTGCATCCGCAAGCCAAGGACAAGCCCGGACGCAAGCCGTTCGCCGAGATCAAGAAGATGAAGGACGACGCCGCGGCGGTGGAGAAGACGAGCGAGGAGATCAAGGCCCACTACAGCAGGCTGTTCGGGGTGTGATGGCCCGCAGGGTGGATAAAGGCGCGCCGTGAGCTGGTTCCGCGTGGGTAAAATCGCGTAGCGCCTTTGCCCACGCGACGAAACGAATCTCGACGGGAGGAAGCAATGAGCAGGGTTCGCTTCTCGCGGCGTGACCTGTTGAGAGCCTCCACGGCAGTCGCGGCCGGGGCGGTTCTTGCACGCAACGGCGCGGCGGTGCGGCCGGCGCGCGCGCAGGCCGGCGCGCCCGCCCCCGAGGCGATCACGCCGGCGCTGGTCGAAGCGGCCAAGGCCGAGGGCAAGCTCGCCTTCTACACCGCGATGGATCTCGCGTTTGCAGAGCGGCTTGGCAAGGCCTTCGAGGAGAAGTTCCCCGGCATCGCCGTGCGCGTGGAGCGCTCGGGCGCCGAGCGCATCTTCACCCGCATCGGCCAGGAATACGGCGGCGGCATCCACGCGGTCGATGTCGTCAACACCGCCGACCAGGCGCACTGCATCGTGTGGAAGCGCAACGACTGGCTGGCGCCCTATCTCCCGGAGGAGGTCGCCAGGCATTTCGAGCCGAAATACTACGACCCGCAGGGGCTCCACGTCACGACGCGGATCCTGATCTCGCCGATCGCCTACAATACCAAACTGGTGAAGGCGGAGGAGGCGCCGAAGAGCTTTGCCGACCTGCTCGACCCGAAATGGGCGGGCAAGCTGGTCAAGGCCCATCCCGCCTACAGCGGCACGATCATGAACGCGACCATGCAGACCGCGCGCGAGCTCGGTTGGGAGTATTTCGAAAAGCTCGCGAAGCAGCGGGTCCTGCAGGTGCAATCGGCGACCGACACGCCCAAGAAGATCGCGCTCGGCGAGCGCGCGGTCATGGTCGACGGCGCCGGCTATCTCGTCATCCGCTACAAGGAGGACGGCCAACCGGTCGAGATCGTCTACCCCCAGGAAGGGACGCCGCTCGCCACCGGGCCGAGCGCGGTGTTCAAGGCCGCTCCCAATCCCAACGCCGCCCGCCTGTTCCAGAACTGGATGCATTCGCGCGAGGCGCAGCAGCTGCTGGTGGATTGGGCTCGGCAATACTCGCCGCATGCCCAAGTCGTGGAAAAACCGGGCGTGCGCAAGCTGTCCGAGATCAAGCTGATGCGGGAAGATCCCGAGGGGGTGGAGAGCAAGGGCGAGGAGATCAAGGCGCGCTACGCGCAGATCTTCAGGGTGTGATGCAATCGGATCGAATAGCCCAAGCATGACCAGCCGCACCATTGCCGGTCGCGCGCTGTCGGGCGTTCCGCCGGCGGGGAAGCGCCGCGGGCGGGCGCGTGCGCCGAGCGCGAGGGCGCGGCCGTGACCATCGCGTTGCCGGCGCCTGTCGTCGCGCACAGGCGAGCGATCGACCTCTCGTGGCCAATCCTGATTCTGTTCGCCGCGCTGTTGTGCGTGCTGATCGTGCTGCCGATCTCGTGGCTCGTGTACTACAGCCTGGTCGACCGCAGCGGCGCCTTCACGCTCGGCAATTTCAGGACCCTGGTGACCGATCCGTCGTTCGTCGAGCCGCTGCTGACCACGCTCGTGCTGGCCACGAGCTCGAGCCTCATCTGCTGCGCGGTCGCCGCGCCCATGGGCTGGCTGGTCGCGCGCACCGACATGCCGTTGCGCCGCACCGTACGCGCGCTGGTGACGGCGTCGTTCGTGACGCCGCCGTTCCTCGGCGCCATCGCCTGGGAGCTGCTCGCGGCGCCCAACAGCGGGCTGCTCAACAAGATCTTCCGCGCGGCGACCGGGGCGGCCCCGGACGAGCATCTCTTCAACATCTATTCGCTCGCGGGCCTGATCTTCGTGATCTCCTGCTACACCTTTCCCTATGTGTTCGTGCTGCTCGCCAACGCGCTCGACCGCATTCCCGGCGATCTCGAGGACGCCTCTTCGATCCTCGGCGGACGGACCTGGACCACGGCCCGACGCATCACGGTCCCGCTGGTCTTGCCCGCCCTGGTGGCAGGGGCGCTGGTCGCCTTCCTGCAGGCGATGACGCTGTTCGGCTCGCCGGCAATCCTGGCGATCCCGGCGGGTTTCCACACCATGACCACCAAAATCTGGAGCCTGTTCAATTATCCGCCCAAGGCCGAGCTGGCGGCGGCGGCATCGGTGCCGCTGCTGGTGCTGACCGTGATCCTGCTGCGCGCCGAGCACCTCATCCTCGGCCGCCGCGGCTACGCGGTGGTCGGCGGCAAGCAGGGCGACCCCCGCCTGATCCGGCTCGGCGGCCTCAAATGGGCGGCGCTCGCCTTCGCCTTCCTCGTCCTCACCTGTCCGGTCTTTCTCCCCTACGGCGCGCTGCTCAACGCCACCTTCTCGCGCGTCGCCACCTCGTTTGTGACCTTCGACAATTTCACGCTGCACAACATCCAGTTCGTGTTCTTCGAATTGTCGGCGACGATGCTGGCGGTGAAGAACACGTTCGTGCTCGGCGTGGCCTCGGCGACTGTCGGCACCGTGATGGCGCTGGTGATCGCCTATCTCACCACGCGGCGCGCGATTCGCGGCTATCGCGTGCTCGGCTTCCTCGCCACCGCGCCGGTCGCGATCCCCGGCCTCGTGCTGGGGGTCGGGCTGTTCCTGAGCTATGCGCGGCCGCCGCTCGTGCTCTACGGCACGCTCTGGATTCTGCTGCTCGCCTTCGTGACCATCGCGCTTCCCGCCGCCTATCAGCAGCTGCAGTCGGCGTTCCGGTCGGTGCATACCGATCTCGAAGATGCCAGCAGAATTCTCGGCTCGAGCCGGCTGCGCACCTTGCGCGACATCACGGCGCCGCTGTTGCGCACCAGCGTGATCGCCACCTGGTGCTTCATCTTCGTCGGCGTGATCCGCGAGTTGTCGGCGGCGATCATGCTGTTCACTTCGGAGACGAAGGTGATTTCGGTGCTGATCTTCGACCTCAACGAGTCCGGTGATCTCGGCGCGATCTCGGTGCTCGGCCTGATCATGCTCGCCATCACATTCGCGGTCGTGATCGCGGTCAACCGCATCCCCGGCTTCGGGGATGCCCGCCTGCGCAACGCCTGATTCATGAGCGATACGCTCCCCCAGACGTCGGTCGCCGAGAGACTGGCGCAGGCGATCGCGGCGCTCGATCCGGCGCGGCTGCCGGAGCGGGTGCGGCGCACCTGCGAGGACCTCATCGTCGATGTTGCCGGCCTCTGCCTGACCGCGCGCCACGCGGACTACGTCAATGCAGCACTGGCGGGCTGGGACGAGGCGGGGCCGTGCACCGGGATCGGGCATGCCCGCACGCTGAGCGCGGCGGGCGCCGCCTTCGTCAACGGCACCGCCGCGCACGGGGAGGATTTCGACGACACCTTCGAAGGCGGCCCGGTGCATGCCGGCGCGGTGGTCGTGCCGGCGGTGCTCGCGGCCTGCGAGCGCTACCGCCCGGACGGTCCCTCGGCGCTTGTCGGCACCGCGGCCGGCGTGGAGGTGATGTGCCGGCTCAGCGTGGTGGCGCCCAAGGCGGTGCACCGCGCCGGCTTCCATCCCACCGCCGTATTCGGCGCGCTCGCGGCCGCCGCCGGCGTCGGCGCCGCGTTCGGCTTGCGGCCACGCCAGATGGTCGACGCGCTCGGCATCGCCGGCTCGATGGCCAGCGGCATCATCGAATATCTCGCCGAAGGCGCCTGGACCAAGCGCCTGCACGCCGGCTGGGCGGCGCAATCGGGCCTGCGCGCGGCGCTGCTCGCCCGCGGAGGCTTCGTCGGTCCGCGCACGGTGTTGGAGGGGGTGCACGGCCTCTTCCACGGTTTCGCCCACACCAACAGCGCCGACTACGGGGCGCTCACCGGCGATTTCGGCACGCATTGGGTGACGCCGACGCTCGCCTTCAAGCCGTATCCGTGCGGGACCATGACGCATCCCTATATCGACTGCGCGCGGCGGCTCGCGGCACGCGGGATCAAGGCCGATGAGCTCGCGGAGCTCGTCTGCGAGGTCGCCGAGGGAACCGTGCACCGCCTGTGGGAGCCGCTCGCGGCCAAGCAGCGGCCGGCGAACGGCTACGCCGGGAAATTCTCCACGCCCTACTGCATTGCGCATGCCTTCGTGCACGGCAATGTCGGGCTCGACGCCTTCCGCGACGACGCGGTGAAGGACGCTGCCGTGCTCGCGCTCGCGGCCAAGGTGCGCTACCGGATCGATCCAAACAATCCGTACCCGAAGAATTTCACGGGACATATCCGCGCGACGCTTGCCGACGGCCGCGTGCTCGAGGAGCGCCAGCCGCACATGCGCGGCGGCGCCCGCGAGCCGCTCAGCCGCGCCGACATCGAAGAGAAGTTTGTGCTCAACGCCCGTCACGGCGGCTGGGACCACGCGCGCGCGCGGCGCGCGCTGGCGCTGCTTCCCGCGCTCTACCACGGCAGGGTCGATCTGGCTTTCCTACGGGGGTAACTAGCAATGGCCGTTGAAAAGGAGCTTGCCGGCCGGGTCGCGCTCGTCACCGGCGCCGGGCGCAATATCGGTCGCGGCATCGCGCTGGCGCTGGCCGAGGGGGGCGCCGCGGTCGTGGTCAACGCGCGGTCCAATCAGAGTGAGGCCGAGGCGGTGGTCCGCGAGATCGAGCGCACCGGCGGCAAGGCGCTCGCGGCCATCGCCGATGTGGCCGATGCTGTCGCCGTAGAAAAAATGGTCGCCGCCGCGGCCGCGCGCTTCGGCCGCATCGACATTCTGGTCAACAACGCCGCGGTGCGGGCCGAGCAGCCGCTCGAACACATGACGCTCGCGGACTGGCGTGCGGTCACCTCCATCATCCTCGACGGTGCGTTCAACTGCGTGAAGGCCTGCCTGCCCCATCTCAAGCGCAGCGGCGCGGGCGTGATCGTGAATATCGGCGGCTTGTCCGCGCATACCGGAGCGGCGCGCCGCCCGCACGTGGTGACCGCCAAGGCCGGGCTGGTCGGCTTGACCCGGGCGCTCGCACACGAGCTCGCCGATGACAAGATCCGGGTCAACACCGTGACGCCCGGATTGATGTCGGCACCGCGCCCGCCCGGACAGCCGCAGCCGCAGCACCATGCGCTGGTCCACGCCCTCGTCGGCCGCCGCGGCGAGCCCGCCGATATCGCCGCCGCCGTGCGCTTCCTGTGCGGCCCGGGCGCGAGCTTCATCACCGGCCAGAACTTTCAGGTCAACGGCGGAGCCTTCCTGGGGTGAGTCGCTGGTCCTCGGCTGTCATGCCCGCGCAGGCGGGCATCCAGTACTCAGCGGCGTTTCGATGAAACGCGGAGCAAGCACAACGCGGTGCGGTGTTTACTGGATTCCGGCGCTCGCTGCGCTCGGCCGGAATGACAGAGGAGCGGCTTGAAGGGGTGAATCCAACTTGGAAAGGTGATAATTCCTTCACACAAACGCGGCCACCACGAAAAAACAACGAGGAACCCATGTATACCGATCTCGCGCTCTACATCGACGGCAAGTGGCAAAACGGCGGCGGCCGCAAGGGCGAGGAGGTACTCAATCCCGCCACCGAGAAGCCGCTGGCGCAGCTGCCGCACGCCAGCAAGGCCGACCTCGATGAGGCGCTGGAGGCCGCGAAGAAAGGCTTTGCGCTTTGGCGCACGACCTCGGCCTATGACCGCGCCAAGATCATGCGCAAGGCCGCCGAGCTCATGCGCGAGCGCCACGACGCGATCTCGAAAGTCATGGTGCAGGAGCAGGGCAAGGTCTACGCCGAGGCGCGCGCCGAGGTGCTCACCTCGGCCGATATCATCGACTGGTACGCCGAGGAAGGCCGCCGCAGCTACGGCCGCATCGTGCCCGGGCGCGTGAAGGGCACGCGCCAACTGGTGGTGACCGAGCCGGTCGGCATCGTCGCCGCGTTCACGCCCTGGAATTTCCCCGTGCTCACGCCGGCGCGCAAGATCGGCGGCGCCTTGGCGGCGGGCTGCTCGCTCATCCTCAAGGCTTCGGAGGAGACACCGGGCGCCTGCGTCGAGATGGTGCGCTGCTTTGCCGAAGCCGGGCTGCCGGCGGGCGTGCTCAACCTGGTGTTCGGCGTGCCGGCGGAGGTGTCCGAGCATCTGCTCGCCAAGGACGCGGTCCGGAAAGTATCGTTCACCGGCTCGATCCCGGTCGGCAAGCATCTCGCCGCGCTGGCGGCCAAGGGCATGAAGCGCACCACCATGGAACTCGGCGGACATTCACCGGTGGTGGTGTTCGCCGACGCGGACGCGGAGAAGGCGGCGGACACCATCGCGGCCTTCAAGTACCGCAATGCCGGCCAGGTCTGTATCTCGCCGACGCGCTTCTACGTGCAGGAGGATGCGTACAAGAAATTCCTCGCGCGCTTTTCCGAGTATGCCAAGGGCATCAAGGTCGGCGACGGGCTGGAGGAGGGCGTCACCATGGGCCCGATGGCGAACGCCCGCCGCATCGAGGCGATGGAGGGTTTCGTCGCCGATGCCAAGCAGCACGGCGGCAAGGTCGTCACCGGCGGCAAACGCCACGGCAACCAGGGCTATTTCTACGAGCCGACGATTGTGACCGAGGTGCCCGACGATTCCAAGGTGATGACGCAGGAGCCGTTCGGACCGATCGCGCCGATCGTGACCTTCAAGACCTTCGACGAGGTGGTGGCGCGCGCGAACTCGCTGCCCTACGGGCTTGCGGCCTACGCCTTCACGACCTCGAACGCGACCGCGGCCGCGATCGGCGAGGCCATGGAGTCGGGCATGGTCGGGGTCAACTCGGTCGCGGTGTCGACGCCGGAGACGCCGTTTGGCGGCGTGAAAGAATCCGGCCACGGCAGCGAGGGCGGCATCGAGGGGCTGAGCGCCTACCTCAACACCAAGTTCATCTCGCAGGGGTGAGGGCGCGTGTCCCGGGCATCGCCGTCAAGCGCGCGCAGACTGCGTGAATTTGACTGCGTGCAGCACGAAGCGTTTGCGGAATGAGGCACTGCAGACCCGGGATCTTGGCAAACTCCGAGTTTGGGAAGGTTCCGGATCAGCGGTACACCACTCGCGCTGCGCGCTCGCGCTGCACCGCATCCGTGACACCGGGAGGCGCTACTGCTGCGCCTTCCGACACGCCTGCCAGATTTTTTCCGGCGTCGCCGGCATGTCGAGGTGGGCGCCGGCGCCGTTGGGAATGGCGTCGGCGACGGCGTTCATGACCGCGGCGATGGCAGCGGTGGTGCCGGCTTCGCCCGCACCCTTCACCCCGAGCGGATTGGTGGTCGTCGGCACCGCGTGGATCGTATCCTTGAACGCGGGCATGTCGTCGGCGCGTGGCATGGCGTAGTCCATGAACGAGCCGGTGATGAGCTGGCCGCCCGAGCCGTCGAACACCGCGCTCTCCATCATGGCCTGGCCGAGGCCCTGCGCGATCGCGCCGTGGGTCTGGCCCTCGACGATCATGCGGTTGAGCGCCCTGCCGCAATCGTCGACCGCGGCATAGCCTACGAGCGCGAGCGCCCCGGTGGCGGGGTCGATCTCCACCTCCGCGATGTGACAGCCGTTGGGAAAGGTCAGCGGCGTCTCGGCATTGGCCTTGGTGTCGAGGTCTTCGGCGATCTCGCCGCGCTCCTTCATTTTCTTGGCGCGGTCGGCGAGCTCGAACAGCGAGATAGCCCGGTCGGTGCCGACCACGCTGAAACGGCCGCGGCGATATTCGATGTCGGACTCGGCGGCTTCCAGCGCCGTTGCGGCGATCGCCTTGCCTTTGGCGAGCATCGCGTCGACGGTCTTGATCAGGGCGTGGCTCACGGTCATCGCCGAGCGCGAGCCGACCGAGGCATAGCCCGCGATCTCCATCGCTGAATCGCCGTGGCGGTGCTCGATCTCTCCGGGCGCGATGCCCAGCCGTTCCGCCAGCAGCGGGTTGAACACGGTGGCGTGGCCCTGGCCGGTCGACTGCACGTTCAGTCCCAGCACCAGCCTCTCGCCGCCGGGAAAGCTCAATGCGGTGCCCTCGAGCGGGACGCCGCCGGCGTGCTCCAGCATGCAGGAGATGCCGAGCCCACGATATTTGCCGCGTCTGGCCGCCTCGCGCCGGCGCTGCTTGAAACCATCGCAATCGGCGAGCGCGAGCGCCTTGTCGAGCACGGTCGCGAACTCGCCGCTGTCGATCGTGGTGCCGACCGCGGTCTTGTACGGCATTGCCGCGGCCTTGATCAGGTTGCGCCGGCGCAGCTTCACCGGATCGATGCCGGTGACGCGTGCCGCCTCGTCGATGACGCGCTCGAGGATGAAGTTGGCCTCGGGCCGACCGGCTCCGCGGTAGGGCGCGGTGGTGATGGTGTTGGTGAACACGCAGCGCACGCCGATGTCGATCAGGGGAATGTCGTACATCCCGGGCAGGCAGCGCGTCAGATTGACGGTCTGAATATTGGCGCCGACCGCGCCGATATAGGCCCCCATATTGCCGAGGTGGCGCACCCGCAGCGCGAGGAATTTTCCGCGCTCGTCGAGCGCGAGCACGACATCGCTGTAGGCGTCGCGCGCGTGGTTGTCGCTGAGAAAGGCTTCGGCCCGATTCGACATCCAGTGCACCGGCCGCCCGAGCTTGCGCGCCGCGACCAGGATCGCGAGGTATTCAGGATAGGGGCCGGTCTTGAGTCCGAAGGCGCCGCCGACGTCCTCGGTGACCACGCGCAGGCGCTGATTGGGCACTCCCAGGATGGGGGCGAGACCGTCGCGCAAGGCGCGCGCGCTCTGCGAGCAACAGCGCAGATAATAGCTTTCATTGCCGGGATCGTAGCTCGCGGTGGCGCCGCGCGGCTCCATCGAGTTGACCAGGATCCTCTGGTGGAGGAGCGCGACGCGGGCCACGTGTCTTGCCGAAGCGATCACGCGCTCGACCTCGCGGGCGTTGGCATCCGGATCGGCCGCCGGGCCCGGCCAGTCCACGGCAATATTGCCGGCCGCGTCCGGCCAAACCCGCGGCGCGCCGGCGGCCACGGCCGCGCGCAGGTCGACCACCGGCTGGCGCTCCGCATAATCGACGCTGACGAGCTCGGCGGCATCCTGCGCGGCGCTCAGCGTGTCGGCGACGACGACCGCCACCGCTTCGCCGACGTGGCGCACCGTTGTGCCGGCGAGCGCGGGGCGATGCGGAACGATCAGCTTGCTCCCGCCGCGGCCGCCGAGCGGCGGATGCTGCGAAACGTTGCCGATCCCTTCCATGTCGGCGGCGGTGAGCACCGCAAGCACGCCCGGCGCAGCTTTCGCCGCGGCGATATCGATCGCGCGAATGTCGGCGAAGGCGTGCGGGGAGCGCACGAAATAGGCATAGACCTGGCCGGTCAGCGGGGCATCGGCGGCGTAGCGGCCGAGCCCGCGTACCAATGCGTCGTCCTCCAAACGCGGTTGATCATGCGCGCGGCCTTCGACGGTCTTTGAGTCCATGTCCGGTTCCAAACGGGGGGAGGGCTGGGCGGGAGCACGGTTATAGCGGAAACGAAGGCGGAGGGGAGTCCGTGAATCTCACTTGTTCTCCAGCGCCGCGCGCACCCGGCCGACCGTATCGGCAGGGGTGTGGGAGACCTGCTCGACCAGCGCCGCGACCTCTTCGCCGGTCAGCGGATCGACGTCGATCTTGAGCTTGGCGGCTTCGGCGAGATAGGCGGGATCCTTCATGGTGGCGTCGAACGCGCGCCGCAGCGCTTGCACGCGCGCGGCCGGCACCCCGGGCGGCAGGAAGAACGGGCGACCGTATTCCAGGCGCGCGAGCGCGAGCCGCAGCGCCTGGCGGTCGGCTTCGGTCTTGGCGAGATCGAGCGCCAGCGGCACCTCCGCAAGCTCCGGGTGTTTCTTCAGCGCCCATTGCGCGATGATCCGGATCTTCTTCTCCGCCAGCCAGTTGGAGCTCAGCGCTTTCAGCGTCGACCAGTTGGCGAGCGTGCCCTGCACTTCGCCGCTCTCCATCGCCAGGTTGATCTTCGACGTGCTTTGATAGCCGGTCACGACCTTGAACTTGAACCCGAACAGATGATTGACGAGCACCGGATAGTCGTACTGGGTCGAGCCCGGGGCCTGCGCGCCGATCACGAGCTCGCTGGTCCTGACGTCGTCGAGGCTGTGCACCGGGACCGTGTGCCAGACATAGGTGACCTGGGTCTCGCGATTTGTGCTGCCGAGCCAGTTGAGTTTCACCGGATCGAAGCGAACGCCCGCCGGCTGCAGCAGCGGCGTGGTCGGCATGCCGTTGAAGGACGCGCCGATCGCGGTGCCGTCGAACGGGCCGGAATTGTAGAGCGCGTTGGTCATGGTCAGGCTGCCGGCGCCCGGCTGGTTCTGCACGATGATTGCCGGATGGCCGGGGATGTGCGCAGCAAGGTGGCGCGCAAGCAGCCTCGCATTGATGTCGTAGCCGGAGCCCACGCCGATGCCGACGATGAGCCGCAGCGTCTTGCCCTCGAAGAAGCCGGCGACGTCGTCCTCCTGCGCGCTCGCCGCCGAGGCGGCGCCGGCTAGAAGAATCGACAGGGCGAGCAGAACCGTCTTCATTTGCTTCTCCCTCTCCCGTCGCTTCATCGGCCACGCGCCTGACTGTGGGGAGCGCGTCAGGCCGCCCTGCGCTCTTCGCCGGGATCGAGCGGCAGCTTCACCGCCTGCTTGCGTTTTGCCGACAGATCGAGCGCCTTGGTCAGCATCAGGCGGTTGTGCGCCTCCGCGGCGGTCGCCGCCTGCGTCGGCAGGCCGAGCGCGACGCGGTTGAGCCAGGACTCGGTTTCATCGCGCATCGGCCCGCGCAACTCGCCGAGCGCCATGTCCCCGGGCGGATAGCTGCCCAGGAAATCGACCAGCCGGGTGCGGTCGGGCGCGTAGCCTTCCTCCTGCGGCGCCGAGACCGCGAGCACCATGTCGCGATGGGTGTCATCGATGGTGAGCACGCCCTCGGAGCCGTTGATGCCGACCTCGAGGCTGTAGACCGCGCCTGGCCAAGTCACCGGCAGCGCCCATGAGATGTTGAGATGATAGACGCTGCCGTCGGAGAACATGATCATGCCGGCGGTGGCGTCGATCCCGTGATAGGCCGGCCCCAACACCTTGTCGATCGAGCGCGCGTAGCATTCGATCGGGGTCTTCGCCTCCATGTACCACATCACGAGATCGAGCGCGTGCGTGCCGGAGATCACCATCGGCGAGATCGTCGCAGGATTGTCGGTGCGCTTGTAGTTATCAATGGCCACCAGTCGATTCATGAACGCGCGCGAGGTGACGAGCGTCACGTCGCCGAGCGCGCCGGTGCGCACCTTCTCCTTAGCCGCCAGCCATTTGCGGCGGAAACGCTGGGTGTAGCCCACCACCGCGTCGAGCCTGGCCTCGGTGATGGCTTGCAGCACGCGCGCGGATTCGCCGAGATCGGTCGCGAGCGGCTTCTCGATCAGCATCGGCACCCCGCGCTCGACCGCCGCCATCACGGGATCGACGTGCAGATGCTCGTCGGTCGCGATGATGGCGCAGGTCACCTCCGGGCGCTTGAGCAACTCGCGGTGATCGTGGGTGACGAAATCGGCGCCGATCTTCTCCGCGACGTAGAGCCCGCGATTGTGGTTCTTCTCGGCGACCCCGATCCATTGCACGGCCGGATGCCGCGCCGCGACCTCGCCGCGGAACAACCCGACCCGGCCGGCGCCGACGATGGCGAGCCCAAGGCCCTTGGCTTGCCGTCTCATCGGCGCCCTCCCGCCATCTCCGCAACCGCCGACAGCGCTGCGTTCGACAGCGGCAGCTCGATCGGCTCGTTGCGCTCGGCGGAAAGATCGGCCGCAGTGTAGGTCTCCATCACCAGGCGCGCGCTCTCCGGCGTCACCATCACCGGCCGGTCCATGATGCAGGCCTCCAGGAAATGGATGGTCTCCGGCCCCATCTGGCCGGCGAACACGTGATCCACCTGCTCGCCCGGCATGGTCGACATGGGAAAGCGCGTGCCTTCGGCCACGGTATTGAGCCAGGCATCGCGATGGGTGTCGTCGAGGATCAGCGCGCCCTCGCTGCCGGTGATCTCGACCCAGGTCGAGCAGAAATTGGGGTAGCCCGGCGGCAGGTTCCAGCCGCCGCCGATCGTCACCAGCACGCCATTGTCCATGGTGACGATCGACCACATCACGTCGTAGGAGCCGTTGATCGGCTGCATGTAGCCGTAGCCGCCCTGCGAATAGACCCGCACCGGCTTCGCCGGTTCGAGCAGCCAGAACACGAAATCGAGATCGTGGGTCGATTCCATCACCACCGGGGAAAGCTTCACCCGCTTGGCGATCTTGGCGCCGAGCCCGCGGCTCAGATGCCGGCTCACCATCACCGAGACGACCTTGCCGAGCGTGCCGTCGGCGATCTTCTTCCTGGCGTAAGCGAACTTCGGATTGAAACGCTGCGAATAGCCGATGGTGAACTTCAAGCGGCCGCGCCGCGCCAGCGTGATCAGCTCGTCCGCCTCCCACAGCTCGATCGCGATCGGCTTCTCCAGGAGCACGTGCTTGCCGGCTTTGAGGCAGTCGCGCGCGATCGGGTAGTGGTTCTGCTCCGGCGTGGTGCAGACATAGACGGCCGAGATGTCGGGGTTCCGGACGATGTCCTGGTAGTCGAGCGTCGCCGTCGCCGGCTTGGTGAGCGCCTTCATCTCGGCCAGCCGGTCGGGACGGATCTCGCAGATGTGCAGCTTGTCCACGAGCGCGGAGCGCGACAGCGTCTCCGCGCGAATGCCGCCGCACCAGCCGGTGCCGATGACTGCGACTTCGACCTGCTGCACGCCGCTCCCCCTTCGAAAATTTCTCGGTTGTCATCCCCGCGCAGGCGGGGACCCAGTCGTCACCTGAGTATCCGATGTGGCACCACCGCGCCACCCCGGCTGGACACGGCTTGCTGGGTCGCCGCCCTCGCGCACAGGCCCTGACTCCAGGTCGCGTCTCCCGAACGCGTGCAGGGCGAAGCGCTGCACCGCTGATCCGGGACCGCCCGAGACTCGGCTCCTGCATTCGTACTCCTGGTTGGATGTACGTGACGGTCCCGGGTCTGCGGCGCATCATTCCGCTCCGCTCCATGCCGCGCTGCGCCCGGGATACGCCATCAATGAGTTGATGCGGCTTGCGCGAGGGCGACACCGGTCGTGCGTCAGTCGCGTTGCCCGACCCCGAACACCTCAGCAGCGAAGCGCGGATAGACCTCGGCGAGCTGCGGCGCCACCACCGAGCGCAGCAGGCGCAGCGTCTCGGGCGAGGGCGCCGGCGTCGTCGAAGCGGTCTCGCCGCGGTCGAACGCAAAGCCGGTGTTCTCCACCACCTCGGCGAGGGTGTGGCCGGGATGCACGCTCGCGAGCGCGAAGCGCCGCTGGGCCCGGTCGAACGCGAACAGGCACCGATTGGTAATGAGCGCCACCGGGCCGCCCGGGCGATGGACGTGGTGGGGGCTTGTGCCCGGCGCGCTGACGAAATCGACCTTCTCCACCAGCGTGCGGCGTGTGTGCTCGAGCCGGAACAGGATCACCCTGGGCACCACGTAATAGAGGTAGGCCGAGCCGAACGAGCCGGCAAAGCGCGCTTTCGGGTGCGCGTAGTCGCCGACGCACACGAGGTTGATATTGGCTTCGCCATCGATCTGCGCGCCGGACAGAAAGAACGCATCGATCCTTCCCTGGCCGGCGCAATCGAACAGCTCGCGCCCGCCATCGGTGAAGAAGCTCTGCCGCCGGCTGCCCAGGAGCGAGACGCGGGGCCGTCCGTTGCCGCGCTCGCGCGCCAACAGCGCCGCCGCTGCCGGGATCGGGGAAGCCGCGCCGATCGCGACGTGACGCGTATCGCCGATCAGGCCGGCGATGGTGGCGGCGAGCAGCTCTTCCTCGCGATACGCGGCGGCAGAGCTCTCAGGCGGCGCGCCGGTCATGCACGTGACGGTCGAGATAGGCGGCGAATCCCTCGGGCGTCCTGGCCATGCGGGCGTATTCGGCGAGATGCGCCGGGTCGGGGGAATAATGGTCGGCGAGCCCGAGCGGCCACGCGCCCCGGGGCACCACCGCCACCGCCTCGACGTAGACCGCGCCCAGCGCCCCGGCCGCAAGCCGCGGATCGTCGAACAGGCTGCCGTCGTGCAGCTGCTCGACCGTCACCACGGTCTGCGCCGCCGCGTGCGCCAACGTGGCGAGCTCCCTGTCGCGCCCGATCCAGACATTGCCGTCGCGGTCGGCCAGCGGAGCATGGAACAAAGCGACGTCCGGCCTGATCGCCGGGATGAGCACGATCGGATCGTTGGTGCCAAACGGGTTCTCGATCACCTTCCAATCCGGCCGGTGCGCCAGGAGGTCCGAGCCAATGAGCCCACGCAGCGGCATGAACGGCACGCCTTTCTCCGCTGCCTGCAGGCCCGCATGCAGCGCCGGGCAGGTCGCGTCCTTGACCTTGATCGCGCCTTCCAGCACCGCGGCGGTGAAGCGCGGCGCCGGTCCGAATTCGCCGAGGCTCACCGCGGAGGTTTCGATGTCGGCAACGCATCCGGCGCCGATGAGGAGATCGGCCTGCAGGCTCGAGGTCGGCAGCGTGACGAGATGAAGCCCTCGCGCTCTCTTTCTGATCAGCGCACGGGTCGCCGCCATGGCGACCCCCGCGACTTCGCGCGGCACTGCCAGCACGCAGCCGTCGGTGATGGGGGCAAGCGCCTCCTCGAGCGAGCGGACGATCATGCGCGCGATAGACAAATAGAGGCTGCCGCAGACTCAGGCTGCTCCCTCCCCCCTTGCGGGGGAGGGGTGGGGAGGGGGGTCGGCCTTGGTGCGCAATATCTGTCCGCCAATGTCGACCCCCACCCCCAACCCCAACCCCTCCCCACAAGGGGGAGGGGAGCCCATCGAGTTCGCGGCGCATTCATTGCGGAGACCTTACGACAGCGACTGCTTCACCCGGTCCGGCGAGAACGGCACGCGGCGGATGCGCACGCCGGTGGCGTCGAAGATGGCGTTGGCGACCGCCGCCGCCACCGGACGGATCGACGGCTCGCCCGCGCCCGAGGGCGGCAGCTCCGGATGATTGATCAGCACCACTTCGATCGTCTCCGGCGTCTCCGTGATGTCGAGGATCGGGTAGGTCATCCAGTCGATGCTTGTCACGTTGGCGGCGTCGAACTTGACCTCCTCCCACAGCGTGCGGCTCACACCCTGCACGACGTTGCCTTCGATGGTGTGCCTGAGCCCGTCCGGATTGATGATCTGCCCACAGTCGTGCGCGACCGTAAACTTGCGCGCCCAGATCTTGCCGGTCGAGCGGTCGATGTCGACCTCCGCGACCACGGCGACGCGGGTGCCGTTGCGTTGGGCATAGGCGATGCCGCGTCCGCTCACCTTGCTGCCGGTCTGGTCCTTGCGCGGGGAGGGCCGCGTTTGCCAGCCAGCCTTGTCGGCGGCGGCCTTGATCACCGCGATGTCGCGCGGCTCCTTGACGTGGCGCAGGCGGAACTCGACCGGATCGACGTCGAGCGCGGCCGCCACTTCGTCCATGAACGACTCGCTGGCGAAGTGGATCTGCGGTCCGACCGGGTCGCGCAGATGCGCGCTCCGCAGCGGCGAGGCGCGGTCGAGCAGCGGCGGGATCGTCTCCCACGCGAGGCGCTTGTTGGCGAACTCGTAGGATTCCGCCGGCACACCGAAGCCGTCGCCGGACTTGAGCGCGACGTCGCGCATTTGTCCCGCCAGCGTGTCCCAGGGCGCTCCGCCGTTGGTGTTGACGTCGATGCGGGAGAAGCCCTTGCTGGTGAACTCGTAGGCGACGACGTTGCCGGCGGCGTCGATGGCGGCGCGGGCGCGATGGATCGAGGCCGGCCCTTTCGGGTCCCACCCGGTCGCTTGCTCGCGCGTATATTGCACGCGCACTGGCCGCCCGATTGCCTTCGCCAGGACGGAGGCGTCCATGGCGGCATCGTCGGCGTCGCTGCGGCCGTACGAGCCGGGACCGACCACCCAGATCACGTGGATGTCGTCGGCTGGGATGCCGAGCGTGCCGGCAATGCCGTTGCGGACGAAGTGCGGCTTCTGCGAGCCGGTCCAGCAGGTCACCTTGCCATCCCTGATCTCGACCAGCGCACAGGCCGGGCCCATGCAGGCGTGCGACTGGAACGGCCATTCGTACTCGGCCTCGATCACGCGCGCGGCGGCGCGGAATGCCTCCGCGACATTGCCGACTTCCTTGCCGCCGACCTCGTGCTTGCGTACCGGCGCCGTGCGGATGTGGTCGTAGAGTGCGCTCTGGGCGGGGAACGGCGGCTTGGCGTCCGACCATTCGACCTTGAGCTTCTGCGCCGCGCGGATCGCGTCCCATTCCTTGTCGGCGACCACGCCGAGGAAGCCCTTCTGCCACACCACAATGGCGCCGGGGATGTCCTTGATCGAGCTTTCGTCGACCTTTACCGGCACCGCGCCGGCAACCGCCGGGCGGATCATGCGACCGTGCATCATGCCGGGAAGCTTGACGTCGGTGCAGAAGTCCTCCTGCGCGTAGACCTTGGGCGCGATGTCCTCGCGCCGGATCGGCCGGCCGACGATCTTATGGTCCTTCGCGTCCTTGGGCTTGGCCTTGCCCGGGGCGTAGAGCGCATTGCCGTACTGCTTGTTCCAGTCGAGCTGGACGTTGAAGTAGCGCCCGCCGATCAGCTCGGCGTACGACACCTTTTTGGACGCATCGCCCTTCGCATGTACGATGCCGTCGGTGACGACGAGCTCGTTTGCCGGCAAGCCGAGCCTGGTGATGGCCATGTCGACGAGCACGCGCCGCGCCTCCGCGGCGGCCATGCGCATCTGTTTGCCTCCCATCTGGACGCCGGTCGAGCCGGAGGCGCCGCCCTGGTTGACGCTGGTGGCGGTGTCGCCCATGAGCACGGTCACGGCCTTGAACGGCACGTCGAGTTCTTCGGCCACGATCTGGCCGATCGCGACGAACAGGCCCTGGCCCATATCCATCTTGCCGAAGAAGGCGGAGACGCTGCCGTCGGCGTTGACGGCGATAAAGGAGGAGAGCTGGTCGGGAGTGAGCGGCGGCTTTGCGCCTTGCGCGAATGCCTTGCCGATGCCGAGTACGGTATCGAGCCCGACCGGCATGCCGATCGAGACCACCAGCGCGCCGCCGGCCTTGAGCAGCGCGCGGCGCGGGAAGCGGGCGGTGTTTTCGTGTCTGGTCATGGTCGCCTCCCTCAGCCCATCATCGCGGCGGCGCGCTTGACCGCGCGCAGGATGCCCATATGGGTGCCGCAGCGGCACTTGAGGCCGGTGAGCGCCTCCTTGATCTGGGCGTCGGTCGGCTTCTTGGTGCTGTTGAGGAATGCCGCCGCGGTCATGATCCAGCCATTGATGCAATAGCCGCACTGCGGCACCTGCTCCTCGACATAGGCCTGCTGGACCGGGTGCGGCTTCTCGGGCGTGCCAAGGCCGGCGAGCGTCACCACCTTGCCGTTGCCCACCGCCGACACCGGCGTGACGCAGGAACGCACGGCTTGGCCGTCCACGTGCACGGTGCAAGCGCCGCACTGCGCCAGCCCGCAGCCGAAATGCGGATTGTTGAGCCCGAGTTCGTCGCGCAACGCGTAGAGCAGCGGCATGTCGGGATCGGCGTCGATCGTGTGGACCTTGCCGTTCACGTCGAGGTCTATTCGAGCCATGGGGGCATGTCTCCCTTGGGATGTCGCGAGCTGCGGCCGATGCGCCGTCGCGCGCGGCCGGGGGTCTTCGCTGGCGATTGCGAATTGTTCCAATTCGCAAGGCTAGTCCAAGGCGGGGCGCGGGGGAACACCCCGGGCAGGGTTTGTTGCAGGAGGCGCGCTCAGCCGGAGGCGCCCGCCAGCGCGCGCACCGCGTCCAGGAGGTCGCGCACCTGGCGCTCGGCAATGTTGCGCGTGATGAACACGAGGCGGGTGGCGCGGTCGTTGCCGGGCCACGCCGCAAGCTCCAGCGGCGGATGCGCGAGGTGCTGCACCACCTGCACCACCACCGGCCCGCGGCAACCCGCGACGTTGAGGAAGCCTTTTACGCGCAGGAGATCGGGCCCGCGCAGCGCAATGAGCGTGTCCATGCCGCGGGCGAACACATCCCAGGGGAGCGGTGCCTCCTCGCTGAGGACGAAGCTTGCAATGCCGTCGCTATGCGCGGCCTCGGCGACAAAGCCGGCGCCGCCGCTAGCGCGTAACCCGCCGTCCGCTTCGAGCAGACAGCGCGGATCGAGTTCGCCGTCGACGGCGGTGTGAAGCGCGGCGCGCGGATTGAGCGCGCGCAGGCGCGCGGTCAGCCGCGCGACCGTCGGTTGCCGGGCTAGATCGGTCTTCGTCAGCACCAGCCGGTCGGCCAGGACAATCTGTTTGCGCGCTTCCGCCGACCACTCCAGCGTATCGAGCCCATTGCTCGCGTCGACCGCGGCGATCAGCGCCTCGACGTGGAATTCGCCGCCGAGAGCGCGGTCGGTGGCGAAGGTCTGCAGGATCGGCCCGGGATCGGCGAGGCCGCTCGTTTCTATCACGATGCGCTGGAATTGCGGGACGCTGCCCTGGGCGCGCTCGGCGACCAGATTGCGCAACGCAATCTGCAGGTCGGAGCGGGTGTTGCAGCAGAGGCAGCCGTTGCCGAGGAGGGTGACCTCGTCGGTCGCGGCGCGCAGCAGCGCGTCGTCGATCCCGACGCTGCCGAACTCGTTGACCACCACCGCGGTGCCGGCGCCCTCCGGCTTTGCAAGGAAGCGCCGCAACAGCGTGGTCTTGCCGGCGCCGAGAAAGCCGGTGACCACGATCACCGGAATGCGCGCGCCGCGCGCGTGCTTGCGCCGCCGCCCGAAGGGCCCGGCCTCGCGCGAAGGGAAGAGATCGAGCATGGGGTTATCCGCCCGTGTCCCGGGCGCGGTGCAGCGCGAAACGAAGTGAAGCGGTGCACCGCTGATCCAGGACCGCCCCCACATCGCAGCGCGTAAAGGTCCAGGGTCTGCAGCGCAGCATTCCGCTTCGCTTCACGCCGCGCCGCGCCCGGGACACGGCAAGCGTCAAAAATCCATCTCCAGGATATAGAGGCCGCCGACGTGGCGGTCGACGGTGTAGACGATCTCGCGCTCGTCGACGAACACGTCGTTGAGCTGGATCGTGCCGGTCGGCGCCATCGGGGGCGCCGGCGGCACGAACACGCCGACCTGCTGCGGCTGGTATGGATTGGAGATATCGTAGGCGCGAAGCCCCCCGTTGAAGAATGTGCCGAGCACGATCTGGTCGGACTGCCACGCCGTCGGCAGCGGCACGTTCTCGTGGATGTTGTGGGCGCCGAAGCGGCCCTTGGCGGCGAAGGCCTGGTGATCGGGCAGCGGACAGGTCGCGATCGGCACCAGATTGGTTTCCTCGCGCGCGTCGAGCACCCAGATCAGCTTGGGCCAGTCCTTGGCGTTGTTCTCGGTCGATTCGTCGGTCACCAGCATCAGCCCGCGATCGAACAGCGGCACCACGGTGTGCATGAAGCCCGTATAGGGCGGCGAATTGGTCCATTGCGAGATGCGCTTCGGGTTCGCCTTGTCGGAAATGTCGAGGATGAACATGCCGCCGTCGATATAGGCGAGGTAGAGGCGGTCGCCGCGTTGCGGGTAGACATTGGTGTTGTGGGCGCGGTGGCCCTTGTCGAGCGGATGGCGCGGCGGCGGCATCACGTTGTCGCCCTGCCTGGTGCCCGGCATCCACCAGCGCCCGATCTCGACCGGCTTCGACGGATTGCGCACGTCGATGCAGCGGTAGAACTGGTCGTCGTTGGGATGCGTCGGTTTGAAGTCGGGCGCGCCCGAGGCGCAGTGCACATATTCGCCGTCGCAGAACCAGAGCTGGTGCACGCCGCGGGAGGTCTCCCCCGAGCAGTCGAAGAACGAGATCGAGCGCGGCTTCTCCGGCACCGAAATGTCGAACAACTCCATGCCCGCGGGCTGGAGCCCCTTCTTCTGGGTCTGGTAGGCGACCGCCATGATATTTCCGGAGGTCTCGAGCGAGTTCGAGCGCATGTGCGCCTGCGGCAGGTCGGTCTGCACCACAACTTTCGGCTTGCGCGGGTCGGACACGTCGACGGCGGTGAAATTCTTCGGGGCGCTCTCGTGTGCCAGCCACAGGATGCGCCGGCCGTCCGGCGCGATCTGGATCGACATGCCTTCCCCCATCCCGCCGAAGCCGTCGAGCAGGTGGTGAGCGATGAGCTTGAAATTCCAGGTGACCGGCCCGCCGTTGCCCCGCGGCGCGCTCGCTGCCGCCGCCGGCCTACTCATCGTCTTGGGTGCGGACTTTTTCGCCTTCTTTGCGGCAGCCTTCTTTGCCGGCGTCTTGGCGGCCCCTCGCTTGGCGGCTTTGCTCGCGACTTTCTTCCCTGCGGCTTTCATTCCACTCTCCGTGCCCTGAAATTTCGCGCGCAGCTTGTAGCGCGTTTCCCCGTGCAGGGCGAGATGGCGCCTCGAGACCCAGATGTCGTCCCCGCGCAAGCGGGGACCCATCGTGCCACATGCCGCCGGCGCTGGAATATGGTGGGACCGCTTCGAGCCTGGGCGTTAGCGCAGGGCTTGCTCGTTATCCTCACCACTCCTGATCAGGTTACGGGCAGGCTCAAGCGATCCAGCAATCGCCGGAACGCGTGAGCGGCGCCGCTTCGGCCTCAAACCGCATTCACGCGTTAATGGATGCCCGCCTGCGCGGGCATGACAGCGCAGAGAGCCCCCCGCTCGTGCGGGGACGACGAAGCGGACTGTTACCCGCTCGCCTTCGCCCAGAAGTCGGGACGCAGCGCCTTCTTCCAGTCCGGGATGGCGGAGATCTTTTTCTCGCGCAGCAGCACCTCGGCATCCTTCTGCAGTCCCGGCACGAGGTCGGGGGGAAAGCCGGGCGCC
>DATBKV010000100.1:0-6331 GCA_036555745.1 Xanthobacteraceae bacterium | reverse complement strand
GTGCGACCACACCGGAACGCCTCGCCACTTCCACTCCTCGACGACTTCGGGATCGGCTTCCTTGACCAAGGCACGCAGGCGGCCGAGCATCTTGCCGCGCCAGTCGCCCAGCTCCTCGATCCTCGCGTCGATGAGCGCGGACGGAGACTTGCTTGTCTGCGCGCCACTCTTCTTCATGCCGGTTTCTCCTGCTTGGCCCCGAGGCGTTCCGAAATGAGGTCATCGCCGACAGAGACAAGGCGTGCTCCCCAATCTATAACCCATTGGTTATCGATTGGAGCGTATAACCATCGAGGTGCGTGTGTCAAACGGGAAAACGGTGGCGCAGCGTCGCCGCAGCCGGCCGCCCTGGTTTGCGTGGGGCGGCGGCGCGCCAGCACGCCACTCTATGTACGTTTGTGGCCGCGGCGGGGCAGCCATCGATATCGGAATTTCCGATAATGAAATCGTCAAACAGTCTTGGACTGGAGCAGCGCGTCCCGGCAATACTCGGCGGCCGGGCTACCAGCAACTTATCGATCTAGTGTGGCTTTGGTTCAGAAGTCCGCCTTTCGGACTCGCCGTGACAATGATGCGGACTTCTGAACCGCCACACTAGCCGTTGCGAGCCATTGCGACATGATCGAGAGACGCGGCCAGCTTCGGATCGGCATCGATACCGGCGGCACCTTCACCGATATCGTCTGCGTCGATGGCGCCTCCGGCGGCATGCGGGTGACCAAGGTCGCGAGCACGCCCTCCAATCCGGCGGTCGGGCTCGTGCGCGGCGTGCAGGCGATTCTCGCTGCCGGCGGCGCCTCGCCCGACGACCTCGCCGGCCTCGCGCATGGCACCACCGTCGCCACCAATGCCTTGCTGCAAGGCGAGATCGCAGGGCTCGGCCTCATCGTCACCGAGGGCTTCCGCCACATTCTGGAGATCGCCCGCCAGGCGGTGCCCGCGGGCTACGGCAATTCCTATTTCTGGGTCAAGCCGGAGCGCATCGTGCCGCTGCGCTACGTACGCGAGGTCGGCGGGCGGCTCGATTTCCTCGGCAACGAGTTGCGCCCGCTCGACGAGGCGAGCGTGCGCGCGGCGGCGCGGTTCTTTCGCGCGCAGGGCATCAAGGCGATCGGCGTCTGTCTGCTGCATTCCTATGCCGATCCCGGGCACGAGCGCCGCGTCGCCGAGATCCTCGCCCAGGACTATCCGGACGCCGTGCTCTCGCTGTCCTGCGACGTGCTGCCGGAGTACCGCGAGTACGAGCGCGCCGTCACCACGCTGGTCGATGCCTTCGTCAAGCCGCATATGGGCCGCTACCTCGCGCGCATCCGCGACGAGCTGGGACCGGCGTTGCGGGACAAGCCGTTCCTGGTGATGCAGTCGAGCGGAGGAGTGGTTAGTGCCGATCAGGTCATGCGCAAGCCGATCACCACCGCCTTGTCGGGGCCGGCGGCGGGCGCGCTCGGCAGCGCGGTCATCGCCGAAATGGCGGGCTTTCCAGACGTGGTCACCCTGGATGCCGGCGGCACCTCGACCGATCTCTGCCTGATCGAAGCCGCCAAGCCGCAAGTCACGAATGGCGGCGCGGTCGGTGCGTTCCCGGTGCGCATCCCGATGATCGACATCAAGACCATCGGCACCGGCGGCGGCTCGATCGCCTGGATCACCCGCGAGGGGCATCTCAAGGTCGGGCCGCGCAGCGCCGGTGCCGAGCCGGGCCCCATGTGCTACCCGGATGGCGGCGACGAGCCGACCATCACCGACGCCAATCTGGTCATGGGGCGCATTCCCTCGGCGCTGATCGGAGGCGGCGTTCGCCTCGATCCGGAGCGCGCGCGCGCCGGCATCGGCGCGCTGGCGGCGCGGCTTGCCGGCAGCCTGAGCGCCGAGCAGCTCGCCGAAGGCATCATCGAGATTGCCAACTGGAACCAGGCCAATGCCATCCGGCAAATGACCATTCAGCGCGGGATCGATCCGCGCCAATTCGCGCTGCTCGCCTTCGGCGGCTCCGGCCCGGCGCAGTCACCCGCGGTGATGGAGCTGATCGGCATGCAGGCCTGCATCGTGCCGCCCAATCCCGGCAATCTCTCCGCCTTCGGGCTGTTGGCGGTCGACTGGCGCACCGACCAGATCGTGACCAAGGTCATGCACGAGGACGCCATCGAGCTTGCCTCCCTCGCAGCGATTTACGCCGGTCTCGAAGGCGCCGCCGCCGGCGCCCTCGAGCGCGACGGCATCGAGCGCGCGCGCATCCGGCTCGTGCGCGAAGCCGACGTGCGCTATACCGGCCAGTCCATGGAGGTGCGCGTGCCCGCGCCCTCCGGGCGCATCGATGGCGCCTTCCTCACCGGCCTCATCGCCGCCTTCCACGCCGCCCATCTCAAGACTTTCGGCTACAACTACCCCGGCGAGCAGAAGGTCGAGCTGGTGAACTTCTGCGTCTCCGGCTTCGGAATGATCGATCGCCCGAGCATTCCCAAGCTCGAGCCCGGCGGCGGCAGCGCGCCGAGCCCGCAGCGGCGCGCAGTCTATTTCAGCGGCAGCTTCCGCGAGACGCCGGTCTACCAGCGGGATGCGCTGTTCGCCGGCCTGCGGCTCGAGGGGCCGGCCGTGGTCGAGGAATTCGGCTCCACCACGGTGATCTTTCCCGGCCAGCATCTCGAGGTCGATGCGCACGGGATCCTGATCGTGCGGCGCGCGCGCGCCGGCGCGGAGCCAGTGCGATGAACGTGCATCCCGCCGTCGCCCCGTGGCCGCTTCCCCCGCGCGGATCCGCGCGCGCCGTCGATCCCATCGTGCTGCAGATCGTCGAGGGCACGCTCAATTCCATCGAAGCCGAGATCGAATACGCGATCGAGCGCACCGCGCGCTCGCCGATGATCCGCGAGGCGCACGACTACCGCGTCGGCCTGTTCGACCGCTATTGCCGCAAGCTCACCGGGCGCTCGTATTCGGCCATGCCGAACGCGGTGGTGCGCGACTTCGCGCCCGCGACCATGCAGCCGGGCGACGTGTTCCTGATGAACGACACCTATCTCAGCGAGGGCTCGATCGGCCACCTGCCGGACCTCTGCAGCACGGTGCCGGTTTTTCACCGCGGCGAGGTGGTGGCCTATATCCAGGCCTTCGGACACCACGACGACATCGGCGGGCGGGTGCCGGGCTCGATGCCGGGCACCGCGGTCACCGTGTTCGAGGAAGGCCTCGCCATCCCGCCGATCAAGCTCTACAGCGCCGGCGTGCGCAACGAGGCGGTGTTTACCATTATCAAGCGCAACACCCGCGTGCCCGACATGCTCGCGGCCGATCTCGACAGCGAGGTGCAGGCCTGCGTGATGGGCGCCCGGCGCATGGCGGAATTGTTCGAGCGGTTCGGACGCGAGACGGTGGAGGCCTGCTTCCAGGCCATCCTCGACAAATGCCGCGACATCTTCCGCAACGAGCTGCTGCCCAAGATTGCCGACGGCGAGTACCGCTGGGAGGACTACGTCGAGCACGACGGCGTCACCGATCCGAAGCTGCACAAGCTCGCGATCACGATGACCAAAACAGCCGACCGCATCACCTTGGACTTCACTGGCACCGATCCGCAATCCGACGGGCCGATCAACTGGCCCGCGGACTACGCCGGCGGCGCGTTCCTGATCAAATGGATTGCGCCGATCCTGCGCAACCTCGCCGACACGCCGGAACGCGCGGCGGAGATCCACGTCAATGAAGGGGTGTGCGAGGTCTTCGAGGTGATTTTCCCGGACAAGGGCACCTTGATTACGCCGCGCTGGCCGGCCGCCACCAACGCGCGCTCCTTCGTGCTCTTGCGCTGCCTCGGCCTGCTCGCGGGCGTCGTTGCCCAGGCCGTGGACGGGCGCATGCCCGCCGACCAGGAGACGATCCGCTATACCGGCTTCTACGGCGTCGATGCGGGCGGCAAGCCGTTCCTCTCGCGCGAGGTGCTGGGCGGGGGATCCGGCGGACGCTACTACGCCGACGGCAATGACGCCATCCACATCGTGCCGGACTCGCGCAATCAGCCCGCCGAATTCACCGAGACCCGCTTCCCGCTGCTGGTGGAGAGGCTCGCCTTGCGCACCGACTCCGGCGGGGCCGGCAAGCGGCGCGGGGGCCTCGGCTATGAGAAGCACTACCGCGCGCTGGTGGACTGCCGAACCATCGTGACCGCCGATCGCGTGCGGCTCGGCTGCTACGGGGTCAATGGCGGCAAGGCGGGACTGCCGTTCTGCGTCACCGTCGACGTCGAAGGCGCGCCACGCGAGCTCGGCGGCCTCGTCGACGGCGAGCCGGTGCTGGCGGGTCAGGTCGTGCGGGTGCTCACCACCGGCGGCGGGGGCTGGGGCGACCCGCTCGAGCGCGAGCCGGAGCTGGTGCAGGCCGACGTGATCGAGGGGAAGGTGTCGCTTGCGGCGGCGCGCGACGATTACGGTGTCGTGCTGGCGCCGCAAGCGGGCGCCGACACACTCACGATCGACAGCGCGGCCACCGCGGCCTTGCGGGCGACGATTGCGTCCCGCCGCGGCCATGACCGATCGATGATCGACCGCGGCGAAGGCTATGAGACAATGCTGCGTGGCGAGGCGAAGCCGTGGGTGCGTTTCGGCAAGACGGCCGGCGGAGTAGGCGAGGGGAGCACGTAAATGGCCATCGAGGTCGCCAAGGTCGAGCTCAAGAGCGTGCAGGATGCCAGCGGGCTCGAAGCCTGCATCGGGAAAGGCCAATTCGCCGCCGACGAGGTGGTCGCGGTGATCGGCAAGACCGAAGGCAACGGCGGCGTCAACGACTTCACCCGCATCCTCGCCGACCAGGCGTTCCGCCGGGTGCTGGCGAAGCATGGCCGGCGCTCGGAGCAGCAGATCGCCGAACTCCCCATGGTGTGGTCGGGTGGCTGCGACGGCGTCATTACGCCGCACGCCACGATCTTCGCCCGTACCGCTAAGACCGGATCGGCGTCGAAGCCGCGCCTCGCCATCGGCACCGCCATGAGTGCACAGCTCCTGCCGGAGGACATCGGGCGGCCGGCGATGGTGGAGAAGGTGGCGCTCGCGGTGAAAGCCGCGATGCGTGACGCCGGCATCGACGACCCCAAGGACGTTCACTACGTGCAGACCAAGACCCCGCTGCTCACCATCGAGTCCGTGCGCGAGGCGCATGGGCGCGGGCGCGACGTCGCCTGCGAGGTGCACGATTCCATGGGCGTCTCGAACGGCACCACCGCGCTCGGCGTCGCGCTCGCGCTGGGCGAGGTCGAGATGCCGCGCGCCGAGGAGATCTGCCGCAATCTCGATCTCTATTCATCCGTGGCCTCGTGCTCTTCGGGCGTCGAGCTCACCCAGGCGCAGATCGTGCTGCTCGGCAACAAGGCGGGCGCCGGCGGCCGCTATAGCATCGGCCACGCCGTGATGAAGGATGCGCTCGATAGTGACGGCATCTACGCGGCGATCCGCAACGCCGGGCTCGAGCTGCCCGCGCGAGCGCGCGCCGAGGATCTGCGGGGGCGCGTGGTCAACTGCTTCATCAAGTGCGAGGCGGACCGGCGCGGCACGCTGCGCGGGCGGCGTCAGATCATGCTGGACGATTCCGACGTGCATCATCATCGCCATGCCAAGGCCGCGGTCGGCGGCGTTGCCGCGGCGGCGATCGGCGATCCCGCCGTATTCGTTTCCGTGGACGCGATGCACCAGGGGCCGCAAGGCGGCGGTCCCGTGATCGCCATCGTCGACGCCGGCGAGTAAGGCCGGCACGAGACTTGCAGGTCACCTGCCGAGCGGCCTGCGATAGCGGCTCGGCGAAACTGGAGGGAGTGAGTGCAATGCACAACGCGATCGCCCGCCGTCGCCTGGTGGCGGCCATTGCCGCAGCAACCTTGCTGGCCGTCGCGCCGGCCGCCGCCCAGGACAAGGTCAAGGTCGGCGTTTTTCCGGTGAGCTCGTCGCTGCCCTATTTCGTGGCGTTGGAGCGCGGCTTCTTCAAGGAGCAGAACATCGAGCCTGAGATGGTGCGGCTGATCGGCGGCCCGCCCAACGTCGCCGCCATGATCACCAACCAGATCGACGCTTCCGCCGTGCTGGTCACGATCGAGGGCATCAACGCCGACATCAAGAAGCCCGGCGTTGCCATGTACATCTCGCTCAACAGCCAGAACAAGACCTACCAGATGGAGCAGTTCGTCGTGCGCAAGGGCTATCCGGCGAACTCGCTCAAGGACCTCAAGGGCGCCAAGATCATGTCGGCGCCGGGGCCGGCGAACGTGACCATGGCCAAGGCCGCGCTGGCCGCGGCCGGCCTCAAGGAAGGCGATTACACCATCGACCAGCTCGACATGGCGCAGCATGTG
>DATBKV010000099.1:0-2352 GCA_036555745.1 Xanthobacteraceae bacterium | reverse complement strand
ACTGCGAGATGCCGATCGTCATGCCGAGATGACCGGCTTCCGGCTCAGCCCGGTAAGTGCCGAACAGCCGGTCCCACCAGGGGAGATTGAAGCCAAAATTCGAGTTGGCCTCGCGCACCGCGATCGAGTGATGCACGCGATGCATCTCCGGCGTCACCACGATCCATCTGAGCACGCGATCAAGCTTCTCCGGCAGGCGAACGTTGCCGTGGTTGAACATCGAGGTGGCGTTGAGCAGCACTTCGAAGATCAGGACGGCGAGCGCCGGCGTGCCGAGCGCCGCCACCACGGCCAGCTTGATGACCATGGACAGCAAAATCTCGATCGGATGAAAGCGCACGCCGGTGCTGACGTCGAATTCGAGGTCGGCATGGTGCATGCGGTGCAGCCGCCACAGCGCCGGGACCGCGTGAAAGAGAACGTGTTGGAGGTAGATCGCGAGGTCGAGCAGGACGACCGCGACCGCCACGGCGACCGTTGCGGGCAGCGCGACCGTGTTCAACAGGCCGATGCCGCGATCCTCGGCAACGAGCGCGAGTCCTGCCGCCGTGGTGGGAAACAGGATGCGGACCAATACGGTGTCCACCAGCACGACGCCGAAGTTATTGGGCCAGCGCCACGCGCGCCCGATGCGCTGCATCCGCCGCGGCCCGACGAGTTCCCAGATCGCCATTACGGCGAACACGCCGGCGAACGCACCCAGGCGGATGTAGATGTCGTAGGCGGACAGGGCGTCGGGCATTGCCATGCACGCTGGCTTGACAACTTGACCAGCCCATTGAATTGATTATAATTCAATTATTCACTTGAATGAAATAGAATAACCTCCGAGCCATGTCAACCGCCAATCCGAAACTGGCGCTGTTTGCGCAGTTCGCCGCGGTCGCCAAGTCGCTGGCGCACGCGCACCGCCTCGAGCTGCTCGAGCAGTTGTCGCAAGGCGAGCGCAGCGTCGAAGTGCTGGCGAATCGGACCGGCCTGTCGATCGCCAACGCCTCGCAGCATCTCCAGCACATGCGGCGCGCGGGCCTTCTGGCAAACCGGCGCGACGGAAAATTCGTCTACTATCGGATAGTCGATGATGCCGTCGTCGACCTGTTGGCGGCCGTGCGCCGCATCGCCGAACGGCACGTCGCCGAGGTCGAGCGCGTGGTGCGCAGCTATTTCCTCGCACGCGACGAGCTGGAGCCGATCACGCGCGAAGAGCTTCTGCGGCGCTCACGCGGCGGGGAGATCACCATCATCGACGTGCGGCCGCAGGATGAATTCGCGCTGGGCCATCTGCCCGGCGCGGTGAACATTCCGCTGCGCGAACTCGAAGCGCGCCTCGCCGCCTTCGACCCCGCGCAGGAAATCGTCGCCTATTGCCGCGGCCCTTACTGCGTCCTCTCCTACGAAGCCGTGGCGGCGCTGCGCGCTCGCGGCTTCAAGGCCAGGCGATTGCAGGACGGTCTGCCGGAATGGCGCGCGGCGGGCCTGCCGGTGGTCACGGGCGCCGCGTGAACCCTCGCAGGAAGCAGTCGGCGTCATCGGGACTGCTATCGCCTTACCCGTTGCAAGCGACGGCGGCCAGGAAACGGTCCTTGAGCGTTATGCCGGCGCGCGACGCCATCTATTCGCTCATGGCGGGGTCTTCGCAGTTTGCCGACCTCGATCCCACGGCGTTGCGAAGCCTCGCAGGCCGTTGCCGGCCGAAGACCTTCGGCGCCGGACAGCTCATTTTCATGGAAGGGGACCGGTGTCGGGACCTCTGCATTCTCGAATCCGGGCGCGTGAAATTCTTCCGCATGAACCGGGAGGGGCGGGAACAGGTCCTGAAGGTCTTTGAGCGTCCGGGCGACATATTCTGCATCGCGTCCGCGTTCAGCACCGGAAGCCACATCGTCAGCGCCCGGGCGATGACCGAGACCCGGCTGCATCTGCTCGATGTGGACGCGGTCCATCGTCTCACGCAGGAACATCCATCCGTAGGTCTCAAAATGGTCGGTACCGCCGGCGAGCATATGACCCACCTCGTCTCGCTCGCTGACGATCTCGCGCTGAAGACCGCGACCGGCCGCCTGGCAAAATACTTGTACGAGCTCGCGGTGAAGGAAGGCGCCGCAAAGGCCGCCACGGCGCAATTCACTCGCGATCGCCTGCGGGCGGAGGAGCTTGCAGCGCTGCTGGGAACGGTGCGCGTGCACATCTCGCGCAGCCTGACGACACTCGCAGATGCCGGCGCCATCGACCTGGATCGGCGCTTCATCCGCATCCGCGATCTGGCGATCCTCAGGCGGTTTTTCGCAGGCAAGTAATCTACGCGTCTCAGACGGAGAAGGCGTTGCCATGGCTGCTACGACTGATCGCACG
>DATBKV010000098.1:0-15229 GCA_036555745.1 Xanthobacteraceae bacterium | reverse complement strand
GCCAGGGCCACGCTGGCGCACGCCTCGATATGCCGGTGTTCGGGTGAGGCCCAGGCGCTGCGCGAGCAGCGCCTCGGCGCCCAGGCTTCGGCCCCACGACGGACATATTGGCGTGATGTTGCTGGGCTTCTCGCAGCCGCCACCACGCCATGACCAGGCCCGCGCCGCCGCAGTTCGAGCTCGACCTCAAGCCGACGCCCGCGCTCTACCTCGCGGTGGGGCTCGAGGCCGGCGCCGTGATCGCGCTGCAGATCTGCATCATGCGGATCTTCTCGGTCGGGAGCTGGGCGCATTTCGGATCGCTGGTGGTGAGCCTCGCCATGCTCGGCTTCGGCCTCACCAGCGCGGTCATGTGCATCAGCAAGGAGTGGTTCGACCGCCACTGGCGCGGCGTGGCGACGGCGTCGCTGCTCGCCTTCGGGCCGCTCACGGTCGCCTCGAACCTGCTGGCGCAGCAGATTCCCTTCAACGCCATCTTCCTCGTCTCCGACCCCATGCAGAAGTGGCGGCTCGCCGGCAACTTCATGCTCTACATGCTGCCATTCCTCGCCGGCGCGCTTTATCTCGGCACCGTCTTCCTCAAGGCCAACAAGATTTTCGGCCGCGTCTACTTCGCCGACCTTTCCGGCGCCGGGCTGTGCGGGCTCGCCTTCCTGGTGGCGATGTATCTGTCGCCGCCGGAGAACCTCATCGTGGTGCCGCTGGTCCTGTGGTTTCTCGGCAGCATCCTGTGGTTCTTAGCGCTCGCCGATCGCCGCGCCCTGCTCGCGCTCGCGGCCGTCGCCATCGTATCCATCGCCGCGCACGTCGCGCTGCCGCCGCTCCTCGACATTCCGAAGCTCGCCGTCTCGGACTACAAGGGCGTCTCCTACGCGCGCAAGTTTCCCGACAGCCAGCGCGTCTATGCCAGCGCCTCGCCGTTCGGATACCTCGAGGTCTATTCCAGCTCGTACCTGCACTTCGCGCCCGGGCTCTCCGACAACGCCGCCTTCAATCTCCCGAAGATGCCCGAGAACGCCTATCTCGGCATGTATATCGACGGCGAAGGTCCGAGCGGCATCATCCGCGACCTGCCGCCCGAGCAGACCGCCTATTACCGCTTCCTGCCGATGGCCTATCCCTATCTCCTCAAGCAGGCGCCCGATACCTTCGTCGTGCAATTCGGCGGCGGCATCTCGACCTCGGTGGCGCTGCGCATGCACTCCCGCAGCGTCACCGTGGCCGAGACAAACCCGGCGGTGCTCGACGCTTTCCGGAACGACAAGACCGTGCGCGACTTCACCGGCGACGTGCTCGGCGATCCCAGAGTGCGCGTCATCGACTACGACGGCCGGCTTTATCTCGCGCACACGTCGCAACGTTACGACGTCGTCGACCTGAGCCTCGCCGACTCCGCGGGCCTGTCGAGCCCCGGCGGCTTCGCCATCGTCGAGAAGTTCGCCTACACGGTCGAGGCAATGGCGAGCTACATGCGCGCGCTCCGGGATGACGGCGTGCTGTCGGTCACGTTCTGGAACAAGGAGGAGCCGCCGAAATCGGTGCTCAAGCTCTACGCCACGATGGCGGCGGCGGCTCGCGAGCTCGACGGCGACGACATCGCCGGCCGCTTCTTCGTCGCGGCGAGCTACCTCTCGACCGCGACCGTGCTCTACAAGCGCAACGGCTTCACCGCCGAGGAGATCGCCAGGCTGCGCGCGCATACGCGCGCGATGTCGTTCGACGCGATCTACTACCCCGGCCTCGAATACGACAGCTCGCAGACCGCGAAGGTGGTCGACGACTATCGCAAACAAATCTTCTCCGACGGCACGCCGGCCGATGCGGGCGACCTTGACCCGCAGCACGAGGGCACACCCGTCGCGCAGGGCGATGACGCATCCCCCGGCGCGGCGCCGGCTGAGCCGGCGCTCGATAACTCGAGCGGCATCGTCCCCGCAACGGTGATGGGACAGCTCGCCTGGCACTATCTCGTGCGCGGCGGCTGGGAGGAGATCGCCGGCCGCTACGTCTTCGACACTCGCCCGCTCACCAATGCGCGGCCCTACTTCGCGGCCTACGTCAAGCCGGGCGATCTGCCGCGCGTTACCGACAGGCTCGAGCTCCTGCAGGACGAGTGGGGCTATCTCCTGATTTGGGCTACCCTCGCGATCGCGTGCCTGGCCGCGCTGACGCTCGTCCTCATTCCGCTGGTGTTCGGCTGGCGCACCTTCTTCAGCCGAAATCCCGGCAAGTTCCGTACCATCGTCTATTTCGCCTGCCTCGGCGCGGGCTACATCATGGTGGAGGTGGGCCTGATCTCGGATTTCATGCTGGCGCTGAGCAATACCACGGTGTCCGCATCGGTGCTGATCACCGGCATGCTGGTGTTCTCCGGTCTCGGCGCTTTCGCCTCGGAACGCTTTCTTCCGCGCGCGCGCAGCCTGATGCCGAAGATCTTTCTCGCGATCGGCGCGCTACTGATCGGCTATGGCCTGTTGCTCGACCGCGTGCTCGACCTGATCGGCACGTTTCCCTACGCCCTGCGGCTCGTGTTCTGCTTCACGCTCATCTTCCCGCCCGCTTTCTTGATGGGATTCCCGATGCCGACCGCCATGACCGCGCTGGCGCGGCTCGGCAAGGACCACATGTTTCTGTGGGCCTGGGGCATCAACGGCTGCTTCTCCGTCATCGGCGCGGCCGCCGTCCCCATCGTCGCGACCCTGTTCGGGCTGAGCGCCGTGCTGATGATCGCCGGCGGCGCCTATCTTTTGGCAATCCCGGCGTTCTTCGCGGTGCTGCTGCCGCTGCGGGCCGCCACGGCGCCAGCATCCGCACGAACGCGCCTGTGAACGCAACGATGCGCTCTCGCCCGCAATCCCTTCCCTCACGGCGCCGTGCCGTGGAAAGAGAGTACGGCGGTCTTGCGGCATCGGCGGTGCGCTCCCCTCCCCCGGCGAGCCACTTGCGAGCGGTGGGGAGGGGTTGGGGGTGGGCGGCCTTCAGTGCCGCGATCCTGGTTGCGGGGTTGCTAGTGCAGGACAGCGCCATCTGCGCACCCGCGCCCCGGCGCGAGCTGGCGCCGTTGCCGGCATCGAAGACGGCGCTGGTGCCTTTCGAGGTCTCGCCATTTCCCTATGACGGTGAGGTGCCGGAGAAGCCGCAGCCCTTTCTCGACGTGATTGACGGCGAGCGGCGCGGCCACTCGACCGCGCGTGGCGGAGTGTATTGGGAGGACGAGACCTACAGCGACCGGCGAGTGCTGCTGCACATCCCGAAGGGCTTCGATCCGCGACGGCCCGTGCTCATGATCGTGTTCTTCCATGGCAATGAGGCGACGCTCCAGCGCGACGTCCGCAATCGTCAGGCGGTTCCGCGGCAGGTCACGCAATCCGGGCTCAACGCCGTGCTGGTGGCGCCGCAGTTCGCGGTCAATGCGCTCGATTCCAGCGCCGGCCGCTTCTGGCAACCGGGCGTGTTCGCGCACTTCGTCGGCGAGGCCGGCGAGCGCTTGACCGAACTTTACGGCGACGCGCGCGCGCGCCGTGCATTCGAGACCGCTCCGGTGGCAATCGCCGCCTATAGCGGCGGCTACCTTCCGACCGCATTCGTGCTGAGCTCAGGCGGCGTCGGAGCCCGCTTGCGAGGTGTCATGCTGTTCGACGCGCTCTATGGCCAGTTCGACAAGTTCGCGGGGTGGCTTGCGGGCAGGCCGCCGGCGTTTTTCGTCAGCGCTTTCGGCAAGGCATCGCGGGAGGAGAACGGCACGCTGCAACGCATGCTGCGCGAGCGCGGCCTGCGCTTGCAGACCGCCCTGCCGGCGACCCTGGCGCGCGGCAGCGTGACGTTCCTCGCCGTCGACGACGAGGTCAAGCACGTCGATTTCATGACCGATGCCTGGGTCGAGGATCCTCTCAAGGTGGTGCTGCGCCGGATTCCGGGATTCGCCCGCGCCCCAATCCCGCCCGCCGGCTCGACCCCGAAGCAGAAGTAGCGGCACGGCCCGCCTGCGGCGCAAGCAATTTTCAGATCACTCACGCCAGTGCCCAACTGCGTGTCCCGGATACGGGGCAGCGCACGCGCAGACCAGTTACGCAGTCCGCGCAAGCTTGACTGCGTGCGATGCACCGCCGATCCGGGACCGCCAGCAACTCGGTTGCTGGTCTTTGTCCCGGTGAGCTTCGGTGTTCGTAGCGGTCCCGGGTCGGCAGCGCATCATTCCGCTGCGCTCCATGCCGCCCTGCGCCCGGGACCCAAGATCACCACGAATGAGGCTTGGTCGCGCGTGCTCGCGCGCGTCAAGCCAGGCGCGCAGCCGGCTGCATTGCCAGCAGCAGCCAGCCCACGCCGTGGAAGATCAGGTCGATGCCAAGCAGGAATCCAATCACCCACAGCCCGGTTGCCGGCCAGCCTGCCAGAATGACCAACCCCGCCAAGATTCCGAATACGCCCGACAAGAACAGGAGCCATCCCGCTTCCGCCCAATAGCGAACGCCGACGAAGAGTCGGACGCATCCGGAAACCAGCAGGACAATGCCGAGCACATAGGTCAGGATCAGTGACCCGGAGACCGGCTGGCTGACCAGAACCGCTCCACCCACGATGTAGAGCAGGCCCAGGAAGATCTGCCACGCAAATCCGCCCCAGCCCTTGGTCCAGAATGCATGGATGATCTCGAACACTCCGCCGATAATTGCGCAGAGCCCGATCACGATGGTGCTGATGATGGTAGCGAGGACCACGTCGCCGAGGACAAATAGTCCGACGAGAATGAAGACTATTCCAAGCAGAACGCGAACCCAGACCGGCAGCGCGCCAGGGCTGCCGGTAGTCGACACTGAGGTTGTGGCCATAATCGCCTCCCGTGCTAAGGGGCGCTAACACAAACATTAGCACGCCCCGGCGCGAATGCCGACAGTCGCACGAGGTATGTTGATCACTTGGCGTGCAATAAGCCCGTTGTAGCATCGTACCGCCACCTGAGATGGCCAGCATCGTGAGCCACGCGCCGGTTCTAGTGGACTTCGCGCTGCAAGGCGGCGGCGCCCACGGCGCCTTCACCTGGGGGGTGCTCGACCGCCTGCTCGAGGAACCCTGGCTGGGCATCGATGGGATCTCCGGCACCTCCGCGGGAGCCATGAACGCCGCCGCACTGGTCGACGGCTACACCCGCGGCGCCGCCGACGGCGCGCGCGCCGCGCTGGAGAATTTCTGGCGCCGCGTGTCCCGGGCGGCGGCACTCAGCCCGTTGCAGCGGACTCCCATCGATGTGTTGCTGGGCCGCTGGACGCTCGATCATTCGCCGGTCTTCGTCGCGATGGACATGATGACCCGCCTGTTCTCTCCGTATGATTTCGGCACGCACGGCGCCAACCCGTTGCGGGACATCCTGGCCGAGACCATCGATTTCGATCGGCTGACGCGCACGACGATCAAGCTCTTCGTCACCGCGACCAACGTTTGCACCGGACGCGGCCGGATTTTTCGAAACGGCGAGATCACGCCCGACGTGCTGCTGGCGTCGGCATGCCTGCCCACGCTGTTCCAGGCGATCGAGATCGAGGGCGAGAGCTATTGGGACGGCGGCTATTCCGGCAACCCCACCATCACGCCGCTGGTGCGGGAATGCGTCTCCAAGGATACGATTCTGGTGCAGATCAACCCGGTGGAACGTCCGGGAACGCCGCGCTCGGCCCGCGAGATCCTCAACCGGCTCAACGAGGTCTCATTCAACTCGGTGCTGCTGAAGGAGCTGCGCATGATCGCCTTGCTCCGGCAGGTCGCGCAGCCCGACAATTCCGAGAGCGCGAAATGGGCAAACATGCGCATCCATCGCATCTCCAGCGAGGTGATGGTGGAGCTCGGCTATTCCTCGAAGCTCAATGCCGAGTGGGAGTTCCTGTGCAAGCTGCGCGACGAGGGCCGCCGTGCCGCCGCGGCATTCCTCGATGCTCATCAGGAGGACCTCGGCCGCCATTCCACCTTGGATCTCGACGAGCTGTTGGAAGGCGTCTAGCCGATGGGCCTGATCGGGATCCTGGTCGGCCTGGCGCTGCTGATCTGGCTGGCGCTGCGCGGTTGGAGCGTGCTGCTGCTCGCTCCGGCCGCCGCTCTGATCGCCGCCGCGTTCGCGGGCGAACCGCTACTCGCGAGCTGGACACAGACCTTCATGGGCGCCGCGGCGGCGTTCCTGGCGCAATTCTTTCCATTGTTCCTGCTCGGCGCCCTGTTCGGCAAGCTCATGGACGACAGCGGCTCGGTTGCGTCCATTGCCGGCTTCATGACCAAACGGCTGGGCGAGCGCCGGGCCGTCCTGGCAGTAGTGCTCGCCGGCGCGCTGGTGACCTATGGCGGGGTGAGCCTGTTCGTTGCGGTCTTCGTGCTGGTTCCCATGGCGCAGGCGTTGTTCCGAGCCTCGTCGATTCCGCGCCGCTTGATGCCGGCGGCAATCACGCTCGGCACCTCTACCTTCACCATGTCGGCGCTGCCGGGCACCCCAGCGATCCAGAACGCAATCCCAATGCCGTTCTTCGGCACTACCCCGTTCGCGGCACCCGGCCTCGGCATCGTCGCCTCCGCCATCATGCTGGGGTTCGGGCTGTGGTGGCTGCGCCGGGCGGAGCGCCGCGCACGCCGCTCCTGCGAAGGCTATGGTGCCGTGGATGACGCGCCGGTCGATGCCGCGGCCGACGATCTGCGCGTGCGCGAGCTTGCCACCACCGCGCGCGAGTTCGATCCCGCGGAAATCCATCGCGGCCAGCACCGCGATGCCATGCCGCCGGTGGTGCGAGCCTTCCTACCGCTGGTAGTCGTGATTGCCGTCAACCTGCTGCTCTCGCTGGTGGTGCTGCCACGCCTCGACCTCTCGTTCCTGGCGGAGGAACGGTGGGGCTCGACCTCGCTCTCGGCGGTCGCTGGCGTGTGGGCGGTCGCGGTTGCGCTGGCGTCGGCCACGGCCATGCTCGTCACCGTGAATCACCGCTACCTTCCGGCGCTGCGCGCGAGCATGGATGCTGGCGCCAACGCCTCGGTATTGCCGGCCGTCACCATCGCGAGCCTCGTGGGCTTCGGCGCGGTGGTGGCGGCGCTGCCCGCCTTCGTGGCGGTGCGCGATTGGGTGCTCGCTATGGAAGGCGGGCCGCTGGTATCGCTCGCGATCGCCACCAACGTGCTGGCCGCGCTCACGGGATCGGCCTCGGGCGGCCTGACTATCGCGCTCGATGCGCTCGGCGGCACCTACATGCAGATTGCGGCGCAGACCGGAATCGCCCCGGCGCTGATGCACCGGGTGGCGGTGATCGGCGCCGGAACGCTTGACAGTCTGCCGCACAACGGCGCGGTGGTGACGCTGCTTGCGTTGTGCGGCCTGACCCATCGCGAAAGCTATTTCGACCTGGTCATGGTCGGAATCGTCGGCGCGATCATCGCACTCGTTGTGGTGATCGCGCTTGGTTCCGTCTTCGGCTCGTTCTAGGTCGGAGAAAGGCGAACGCATGAACATCGGCCCAAGCTTGCAGCGGCTACGCGGCTCATTCAACAATTCAGTCGGCACCATCGTTTTTGGAATGGAAGACGGCACCGTTTCCATTTTCGGCTTGATCTTTGGCGTCGCGGCGACCACCAACAGCACGAAAACGGTGCTCATCGCCGGGGCCTGCGGTGCGGCGGCGGCGGCCGTCTCGATGATGGCTGGCGCCTATCTCGACGCAGAGACCACGCGCGACGAGGCCAATGCAGCCCGTTCGCCAGTGGCTCCCCCGCATTCCGCCGTGTCACTTTTGGCTCGCTTGGCGAACATGGGCTTGCCATCCCAGCAATGCGACGCCCTCGCTCGCGTCGTGCAAAATGACCGTGATGCCATGGACGGGCTGCTGCTCGCCCTGCAGGGCGCGCCCAAAGCGCTGCTAAACCCGTTCGAGCAGGCGTTGTGGATGCTGCTTGCGGACTTTCTCGCGGCTGCGGTGCCGATCCTGCCGTTCGTGTTCCTTCCGATCCTTCAGGCACGGGTTGTCTCCGGAGCTGTCACGGTGGCGTTGCTCATCGGGCTCGGCGTGGGACGTGCCCAAATCGCAAAGCGCAGCACAATACGCACGATCCTTGAGACCGTTTCCATCGGCGTCGCCGCGGCGCTTGCCGGGGTCGCCATCAGCATACTAGTCGACCGTTTGTTCTCTTAATGAGCGCAGACAGGGAGTATTCTAGCGGCGGCCGGCGCCGCGGTAGGGCTTCGGCTATGCGGATCTGCCAACGCAACGAATACGGCACGACGAGGTCGGCATGAGCAGCCGAGCGGTCCCGACCATGCTCGGTCTCAGCACCGCTGTCCTGGTGTTTGCCGGGCTCTATTTCGCGCGCTCGATCCTGGCGCCGGTCGCGTTCTCGCTGTTCGTCATCGCCATCGTCTGGCCGTTGCAGCGCGCGCTCGAGCGCAGGATGCCGAGGCTCGTCGCGCTGGTGGTGACACTTCTCGTGACACTCCTGGTGGTGACCGTGCTGGGCTACCTCGTGGTGTGGGCATTTGGAACCGTCGGGCGCTGGCTGATCGACAATGCGCCTCGCTTCCAGGCGCTCTACGTACAGTGGAACGATTGGCTGGCGGAGCACGGCATCCTGGTCACCAGCCTGCTGGTAGAGAACTTCAATGCCGGCTGGCTCATCCGCGCGGTGCAGGAGATCGGCCTCAGACTGCACGGCTTGGTGACGTTCGTGGTGATCGCTTTCGTGTTCACCGCGCTCGGCCTGCTCGAGGTCGACATCGCCGCGAAGCACATCTCAAGCCTCGACAACAAGGAGGCCGGCCGCATCATCCTGCAGGCGAGCACGCAAATCGCGATCAAGTTTCAGAAGTACATGCTGGTTCGCACCCAGATGAGCGTGCTGACCGGCTTGGTGGTCTGGGCCTTCGCGCTGCTCGCCGGCCTCGAGCTGGCGACCGCCTGGGGCGTGATCGCGTTCGTCTTGAACTACATCCCGTTCATCGGACCGCTGGTCGCGACGGTGTTTCCGAGCTTGTTCGCGCTGGCGCAGGGGTCCTGGCAATTGGCGATCGTCGTGTTCGTGGTGCTCAACCTGATCCAGTTCCTGATCGGGAGCTATCTCGAGCCGCGCATCGCCGGCGCCGCGCTCTCGGTCTCGCCATTCCTCGTGCTGTTTGCGGTGTTCTTCTGGGCCTTCCTGTGGGGCATTCCCGGCGCCTTCATCGGCGTGCCGATCGTGATCGCAGCCCTCACGCTGTGCGAGCAGCGGCAATCCACGCGCTGGATCGCGACGCTCCTTTCGGGGCGCGAGCGGGGCTGACGCCGCTGGCGAGGGTACGTCTCGCCGTGGTCAGGTTTCGCGCTTGCGCGTGATGCGGAGGTTGCCCGCGGCTTCCAATTCCAATTACGATGCCGTGGAACGACCGTTGCGGAATCCCATGACGACGGACGGGCAAGGGAGAAATCGGATGTCGGAAAACGTCACCGAGGTGCTGGCCGGCTTTGCGGCGTCGCTGCAATACGATCAGCTGCCCGCACGGGTCCGCGATCACTGCAAGAACGTGCTCCTGGACACGCTGGCCTGCGCGGTGGCCGGGCACCGGGGCGAGGAGACGCAGCAGGTCGCCGCGCTGGCGGCGGGACTGGCGCAATCCAGTGAGAGCAGCGTGATCGGCGGCGAGCGGCTGTCGCTCGCCGGCGCGACCATCCTCAACGGCTATCTCGTCACCGCGGTCACCATGTGCGACGTGCACCGGCCGACCTTGACCCATGTCACGCCGGAGGTGATCCCGCCCGCCTTGGCGATCGCCGAGCGCGACGGCGCCACAGGGCGCGAGCTTCTGGCCGCCATCGCCGCCGGCTGCGAAGCGACGACGCGGATCGGCATCGGCCTCGACTATCCCGCGTTCCGCGCCAAGGGCTGGCACGGCCCGGGCGTGCTCGGTCCGTTCGGCGCGGCGGCGGCGGTCGGCCGGCTGCGCCGGTTCGATGCCGAGACCATGGCCAAGGCATTCGGACTCGCCGGCAGCCAGGCGGCGGGCACCTTCGCTGCGTGGGGAACGCCGACGGTGAAGTTCCACCAGTGCCGCGGCGCGCTCTCGGGACTGTTGGCCGCGCTGCTGGCCGAGCAGAAGTTCCTGGCGACGCGCGAATTCCTCACCGCCAAGGACGGCGGCCTCTACAACAGCTATGCCAACGGCGGCCGTCCGGAGGCGGTCACCGCCGGGCTCGGAGAGCGCTGGGAGCTCGAGCAGATCGCGTTGCGCCTGTGGCCGTCCGCCTCCTCGATCCAGGGCATGAATACTGCGCTGTTCGATCTCATCGAGCAGCACAAGATCGACCCAAGCCGAGTGAGACAAGTGCGCGTGGCCTTGAGCCAGCCGGCTTTCGATCTGCACGGCAAGCTTCCGCGCTACAAGGGCAAGTTCGATGCGCTGATCTCCGGCCACTACACCGCGGCGGCGATTCTGCATGACCAGGAACTGACGCTGGCCCAGTTCGAGCCGGCGCGCTACGACGATCCGAACATGCGGCGCGCCGCGGCCGAGCAGATCGAGATCCGCCCGGATGCAGCGCTCTCGGGCGTGCAGGCGGTGGTCGAGATCGAGACCGACGGCGGCACGCTCACGGCGCGCTGCGAGCATCCGCGCGGCTCGGCCGAGAACCCGCTGTCGCGCGCGCAGATCGAGAGCAAGTTCCGAACCTATGCGGAGGGCGTGCTCACGCCCGCCGCCATCGCGGCAACGATCGAGGCCGTCGGCGACCTCGAGAATCTCACCTCGGTGCGCAAGCTCATGGACCTGCTGCGGGCGGCGCCGCGGCGCGCGACCTTGGCGGCGGCCCGCGGGTGAGGCGCTCCTGCCACATACGCGTCCATCGTGCAGCAATCCTGCAGGACGCCGCTCTAGACTAGGCTGCCGCCAACCGCGCTGATACGTTGGCGCACCCCGTCGCGGCGTACGACCGCAGGGGCAAGAAAAACACCGGGGAGGACGCGCGCATGATTAGACGCATGCTGCTGGCCGCGGTCGCGGGCCTGGCCGCGCTGTTGGTGGCCGCCGGCGCTGAGGCGCAGACCGCCGGCGATTTTCCCAACCGCCCGATCCGCATCATCGTGCCGCAGGCGGCCGGCTCCGGGGTCGACCTGCAGGCGCGGGTGCTGGCGCAGAAGATGGGCGAGCTCTGGGGCCAGCAGGGCGTGGTCGACAATCGTCCGGGTGCCAACGCCATCATCGGCATGGAAGCCGCCGCCCAGGCGAAGCCCGACGGCTACACGCTGGTCTACGCGCCGATCAGCGCGGTGACCACCAACGCCTTCATCTACAAGAAGCTGCCCTACGACACGTTTCGCGACTTCGTTCCGATCACGCAGACCACCGCCAACCCGCTCGGCGCCGTGGTCAACCCGGCGTCTGGGATCACGTCGATCAAGGATCTGGTCGCGCGCGCCAAGGCGCATCCCGGGGGGATCAACTACGGCTCGTTCGGCATCGGCAACATGACCCACCTGATGGGCGTGCTGCTGTCGATCAACGCCGATATCAAGATGACGCACGTGCCCTACCGCGGACAGACCCCGGCGATCACCGACGTGGTGGCCGGGCAGATTCCGATCGCGTTCACCACCACCGCCGGGGTGACCGATCTGGTGGAAACGGGCAAGCTCAATTTGCTCGCAACTTTCGGCGAGCAGCGCGACGAGCAGTTTCCCAACGCGCCGACCGTGGTCGAATCCGGCTATCCGAAGGTGGTGGTGGTGGGCTGGAGCGGGCTGCTGGCGCCCGCCGGCGTCCCGCCGCAGATCGTCGAGCGGCTCTACAGCGGGATGGCGAAGGCGCTGGCGATGCCGGACGTCAAGGACGCGATCCTGCGCCAAGGCTCGAAGGCGGTGAGCAGCGAGAGCCCGCAAGCGTTCGCGCGCTACATCAAGTCGGAAGCGGAGAAGTTTCACCCGGTCATCCAGGCCGCAGGCCTCGAAGGCTCGCAGTAGAGAGGATGACCTACGTCAGGAAAACGCATCGCTTCGGCCTGCTGACGCCCTCCTCCAATACGGTGCAGGAACCGGAATTTTCCGCCGCGCTGCCGCCAACCGTCTCGCTGCACACGGGACGCGTGGCCTACCGCGACATCACGCCGCAAGAGCAGATGCGCTGCGTGCGCGAGCTCGAGAACGAGAGCCGCAAGCTCGCCGACGCCGAGGTCGATGTCATCGTGTTCGCGGCGACCGCGCCCACGCTCGCCAAGGGCAAGGGCTACGACCGCGAGCTGATCAAGCGCATGGAGGATGCCTGTGGGAGGCCGGCCACTACCGCTGCGACCGCCTTCGTCGACGCGCTCACGCTGCTCGGGATCGAGCGCATCGCGATCGGCGCGCCCTGGAGCAAGACCATGGACACGCCGATGGTGCGCTTCATGCAGGCGAGCGGCTTCGACGTGGTCAACAGCGAGGTCGCCGGATACGTGGCGGGGATCGAGCTCGGCCGCACCGGACCGGAGGCGGCCTACGAGCTCGGCCGCCGGGCCGATCGGCCGGACGCGGATGCGCTCATCATGCCGGGCGGCAACTGGCCGGCGATGAGCGCAGTCGAAAGGCTCGAGCGCGAGCTCGGTAAGCCCGTGCTGGCGAACAACGCGGTGAGCCTGTGGGCGGGCCTGCGCTTGCTCAAGACCGGTGGCAGCATTTCCGGCTGCGGGACCTTGCTGCGCGACCATCTCGCCGCATGATCCCATGCCTCGCTCACAGGTCGCGATTCGCGCGCACGCGATCGGGCCTACATCTAATCATGTGAGCCGGGCTCTCCCGCCACGGTGATCCGCTGCGGACGCAGCAATCGCAGCCGCCCGTCGGCGCCCCTCGCCAAGGTGTGAATGTAGAAGCAGGTAGCCGCCTCGTCGGTCGCTTCCATCACCGGCGATGGCGCGGAGATGATGGGAAGGCTGCCGCATTCCCCGATCCAGTCGATGTGGCGATGACCGTGCATCAGCACCGCGCGCCCCGCGAGCGGCTTGAGGCGGCGCACGAACCAGTTGCCGTTGATCAGCGCGGTCCCGATCCGCACGGACAGCTTCTTGGCCGGGCCGGGATACTCCGCGACGTGATGGTGGAGGGCGATGATCCAGGCCGCGCGCGGATAGAGCGCGCGGGCGATCTCCAATCCGCGCGCCTGGTCGGCCGAGATCATGCCGAGCGCGTTGGTGAAGGAGAAATGCGTCTCGGCGTTGGAATCGAGGAGGATGATACCGAGCCCGTCCTCGGAATCGGGCGGCAGCACCATGGGAAAAACCGCGGTCCACAGCCGCGCGAGCTCCGGCGAGATACGCGGCCGCCCGAGGTCGGCGAAGCGGGCGATGGCATCGCGATGCGGGGCGATGGTGGCGGCGAGCGTGGTGCCGAGCCGCCGGCGGGCGTGATCGATGACGAAGACGCGCTCGCCCTGCAACGCATCCATCGCGGACAACGCCCGCAGCTTGCGCAGGCGCTTGTACGGGCTGAGCGGCAGGTCGAGCCGCGCCGGATTGGAGCGGTCGACGATGTTGAGGTCGTGGTTGCCGGGAATCATCAGCATGCGCGCGGCGAGGCGCGGATGCGCCGCTACCGCGTCGAGAAACTCGGCCCACTCGCTTGAGCGGCCGGCATCCGTCATGTCGCCGGTGACCAGGATCGCGTCGAGCGGCGCGTCCGCGTCAAGCCGATCGAGCTGCGCGAGCAGCCGCCGCAGGCGCGCGTTGCCGCGCGGGCCCGACCGGCCGCATTCCAACCGGAAGCCGTAACGCTCGCCCACGACGTGCACGTCGGAAAGGTGCGCGACGCGCCAGCTGCGGCCGGCGTCGGGCTGTGCGTCGAACGCATCGAGATCGCGCGGCTGCGGCATGGCGGCGTCGGCGATGCCCCAAGCAAGCGCGGCGATCGCGAGATAGCCGGCGACAAGCACGACGCTGTTCGCCAGCGCCACGCCCACGAAGCTTTCGAGCGACCCCACGCCCGCCAAACCGTAGAGCAGGTCCGACCTCGGCCAGGCCGCGGCGAGCGCCCACAGCGAGAGCGCGCAGATCACGGCGCCCGACACCACGGCCGCGATCGCGCGCAGCTGCGCGCGGCGGGCCTTGGATGCCTGCGCGGACAGGAAGCGCTCGGCGATATGGCGCAACGCTTCGCGGCACATGGTGTAGCCGGGCTGAACGGCGAGCGAGTTGAGCGCCCAGAAGCTGCTCTCGGCCAGCCGGAACAGCGGCCGGCCGCCGAACCAGCCGACCACGAGCACCATCACCAACAGCACCGCCGGCCAGAACCCTGCGAGCGCGGTCGAGAACTTGCTCGACAGCTTGCCGAGCCAGACCGCGACGAGGACCGGCGCGACGCCGAGCGCCAGCGCCGGCAGCACGATCGTCAGGACAAAGGCGGTCGCCAGCTTCGGCAGGCTGATCTCCGCCAGCAGGCTACCGGCGAGCGAGAGCAGCGAGCGCCGCCTGGAGCTCGAGGCGTCATCCTCGATGTCGCCGCGGCGGGGATCGATGGCCGGGGTCACGCTGCTCCTCCACGGACCAGCACACGAGCACTCATCTAGCCGCTGCGGTCAAGCGTCACGCCGTCGCTTCGACCCCTAGCCCATCTGCGCCCCGGTTGCAAAGATGCCGCAGAGTGCGAGGATGCGCGGGGCGCGCCGGAGGACTTTACCATGCGCGGGACTTCCATTCTGCTCGCGGCGATCGCCATGCTGGCGGCTGCGGAGAGTGCGCTTGCGCAGGACTACCCCGCGCACCCGATCACGCTGGTCGTTCCGTTCGCGCCCGGCGGCAGCGCCAGCATCGCGGCGCGCAGCGTCGCCGACGAGATGAGCGAGAAGCTCGGGCAGCAGATCGTCATCGACAATCGCGGCGGCGCCGGCGGCACCATCGCCACGCGCGCAGTCGCGAAGAGCGCGCCCGACGGCTATACGATCCTGGTGACCACGAGCGCCACCGTCGGCACCTCCCCGAGCCTGTTCGAGAATCTCGGCTACGATCCGCGCAAGGACTTCGCGCCCATCGGCCTGATCGCGGCCACGCCCAACCTGATCGTGGTGCATCCGAGCTTTCCCGCACATTCGCTCGCCGAGCTGATCAAGATCGGCAAGGGGGCCGCTACTCCCATCCCCTACGGGTCGCCCGGCACCGGCACGCTCAACCACCTCACCGTCGAGCTGCTCGCCTATCGCACCGGCATGAAGCTCGAACACGTCCCGTACAAGGGCGCCGGCCCCGCGCTCAACGATTTGTTGGGCGGTCACATTCCGGTG
>DATBKV010000097.1:0-8137 GCA_036555745.1 Xanthobacteraceae bacterium | reverse complement strand
AGCATCTGTGTTCGAAGTCAAGCATAGCTAGGTGCGCCAGGCTGCCAGGAGCGGTCCTCGCTGACGAGGGTATTGGCCAAGACGACGAGCTTTCTGGCGATGGCAATGATGACAACCTTTGGCGGTTTACCGTTGGCTGTGAGCCGTTGATAGAAGGCTTTCATGTCGCCATAGGAGCGCGCGGCGGTTACCGCGGCGAGGTAAAGGATACGTCGCACCCTGGCGCGCCCGCCCCAGATGACACGGATGCCCTCTCGCTCTCCCGATTGATCGGCGATCGGGGCGAGGCCGGCCAGCATGCCGATCTGCTTTGCCGTCGTGCTTCCGAGCTCGGCAAGACAGGCGATCAGGGTGGCCGCGACCACGAAGCCGAAGCTTGGGATCGAGATCAGGATGGCGTAACGCCTGGCCAGACCTTCGTCGGTCTTTATGCGCTTAAGGATCTCGCGTTCGAGCGCCGCAATGTCCTTGCCCGTTCTGGCGATGCGGCCCTCGAGCTGACGCTTGAGGAACTTGCCCTCGGCCGCAGACAGCTGGTTCTTGAGAGCGGTCTGCGCTTCCACGGCGCTGAAGCGGGCAACCACGAGCTCGGCGAGCTCCGCCAGGGCTTCCGGCGCCGGCGGACGCACCGGCGGGGCCATGACGGCGGCGAACTGGGCCAGCACCCGAGCATCGAGCCGATCGGTTTTGGCGAACACGCCTTGCGCCTTGGCGAACATTCGGACCCGGAAGGGATCGACAACGGCGACCGCAATCCCCGAAGCCACCAGGCTTCGATGGGTCTGACGATGCCATTTGCCGGTGGCCTCGATCACCACCAAGCCGATCTCGAAGCGCGCGAGCCAACGCTTGAGCTTGCGAATGCCATCACAAGTGTTGGCGACACGCAGCCGTCGCTGCGCGGGTATCACGTGGGCATCCAGCCAATGTTTGCTGGTGTCGATTCCCACGCTAGACTTGGCCTTGGTCTCTTGTTCGGACACTTCCTTGCCTTGCATGCGGGACGTGCTCCCTATCATCTGTTGAGGACAAGAGCCGAAGGACGGACGGACCATGCTCACCCGCGGTGCCAAGCACCAAGGGGGTCGTGCGGTCCCGGCCATCCGCGTCGGGACCGGTGGCCACCGGTCCCGACGCATCTCGCAGCTTTCGCTGATTCGGTCTTCCGAACATGCAAGGGGGTGATCGCAAGATCTGACCTAGTGCCCCTCACCCGGCTCGCTTGCCTTGCTGCGGCGCGCTCGCCACCCTCTCCCGCGCGGGGAGAGGGTTTCATCGCTACGGGAAGAGAAGTGAAAATCCCTCTGGCGTGTGTCACGGAAAAGTGGGAACCGGGTTTCCGCTCAGAGCATGCAAGAGCAAAAGTCTGATGCACGGATACGGGGCTAACTGACATGGGCGTGGTCGGACGGTCGGTGCCGCGTCTCGAGGACCCGCCGCTGGTCACGGGGCGCGGCCGGTTCGCCGCCGACGTCGCCTTTCCGCGCATGCTGCACATGCGCGTGGTGCGCTCGGCGCATGCGCACGGCCGCATCGTGTCGATCGACGCCGCTGCGGCGCTCGCATTGCCCGGCGTCGCCGCGGTCTGGACCGCGGCCGATGTCTCCGACATTCCGCCCATCGACTTCCGCCTCACCCGCATCGAAGGGTTGGCACCCTATCGCCAGCCGATCCTGGCGCGGCAGCGCGTGCGCTATGTCGGCGAGCCGGTCGCGGCGGTGTTTGCAGTCGATGCGTACCTCGCTGAGGACGCCGCCGACCTCGTCGCCGTCGACGTCGAAGAATGGCCGGTGCTCCTGGACGCGAGCGCGGCGCCCGGCGAGTTCGAGGACGGCCGCCCGACCGAGCCGGCGATCCTGGAGAAGTCCTATGGCGACATCGCCGCCGCGTTTCGCGATGCCTTCGCCACCGTGGAGCTCGATCTCGCGGTCGGGCGCCATTCCGGCGTGCCGCTGGAGACCCGCGGCGCGATCGCGCGCTACGATGCCGCTACCGACGTGCTCGAGCTTCACGGCGCCGCCAAGGTGCCGCACTGGAACCGCGACAACATCGCCCGCATGCTCGGCCGCGATAGCGCGACCGTGCAGCTGTTCGAGGGCCATGTCGGCGGCGGCTTCGGCATCCGCGGCGAGCTCTATCCCGAGGATGTGCTGGTCTGCCTTGCCGCGCTGCGGCTCGGCCGCCCGGTGAAGTGGATCGAGGACCGGCGGGAGCACCTGATCGCGGCCAATCATTCGCGCCAGCAGCGCCACACGGTGCGCGCGGCGGTCGACGCCGACGGCCGCATCCTCGCCATGGACGACGAGTTCTTCCACGACCAGGGCGCCTATGTGCGCACCCACGCCGCCACGGTGCCAGATCTCGCGGCCGCCATGCTGCCGGGCCCCTATCGCGTGCCGGCCTACCGCGCGGTCGGCCACGTCCGGCTCACCAATAAGACGCCGGGCGGCACGTATCGTGCTCCCGGCCGCTTTGAGAGCACGTTCGTGCGCGAGCGGCTGATCGACGCGATCGCGGCTCGCTTGGGGCTCGACCCGATCGAGGTGCGCCGGCGCAATCTCGTCGCCAAGGCGGAGATGCCTTATCGGCGCCCGCTGGCGACGCTCGGCACCGAGATCATGCTCGATTCCGGCGACTATGCCGGCCTGATCGACAAGGCGCTCGCCGCCGTCGGATGGAGCGCGCTGCAGGACGAGCTGCGCCGCCGGCGCGCGGGCGGCGAGTGCGTTGGCGCCGGGCTTGCGCTCTTTGTCGAGAAGAGCGGGCTTGGCCCCTACGACGGCGTGCGGGTATCGGTCGGCGCCGCGGGCCTGGTCGAGGTGGTGACCGGCGCGGCCTCGGTCGGACAGGGCGTGGAGACCGTGGTGGCGCAGATCTGCGCCGATGCGCTCGGCGTCGACTACCGGCGCGTGCGGGTCGTGCACGGCCGCACCGACCGCATCGCCTTCGGCGTGGGCGCCTTCGCCTCGCGCGTCACGGTAATGACAGGGGAGGCGACCCGGCTCGCCGCGCTCGCGGTGCGCGCCAAGGCGATCGAGGTCGCAGCCGAGCTCTTGCAGCAGGAGCCCGCTGCGCTCGACGTCGTCGACGGCAAGGTGACGCGCAAGGACGCCGCCGCCGGGCCTTCGGTGACGCTCGGCGAGATCGCCAAGGCGCTGGAGCCGGCCTCGCAGCTGCGCGGCGCGCGCGCGCCCGGGCTTGCGGCCGACGGGTGGTTCTACACCGATCACATGAACTATCCCTATGGCGTGCACGTCGCGGTGACGAGAGTCGATCGCGAGACCGGCGGCGTCACCATCGAGCGCTATGTCCTCGCCTACGACATCGGCCGCGCAGTCAACCCGATGCTGGTGGAAGGCCAGCTCGCCGGCGGCTTCGCGCAGGGGGTCGGCGGCACGCTGCTCGAGGAGTTTTGCTACGACGAGCGCGGCGAGCCGCTTTCGGTCAATTTCGCCGACTATCTCATGCCCACGGCGCGCGAGATCCCGGCGCTCGACGTGCTGATCACCGAGGACGCGCCATCGCCGCTCAACCCGCTTGGCCTCAAGGGGGCAGGGGAGGGCGGCGTCAATGCTGTGGGCGCGGCGATCGCCGCCGCCATCGACGATGCGATCGGCATCCCCGGCGCGATCACGCGCCTGCCGGTGACGCCGCAGCGCCTGCGCGAGATCCTCAGGCGCGCGCGCGCATCGTAGGATGGGTTGAGCGCGCATCCTTCGGGCTTGGCCGCGGCCATTGTTAATACAATGAAAATACAATGGCGACCCGCGAGCGCGAATCTGCGTCGCGCCCCTCGGTCGCTCCGAGGGCGTTGCCGCTGACGCGTTGGCCAAGCACGCATCCATGTCGATGCCGCTCGCGTCCCTTCATATTTCACTTGTCAAACAACGCAGTCTTCTTCGCTCCCGCGGCGCGTTGCTGCGTCCGGGGTTTGCTGACCTCTGCGCTCCGACCCCACGCGTGTCCGAAGCGCGCTTGCTTTCCATGCCCGCCCCGCGAGGGGTGGGCGGAGCGCCGGGAGGCGCACTTTTAGTCCGGTCGCGCCTGCGAAGCGCGACCACCGCGTGAGCGAGACGCGGGCCGTCCCGCGCGACCGGGACGGCGCCTCGCGGCGCTCCACCGTGGCGATTTGCGGACCGCGGTCCCACGCGGCCAGCGTCCGACAGTGCCGCCGGACCTTGCCGCGCCTGCCCACAGCTCGAGCCTCGAAGGCCCGGCCGTTCGGGTCCCGCAGCCTCCCGGCCGCGGTCGCACCGCAGTCCCGGGACGCCACACCCCGCTCCGCCTGCGAACGTCTCCGGAGACGCCCCTCATGAGCGAGGATGGTGGAGATTAGCACGGATGCGATACGTAGTCAATAGCGTAGTTGTTCCGTAGTCAATTATTTTTTGCCCTTTAGGGGGATCCCGGTCGGTATCGCCAAAGGCGGGAAGGCCGCCGTTGACGCGATGGGCGCGCTTGGTTGGGCGCTGCCCGTCGGCCGTCCCGCATCAATCCTTGGCCGTCGCGGGCGCCATCCACGCCGGTTGGCCGTGCGCATCGCTCACTTCGGCCCACGCCGACTCGATCATTTGCACGGCGTCCTTGGGCATCGGCACGTATTGCAGCTCCTCCGCCAATCGGGCGCCGGCGCGAAACGACCAGTCGAAGAATTTCAGCATTTCGACGGCCGTAAGCCGCTTTTGCTGTTGCTTGTAGATCAGCGCAAAGGTTGCGCCGGTGATCGGCCAGGTTTGCCTGCCAAGCTGGTGCGAAAGCGACGCAGCGAGCGCGGGCGCGGCGGTCCAGTTGGCGTTTGCGACGGCAGACTGAAACCCGTGTCGGCTCGGCGTCACGAAGTCGCCGTCCCGGTTTTGCAATGACACGTAGGCCAGATTGCCCCGGATCGCGTAGGCGTGCTCGACATAGCCGATGGCGCCCCTGGTCCGGGATGTGGAGCCGGCAACGCCGTCATTGCCTTTGCCTCCCATCCCGGTCGGAAACGCAACCGCGGTGCTCACACCAATCTCGTCTCTCCACTCGGCGCTGACCCGCGCCAGGTAGTCCGCGAGGACGAAAGTGGTGCCGGACGCATCGGCGCGATAGATCGGAATGATAGCCTGGTCCGGCAATGGCAGACCCGGATTGAGCTCACGAATCGCCTCGGCATTCCATCTGGTGATCTTGCCGAGATAGATGTCCGCAAGCACGGATCCAGTCAAACGAAGTTGTCCCGGGCCGATCCCGTCGACGTTCACCACCGGCACCACGCCGCCGACCACGACTGGAAACTGCATCAGCCCAACGGCGGCGAGCTCGTCCGGGCGCAGCGGTGCGTCGGAAGCGCCGAAGTCCACGGTCCTGCTCTTGATCTGGCGGATCCCGACGCCCGAGCCCACGGCCTGGTAGTCGATCCTGACCCCGGTCACCGCCTCGTAGGCTGCCGCCCATTTGGCCAAGACCGGATAGACGAAGGTCGAGCCGGCTCCCAGCACCACATCTGCCGAGAGGGCTGATGTAGACAAGCTCGCCCAACACGACACCGCGACAACGATCAGCGAGGGCTGGCGCACGAAAGGCCTCCGTACGATTCGATATGATCGGATTGTTGGTCTTTGGTTGCAGCGCAGAGTCGCGTTCGTAGCTGCAAATCAGACCGCAGGCTTGCAGCTGACCTTCAGACCTGGTTGAAAGTCGTTGGAGATTTTGTGAAGAATTTATGAAACGCGGCACAGATAGCCGATGGTTATCGGCCCGCGCGCCGATTCGGCAGGACGTGTTGCTCGCCGCGAGGACGGTGGCGAATCAGCGCCGCAAGGATTTCAGGCGCCAAAGACGGGCAGCGCGAGTGCCGCCTCGCACCCGCCGAGCTGCGCGAGGTCTACCCGCCGGCTCGCGCGGCACCTGAGGCCGGCACGTGCGGCTGTTCCCGCTTGCGCGGGAACGACAGCAAGGATCAACCGGAGGCGCACGCACTCCGACGCTTGTCGGCTCGGCGCGCATCGTGCCGCCGGATTATTGCGGGCGTGGGCCTGACGCTGCTTGCTTCAAAAGTTTCGTTGCGTGCGGCTTGTTCGTTGACAAGCCCGCCTTTCGCACCGTCGGCCGGCCACGCTTCATCGCGTATTCCTGGCCATCGATCGGCGCGAGATGCGGGGGGTCGTGATCGAGATAGGGGCGTGCGACCCCGAGCTCCTGCTCGTGCGCATCGATCCATTTCCAGAGCTCTTCGCTCACGGCGAATCGCTGCAGGCGGGTCTCGCCCTTGACGCTCACGACGTCGACCGCCATTCCGTGGCCGTAGCCGCCGCGGCGGCTTCCGCCGTGAAACGAGCTGTCGCTCGCGGCCTTGTTGCCGCTTGCGATCGATTGCCGATAGTCGTCACGGAATGCGCTGGTAATGCCCGGCATGAACCCGGCGGCGTCCATCATGCGAAGCGCCCGAAACACCTTGCGCTTGAAGCCGCGATCCATGCCCCCGATCACGTAGTCCTTGAGCGACATGCCGGCTTTTTCTGCCGCGGCCGGATCCTTCCAGGCGAAGTCCGCGACGACGTATTTCGTGACGGTCTTGGTGACGGTCCGCGTCTTGCCCTTCCTCGTGACCTTCGTCTTGATGCGCTCCGTCACCTTGTTGGTATCGACTTTGGGGGTGCGTTCGTAGAGCGCCCAAAGGTACTCGTCGATGCAGGTGTCGAGCACGAGGCATTCGTCGACCGTTTCCAGCGTCCGCGCGGCCGGCTGCAGGTCCGCCTCCACCGCATCGGGCCTGGTCAGGGACGCGAGCCGCCCGGGCGTTTCGAGCGGCGCCGGACGCGAATCGGGCAAAGCCGCCTTGCCGGCGGGCGCTTCGGCGGCGGAAACGGCCGCGAGGCCAAACGTCGTTTCGGAGTCGCCCGGGTCACTCGTCGCCGGCTCGGTGGCAGCCACGGCCGCGGATGCGGCCGCAGGCTCGGCCAGCTTGCGAGGGAGCGTGGTTATCGCACTCACGGAGGCCATTGCATGGGCCATCGCCGCGCCGACCGGCCCGGCGTCAGCGCGCGACATCGCTGCACCGCGCGCCGCCACGCGAGTCCAGACTGCGGTTGCGGTGCTCTCGATGCCCGACGGCGCGAAGCCGCCGAGCCTCGCGGCGCCCCACCCGCCAATGGTGAACGCTGCGCACAACAGCGCCAGCGCAAGCCGCCGCGGTCTCGCCATCGCTCGCCTCCCCGCGTTCGGCTGCCACAAGGCACACTGCCCCGCCGGCACACGCACACGACAGAAGCAATTGTCCGGTTACGGACGATTCCATGCAAGACAGGAGAGCTGCGGGTCATCATTTTCCGGAGAGGTGTTGTCCAAATGCAACGCGGGCCGCGCCGTGCTGCAACGATGCAGCTCAAAATCATTACCGAGATAGGGGCAGCCGGTCGGCGTAGGGATTCACTGCGTCACACTTGCCCGTCGTTCCGCCCCTCGATACGGCGCCGGCGGCATTGAACTGTGCTATGGTGGATGACAATGATCCCCACCACCGTCCTCACCGCCCTGGTCATGCTTTTCGTGCTGACGCCGGCCACGGCAGCACCCATGCCGGCGGTCAAAAGTGCGCAGTGCCCGCCCGGCCACATGCAGAGCGGCGGCTACTGCCTCCCCCTGATTCGCCCGGCCCCGGCCGCCGCCCCCAAGCTCTGGCACTCGCCCGCGCGGACGCCGGCAGAGTGGCTGCGCATGCGAACGCGTTAGCGCAAGCTGCGACACCGCTGCAGGAAACGGACCAGAGGGGGGCCATTTTCGGCTCTAACGAAAAAAAGAGCCGCTCAGCAGCAACTGTTGCGTCCGAGACGCGCGCCCATGGTCACACCGAGAGCAGGCGCCGTTGCGCCGCAACGTCCCGGGCGAGCTCGGCCATCGGGCCGTGCCAGCGGATCTGCCCCTTCTCGAGCACGTAGGCGCGGTCGCAGACCAGCGCGGCGAAGTGGATGTTCTGCTCGGAAAGCAGGATTGACAGCCCCTCCCTCTTGAGCCCGACGATCGAGTCGGCCATCTGCTCCACGATCACCGGCGCCACGCCTTCGGACGGCTCGTCGAGCATCACCAGCAGGGGATTGCCCATGAGCGTGCGCGCGACCGTGAGCATCTGCTGCTCGCCGCCGCTCATATGGGCGCCGCGGCG
>DATBKV010000096.1:0-28852 GCA_036555745.1 Xanthobacteraceae bacterium | reverse complement strand
TCCTCGGCCGGAATGTCGTTTGCCGCCATCAGCGCGCGCACTGGATGGTCCTTCGGCAGCTCGAAGGCTGCGGTCACCTGCCCCTGGGCGGCGCCGTTGCGCACCAGTGCGACGTCCCCGCGGGCGCCGAGCGCCAGCGCGAAAGCGTCGAGCAGGATGGATTTGCCGGCGCCGGTCTCGCCGGTCAGCACCGAAAGGCCATCGGCAAAGTCGATATCGAGCCGGTCGATCAGGACGATGTCGCGAATCGAAAGCCGGGCCAACATGACAATGGTCCTTGCTTGCTTTTGCCGCGGCGCCCAACGCGCAAGCGCCGACGCGATTCGCAATCGGCGCATGATATTCGAGACCAAGCATGCTGCGATGACGGGATTCGCCTTCACCCGCCTCGCACGCAAATCGGCGTCGCAAGTTGGGGAGAGCCGGTGAGCGGTGTCAAGCCCGCTCGGGCGTGCGGTCGCGGCGCGGCGATTCGGTCGGCTGAAAACGCGCTACCCGAGACCGAGTTTCTTGAATGCCTGGCTGATCCAGGAGCCCTTGTTCTCGTTCGGCTGCAAGCCCTTCGACTGCATCAGGGCGTAGGCGTCCTTGTACCAGCGGCTGTCGGGGAAGTTGTGGCCGAGCACGGCGGCGGAGGTCTGCGCCTCATCCACGATGCCCAGCGACATATAGGCCTCGGTGAGCCGCAGCAGCGCCTCCTCGACGTGGCGAGTGCGCTGATAGCGGGTCACCACCACCTTGAAGCGATTGATCGCGCCGGCGAAGTTGCGCGCGTTCAGCAGTTGCCGGCCGATCTCCATCTCCTTGCCGGCGAGCTGGTCGCGGGCAATCTCGATCTTCTTCTTGGCGGAAACGGCATATTCCGAATCGGGATACTTACGCACCACCTCTTCCAGCGCCTGTACCGCCTTCTCGGTGCGGTCCTGATCGCGCGAGATTTCGGGGATCTGATCGAAATAGGAGGCGCCGATCAGGTACTGCGCATAAGCGGCATCCGGACTTCCCGGATGCAGGGTGACGTAGCGCTTGGCGGCATTGATGCAGTCGTCGTAGGCGCCGGCCTGGTAATAGGCGAAGGCGGTCATGATCAGCGACTTGCGCGCCCAGTCGGAATAGGGATGCTGGCGGTCGACCTCCTCGAACTTCTTGGCCGCGGTCTTGGAGTCCTTCTTGTCGTTGAGGAGGTAGAGGCCCTCGTTGTAGAGCTTGTCCGCCGGCTCGTCGGGCACGACGGTGTCCTTGTCGAACAGGCTGCAGCCCGCGAGCGCGAGCCCCAGAACAGCGGCCGCAGCCAAGCGCGCCATCACGACGCGCGCGCCGCTGTCGGGCCCGATGGCGACCGAACGCCAATTCATGTCGGACGAACCCCCTGCCCCCGGAGCGAGGTCGAACCGGCTGCCGCGCGCCTGAGTCCCTCGCCTTTCCGCTAACTCCCCCTGGCAACGAAGGAAATAGGCGGACATTCCGCCCGGAATGTGGCAGAGCGGCCTGGGCTCTAAAGCCCCACTGGTTCAGGAGATCTCGGGGCCGAATGCCGGCGCCAGGCGCGCTCGCATCTCGGCGTGACCGCGGACGGGCCGCAGCGCGTCGGCCTCCACCCAGGTCCAGGCGCTTGCATCGGACATCAGCGCGCAAAGCACGGCATGGTTGAGCTTGTGCCCGCCGCGCAGCGATCGGTAAGTGGCGAGCAAAGGCCCGCCGGCAAGCGCGAGGTCGCCGACGGCGTCGAGCACCTTGTGGCGGACGAACTCGTCGGGGAAGCGCGTGCCTTCGGGGTTGAGGATGCGATTGTCGCTCACCACGAGCGTGTTCTCGAGCGACGCCCCGAGCGCGTAGCCCGAATTCCACAAGGTGGTCACGTCGCGCATGAAGCCGAAGGTCCGTGCGCGAGCAATCTCGCGGCGGAAGGAGTCGGGCTTGAGATCGATCGTCAGCGATTGGCGCCCGATCAGCGGATGAGCGAACTCGACCTGCGCCTCGATGCGGAAGCCGTGCGGGTTGGGCCGCACCTCTCCGAATGCATCGCCCAACGCGACCCGTACCGGCTTGAGAACTTTGATGTAGCGGCGAGGCCGGTGGAGTATCGCGAGGCCGACGGCGTCGATGGCCGCCACGAACGGCGCCGCACTGCCGTCCATGATCGGCGCCTCGGGACCGTCGATCTCCACCACTGCGTTGTCGACGCCGAGACCCGACAGCGCCGCCAGAATGTGCTCGGCGGTGGATACCAGCGGTCCGGAGGCGTCGCCCAGCACGGTGGCGAATTCGGTGGCGGTGACCGCGCTGAGATCGGCGGGGATCTCGCGGTCGCCCTGGCCTTGCACGCGGGTGCGCACGAAGCGCAGTCCGGTCCCGGCGTCGGCCGGGTGGAGCGCGAGTGTTACGGGCAAGCCGGAGTGAATGCCGACACCGTGCAATGCGGTGTGGTCGCGAAGCGTCGTCTCCCTAGCGACTTTCATAACCCCGTCCCGAACACTCCCAGCCGCGCGTCTGTTGGACGCGCCGTGTTAGACGGTCGGCACCGGTCGCATTCCTGCCATCGGTAAAGATGTACATACCCGCGGGCAAGTTCGGCCGCGCTGTCCCCCGACCAAAACCCCTTAGAGGGTGGAAGCTTAACGGTGGTCGGGTTAAACGCCAATTCACGCTTTTTTACCGACTGTTACCACCGAGCGGCCGCAATTGGCCCGTTTGCCGGGTGGGAAGCGCCTCGATGGGCAAACGGGCTGCCGCCGCGCAAGCTACGCGCCGGTGCCGCCGCGCCGGCCAATATCGAAGTACCACAATCCTCAAATTGGCTTTTCCAGGCAACGGCTTGAGCAGCACGCACGACGCCGGGCAGGCGCCGGCGTGCGCGGCCCCGGCTATGGGCACGCCGGAGCCGCATTGCCGGCGTCCAGAGGGATCAGTTCGCCTGCCGGCGCAAGAAGGCCGGGATCTCGAGCTGATCGTCCTCGACTGAATTATGCACAGGCACCGGACGCCCCAGGGGGTCGGGCGCCTGATGCGTCGGGCGCTTGGCGTAGTCCGAGACCGCCTCGGCGACACGAGGCATCGCCGGCGCCGGCATGGGCGCGCGTGGCGGCGGTGCCGGACGATCGACCGGCCGCTCCGCAGGGCGCGCGACCGGGCGAGCCGGCCGAGCGTTGAGCGGCATTCCTTCCGGCTCCTCCTGGTCTTCGCGGCGGCCGAGTCCGACCGCCGCAAGCCGCCGCAGCAGGCTCACCTTGCGCTTCTCGGGATGGTCGGGATCCTCCTCGCCGCGCCGTGCGCGCAGCTCTGCTTGCGCCGGCCGTGGCAATTCGTCGATCGCGGGCATGCGCCGGGGCCGGTTGAGCGTGCGCTCGGGCGGCGGGGGAATGAAGGACCGCGGCGCGGGCGGCGGCTCGGGCGGCGGTGCCATCTGCTCCGGGAACAAGGACGGCTTGGGCGGGATCGGTCGGATTGTCACCTCCTCGACCGTGGGCAGGAGAGCGGCGGCGACCGCGGCCTTGGCGGCGGCTTCAATCGACTCCGCGGTCTGCTGCGCCGGCATGGCCGCCGCCGCGAGCGAGCTCGCGCGTGGCTCGATGCGTTCCGGCGCGGCGCGCGGGTGGTGCTCGGCCCGCATCTGGTCGGCGCGCAGCTTCTGCGTGAGCTCCGCAATGCGCGCCTCCGGCACCGTCACCGGCCGCTGCAGGCCGGCATGGTCGATGCCGGTCGCCACTACCGAGACCCGGATGACACCTTCAAGGCTTTCGTCGAAGGTCGCGCCCACGATGATGTTGGCGTCCTGGTCCACTTCCTCGCGGATACGTGTCGCCGCCTCGTCGACCTCGTAGAGGGTGAGGTCCTTGCCGCCGGTGATCGAGATCAGAAGGCCGCGCGCGCCCTTCATCGACGCGTCGTCGATCAGCGGATTGGAGATCGCCGCCTCGGCGGCGGAGAGGGCGCGCTTCTCGCCGGACGCCTCGCCGGTGCCCATCATCGCCTTGCCCATCTCGCGCATGACGGCACGGACGTCGGCGAAGTCGAGATTGATCAGGCCCTCCTTCACCATCAGGTCGGTGATGCAGGCGACCCCTGAATACAGCACCTGGTCGGCCATGGCGAAGGCGTCGGCGAAGGTCGTCTTCTCGTTCGCTACCCGGAACAGGTTCTGGTTCGGGATGATGAGCAGCGTGTCGACGACCTTCTGCAGCTCGACGATGCCGGACTCGGCGACGCGCATCCTGCGCATGCCTTCGAAGTGGAACGGCTTGGTGATCACGCCGACGGTGAGGATGCCGGCCTCTTTCGCGCAGCGCGCCACCACCGGTGCCGCGCCGGTGCCGGTGCCGCCGCCCATGCCGGCGGTCACGAACACCATGTGGGCGCCCTGCAGGTGATCGCGGATCTCGTCGATCGCTTCCTCGGCCGCGGCTCGGCCGACCTCCGGCTGGGAGCCGGCGCCGAGGCCTTCGGTCACCGCCACGCCCATCTGGATGATGCGCTCGGCCTTCGACATGGTGAGCGCCTGGGCGTCGGTATTGGCGACTACGAAGTCGACCCCCTGCAACCCGCTCGCGATCATGTTGTTGACGGCGTTGCCGCCGGCACCGCCGGTCCCGAACACGGTGATCCGCGGCTTGAGCTCGCGGACGTCGGGGATCTTCAGATTGATGCTCATGTTTGCCTCTTCGTAACGCGGAAATCACGCCGGGTCGGGCCGGTCCGCCACCGCCCGCTGGGAACGCCGTATCGAGTCGTCAGAAGCTCTCGCGAAGCCATTGTCCGACCCGTGCGATATAGCCGCCCCCTGTCGCCGAGTGCCGCGTTCGCCGCGGTTCAAAATGCTCAAGATGCGCTGCTTGCGGATAGACCAACAGTCCCGTGGCAACGGCGAAGGCCGGTCCTCTCGCTTCCTCGGGCAGGCCGGAGATGCCGAGCGGCCGGCCGATGCGCACCGGACGGCCGAGCACCTGCGCCGCGAGCTCCGGAAGCCCGGTGAGTTGGCTCGATCCTCCGGTCAGCACCACGCGTCCGCGCGGCTCGGCCCGAAATGGCGACGCCGCCAGCCGATCGCGCACCATTTCGAGGATCTCCTCGACCCGCGGCTTGATGATGCGGGCGACGTTGGCGCGCGAGACGAAATGGGGGGCCTCGCCGTCGTCGTCGACCGCAGGCACGGCGATCATGTCGCGTTCATCGGATGCGCCCGTGAGCACGCTGCCGTACAGCGTCTTGATGCGCTCGGCGTCAGCGATGCGGGCGTTGAGGCCGCGGGCGAGGTCCATGGTCACGTGCCCGCCGCCGAGGGCGAAGCCGTCGGCGTGAACGAAACGGCTGCCGCAGAACACGGCGATCGTCGTGGTGCCGGCGCCGATGTCGATCACGGCGGCGCCGAGATCGGCTTCATCGTCGGCCAGCGCGGAAAGGCCCGCCACATACGGGCTCGTCACCATCGCCTCGACGTCGAGATGGCAGCGCTCGATCGCGAGCATGAGATTGCGCGCAGCCGAGATGTCGGCGGTCACCACGTGCATGTCGATACCGAAACGGCGCGCCAGCATTCCGCGCGGGTCCCGGATGCCGCTGCTGTGGTCGAGCACGTAGCCGATCGGCAGTGAGTGCAGCACCGCGCGTCCGGGTCGCGCCGAGTGGCGGCTGCCGGCGGCAAGCACGCGGGCAATGTCGCGCTCCCCGATGGCCGTGCCCGCGAGCTCGATCGAGGCGGAGATGAGCTCGCTGCCCGGACGGCCGGAAGAGACCGCGACCACCACCGCCTCGAGCTGCATCCGCGCCGTCCGCTCCGCGAGGTCGGCGCATTGGCGAATTGCGGCTTCCGCCTCGGCCAGGTCGACTACTGTGCCGGCTTTCATGCCGCGCGCCGAGGTGTGGCCGAACCCGATGACTTGGACGGAATGGCTGCGCAGGCGCGGCGCGTCCTGGGCCGGCCGCGGCCGCAGACGGCCGATCAGGCAAGCGAGCTTGCTGGTGCCCACGTCGAGCGCCGCGACCAGCACCGACCGGTTGGACGGCAGCGGCTTCATCTTGGGGGTCAGGCCGAACTGGAGGGCGCTCATGCGTTGCCGCCCTTCTTTTTCCCCTTGTCCTTGGCGGCATCGATGCGCGCCTGCGCGGCCGCATCGGACAACCGCACCGTGACCCGATCGGGCACCCTGAGATCGATCGCGAGTATGTCGCGCGTGGTCAGATGCTTCTCCCGTTCGAGCACCATCAGCCGCTTGAGCGCGCTTGCGACGTCGGATTCGGGGAGCCGCACGTCGATGCCGTTCTTGAGCCGCAGGTTCCAGCGCCGTTCGCCGACCAGGACCGAGGCGCGCACGAGATCGCGCAGCGCGGGATAGCCGTCGAGCAGGGCGAGGAACTCCTTGGCCCGGGTCTCGGCGCCGCGGCCGACGACGAGCGGAAGCCGGATGAGGTGAGGCGCGACGAATGGTTCGAGCACGGCGCCGTCGTCGGCGATGACGGATACGCGGCCGTCCTGCTGCCAGAGCGCAAACGCTTCGCGTTCCCTGATCCCGATCTGCAACTCGCCCGGATAGAGCTTGAGCACGCTGGCGTCGGCGATCCAGGGATTGCTCTTGAGCCGCTCGCGCGTCTCCTCGACATCGAGAAACAGCAACGAAGCGCTGCCACTGATGCCGGCGCTGGCGAGCACCTCCTCGCGACTGACGTGATGATTGCCCGCGAGCGCGATCGAAACGATCCGGAAACCCGCAGCATTGGCGGCCGTGTCGCGCGCGTCCCTCGCCGCCGCGATGATGCTCGCGACGTGACCGCCTTTGATGGCGCCGTAGGCGAGGCTCAAGGCGATCACGACGCCGGTGGCGGTGATGCCCGCCCCGCGCGGCCAGCGCGATTCGATCAGCGCCGACCAGCGGTTCATGATCTGGATGAAGCGAAACCTCGCTCGCATCGCTCCGCTATCCTCGCTCGCGCGCCACGCCCGCCGCCGCGCGCGCGGCGCGCTTTAGCGGTTGAGCGAGGCATCCTCGACCATCCACTGCACCAACGCGTCGAACGCGAAGCCGGCATGCGCGGCCATCTCGGGCACGAGCGACCTCTCGGTCATCCCGGGTTGCGTGTTCACTTCCAGACACACCAGTCCCCCCGTGCCTTCGACGCGGTCGTCGTAGCGGAAATCGGCGCGGCTCACGCCCCGGCAACCCAGCGCGCGATGCGCCGCCAGTGCTAGTCTTCGGGCCTCTTGGTAAACAAACGGTGAAATCGGCGCCGGCAGCAGATGTTTTGAGCCCCCGGGCGCGTATTTTGCCTCGTAATCGTAGAATTTTACCGTTGGCACGATCTCGATCACGCCGAGCGCTTCGCTCCCCATGACGGCGCAGGTGAGCTCCTTGCCGGGGATGTATTTCTCCACGATCACCCGCTCCCCATAGGGCCAATCATCGCGGGTGAGCTCCTGCGGCGGATGGGTGTGATCCTCGCGCACGATGAAAACGCCGACGCTGGAGCCCTCGGCGATCGGCTTGATGACGTAGGGCGGCGCCAGCAGGTGGCGTTCGGCTGCCTCGGATCGTGCGACGACCAGACCCTCGGGCACTGGCACATCGGCAGCGCGCAACAGAATCTTGGCGACATCCTTCTGCATCGCGACCGCCGACGCCATCACGCCGGAATGGCTGTACGGGATGGCGAGGATCTCGAGGATGCCTTGCATGGTGCCGTCCTCGCCTGGCCGGCCGTGCAGCACGTTGAGCGCGACGTCGGGCTTGACCGTGCCCAGCACGGCGGCAATGTCGCGGCCGACGTCGATACGCGTGACGCGGTAGCCGCGCCGCACGAGGGCCTCCGCGCAGGCCTTGCCCGAGAGCAGCGAAACCTCGCGCTCGGCCGACCACCCTCCCATCAGAACGGCGACGTGCTTGTTCATCGTGCTCGACCTCGGCTGGGATGCTGCTTCGCTCGCCGCTCAATGGAATCGCGTGCGGCCCTCGCGTCGGTCGGAGCTACACCACTCCGATCCGCTTGATTTCCCATTCGAGCTCGATGCCTGAATTCTCGCGCACACGCGCGCGCACCGTCTCGCCCAGCGTCTCGATGTCGGCAGCGCTGGCGCGGCCGAGATTGATGAGGAAATTGCAGTGCATCTCCGAGACCTGCGCGTCGCCGAGCTTGAGCCCGCGGCAGCCGGCGGCGTCGATCAGCTGCCACGCCTTGCGGCCAGGCGGGTTCTTGAAGGTCGAGCCGCCGGTACGGCTTTTGATCGGCTGTGTCGCCTCGCGCGATTCGGTGATTTTGTCCATTTCCGCCGAGATCGCGGCGGCATCCCCCGGGCTGCCTTGGAACAGCGCCTGCGTGAAGATGATGTCGTCGGGAGCACCGCAATGGCGGTAGCTGTAGTGCATCTCGCGGTTGCCAAGAACCAGCAGCCGGCCCTGCCGGTCGACGCCGCGCGCCTCCACCAGCGCGTCCTTGGTCTCGCGACCGTAGGCGCCGCCGTTCATGCGCAATGCGCCACCGACCGCGCCGGGAATCCCGCGGAAGAAAGCCAGCCCGGCGATTCCCGCCTCCTGCGCCGCGCGGCTGACCTTCACGTCCGGCACCGCGGCGCCAACCCGAATGCGAGCGCCGTCCTCGACCTTGATCTCGCTGAAGCCGCGGCCGAGCCGGATGACCAGCCCGGGCACGCCGCCGTCGCGCACGATCAGGTTGGAGCCCAGCCCGATCACGGTGACCGGGAGGCCGGACGGCAGATTGGCCAGCGCGTAGGCGAGATCGGCCTCGTCCTCCGGCACGAGCAACGCCTGCGCCGGGCCGCCGACGCGAAACCACGTCAGCTCCGCCAGCGGCTGGTTTGCCATCAGCCGCCCGCGCAACTCGGGCAAGCGCGCTTTTAGGTCGGCGGCGAGGTCCGGGAAGATCATGGCAACGCGCGAGCCGCGCTCCGACACTGCCGCGCTCACGCTACCGCATCGAGCGCGGCGAGCTCGCCCGGCAGCGCATAGGCCCATTGCGTGATGTTGCCGGCGCCGAGGCAGACCACAATGTCGCCCGGGCGCGCCAGCCGCTTGACCATGCGCGCGAGATCCTGCGCGCCGTCGAGCGGCACCGCTTGGCGGTGACCGTGTGCGCGCAATCCCTGCACCAGGGAATCACGGTCGGCGCCCGGGATCGGGGCTTCGCCGGCCGGGTAGACGTGCGCGACGATGACGGTGTCGGCGTCGTTAAAGCAGGTCGAGAACTGCTCGAACAGCGACGCCAGCCGGGTGTAGCGGTGCGGCTGCACCACCGCGATCACCTGCCCCTTGCTCGATTCGCGTGCCGCGCGTAGCACGGCGGCGATCTCGATGGGATGATGGCCGTAGTCGTCGATGATCGCAACGCCGTTCCACTCGCCGGTGCGAGTGAAGCGCCGGCGTACGCCGCCGAATTTCTCCAGCGCCGTGCGGATCACGTCGTCGGTAATCCCGAGCTCGCGGGCGACCGCGATCGCCGCGGTGGCGTTGAGCGCGTTGTGTCGTCCCGGCATCGGCAACGTGAGCGCGCCGATCTCATGCACCAACTCGCCGGCGCGGTCGCGGAAGACGACCGAGAAGCGCGAGCGTCCGCCGCCGTGGTCGAGGTCGACGAGCCGTACGTCCGCCTGCGGATTCTCGCCGTAGGTGATGATGCGGCGATCGGTGATCTGACCGACCAAGAGCTGCACGACCGGATGGTCGGTGCACATCACCGCGAAGCCGTAGAATGGCACATTCTCGACGAAGGCGCGGAACGCCTCCTGCACCGCCTCGAACGTCTTGAAGTGATCGAGATGCTCGGGGTCGACATTGGTGACGACGGCAATGTCGGCCGGCAGCTTGAGAAATGTGCCGTCGGACTCGTCCGCCTCCACCACCATCCAGTCGCCGGCGCCCAGCCGCGCATTGGTGCCGTAGGCGTTGATGATGCCGCCATTGATGACGGTCGGATCGAATCCGCCGGCGTCGACCAGTGCGGCGATGAGCGACGTAGTCGTGGTCTTGCCGTGGGTGCCGGCGATGGCGACGCAACGCTTGAGCCGCATCAGCTCGGCCAGCATCTCGGCGCGCCGCACCACCGGCAGGCGCTTGGCGCGCGCGGCCACGAGCTCCGGATTGTCGCGCTTGATCGCGGTCGATACCACGAGCACCTCCGCGTTGCCGAGCGCGCCGGCGGAATGTCCGATGGCGATCTTGGCGCCCTTGTCGCGCAGGCGCTTGACGTTGGCGCTGTCGGCGGCGTCCGAGCCCTGCACCGTGTAGCCGAGATTGATGAGCACCTCGGCGATGCCGCTCATGCCGATGCCGCCGATGCCCACGAAGTGGATCGGGCCGATGTCGCGCGGCAGTTTCATGGCAACTCCCCCCGTATCGCGGCGATCACCAGATCGGCCAGCCGCTCGGCGGCGTCGACGGCGCCCTGGGAGCGGGCGGCGGCGGCCATTGCTACGAGCTTTTGCGGCGCGCGGGCAAGCGCGCCGATTTCCGCCGCCAGCCGGTCGGGCGTGAAATCCTCCTGTGCGAGGCGCAGCGCCCCGCCCGCCTGCGCCAGCACGCCGGCATTCGCGGACTGGTCCTGGTCGAGCGCGTGCGGCAGCGGCACCAAGATGGCGGGGCGGCCGATGGCCGCGAGTTCGGCCACGGTCGAGGCTCCCGAGCGCGCAACGATGAGATGACTGGCGGCGATGCGCGCGGGAAGATCGGCAAAGAACGGCGCGATCTCGGCCGCGATGCCTGCCTGCGCGTAGGCCGTCTTCACCCGAGCGAGATCCTCCTCGCGCGCCTGCTGCACGACTGCCAGGCGCGCTTGCAGATCGGTCGCAAGCTTCGCTACCGCGGCCGGCACGATGTCGGCCATGATGCGAGCGCCCTGGCTGCCGCCGAAGACGAGGAGGCGCAACGCCCCCGCCGTTGCGGGCGGAGCGTAGGGTGTCGCCGCCGCCGCAACCACCGCCGGCCGTACCGGATTGCCGGTGCGCGTGGCCTTGGCCTTGAGCCTCGGCGCACTGTCGAGCACGCCGGGAAACCCAGTGGCGATGGCGCGGACGCGGGAAGCGAGCAGGCGATTGGCCCGCCCCATGACCGCGTTCTGCTCGTGGATCAGGGTCGGAATTCTCGCGAGCGTCGCCGCCAGCACCGGCGGAACCGTCGGGTAGCCGCCGAAGCCGACGACCGCGGCAGGCCGGACGCGCGCGAGGAGCCGCAGCGCCTGCACGGTACCGATGCCCAGCACCGCCGCCGTGCGCGCCAGCGACATCGGATTGCGAGCGCGCACGGTCGCGCTGGCGACGAGATGCACGTGCCGCGCGGGAAACCCCTTGCCGTAGCGCTCGGCGCGCTCGTCGGTCGCCAGATCGACCGCGACGCCGCGGCGGGCGAGCGCCTCGGCAAGCGCCTCGGCCGGGAACAGGTGCCCGCCGGTCCCGCCGGCGGCGAGCAGAACAAGCGCGGCTGCGGGGGTCGCTGATCTCGGCATCTGCCTGGCGCCAGGCCGCGGCGCGCTCGCCATCCTATCGGTCCAGCGGAATCAGGCCCGGCTCCCGGCCGGCGCGAACTCGCCCTGGCTTGCGAGCAGCACCGCCCGCGGACGCTCGCGCGTCAAGGCGAGAAGCATTCCCATGCCATAGGCGAGCGAGATCATCGACGACCCGCCGTACGAGATGAACGGCAAGGTCATGCCCTTGGCCGGCATGAGATGCAAGTTCACCGCCATGTTGATAGCCGATTGCAGCCCGAACAGGATCGCAAGGCCCGCCGCCCCAAAACGCACAAACGCGTCCTCGTTGCGCATGGCGTGACGCAGGCTGCGCACCACGATGAAGCTGAATACCGCGACCAGCAGCAGGCACAGCACGATGCCGAACTCCTCGGCACCCACCGCGAACACGAAGTCGGTGTGGCTCTCCGGCAGGATGCGCTTGACGGTACCCTCGCCCGGACCGCGCCCGAACCAGCCGCCACGCTGGAAGGATTCAATCGCCTGGTCGATATTGAAGGTATCGCCGGAGGAGGGATCGCGGAATCGCTCGATGCGCTTGGCCACGTGGGGAACGAGCACGTAGGCGGCCGCGAGCCCGACGGCTGCCACGCCGCCCAGCCCGGCTACCCACACCAGCCGCATGCCGGCGAGAAAGAACAGCGCGCTCCAGACCAGCGCGACCAGCATGGTCTGTCCGAAATCGGGCTGCAGCACCAGCCCGGTCACCGCCGCCAGCAGCAGCGTGAGCGCGAACACGTTGGCGGGCATCTCCGGCCGGCGCGCTGATTCCGCAAACAGCCATGCGATCAGGATTACGAAGGCGGGCTTGAGGAATTCCGACGGCTGGATGTTCACCCCGAGCAGGACGATCCAGCGCCGCGCGCCCTTGACCTCGGCGCCGAAATGCAGCGTGGCGGCAATTAGAATCAAGCTTACCACGAACACGATGAGCGCGATGCGCCGGATATGTCGCGGCGGCAGGAACGACGTGGCCAGCAGCACCGCGAGCGCCGGGATCAGGTAGAGGACGTGCCGGCTGACGAAATAGAACGGATCGAGCCCCAACCGCGCGGCCACCGGCGGGCTCGCGGCCAGCGACAGAACGATGCCGCCAAGCATGAGCGCAAGCAGCGCGCCGAGCACCGGACGGTCGATCGTCCACCACCAGGCGGCGAAGGGCGTGCGTTCGAGACGCGAGACCATCGATATCTTCCCCAATACTGAACGCCGAGCGCTGAGTCCTGCCTGCGCTTGGTTGACGGAGCATTAACGGCGGCTTGGGCGCTGCCCGAATGCGGCTTGCTATCAGCTCACGCCGGGCAAAGCTCGTACCAACTCGCGGAACTTGTCGCCGCGCACCTCGAAATTGCGATACTGATCGAAGGAAGCGCAGGCCGGCGACAGCAGCACGACCGGCTCGGCAAGGGCGGAGGCATCGGCGTCGCGCGCGGCGAGCTCGGTTGCCCGATCGAGCGTACCGGCAATCACGTTCGGCACACGCCCGGCGAGCTCAGCGGCAAAGCCCGGCGCCGCCTCGCCGATCAGATAGGCCTTACGGATGCGCGGGAAGAAGCCTGCGAGCGCGGCGATGCCGCCGGTCTTGGGCTTGCCTCCGGCGATCCAGAAGATGTCGCCGAAGCAGGCCAGCGCCTGCGCGGCGGAATCGGCGTTGGTGGCTTTCGAATCGTTGACAAACAGTACGGAGCCCTTGCGGCCGACCTCCTCCATACGGTGGGCGAGGCCGGGAAACGAGGAGAGCCCGCGCTGGATATCGGCGTCCGAAAGACCGAGCGCGAGCGCAGCGCCGGCGGCGCAGGCGGCGTTTTGCGCATTGTGCACGCCGCGCAACGACCCGATGCCCGCGAGCCGCGCGACGGCGCGCGCGTTGCCGTGCGTCGCCCGCATGACCGTTTCGCCCTCTACGTAGAGCCCATCGGGCAACGCCCGGCGCACCGACACCCGCAGCAGCTTCTTGCCCGCACGCTCGAGGCGGTCGGCCGCCGCCACACACCAGGCATCGTCGACCCCGACCACCGCGATCCCCTCCGCCTGCACACCGGCGACCAACCGCTCCTTCACAGCGGCATAGTGGGCGAGCGTGCCGTGGCGCTCGAGATGGTCCTCGCTGATGTTGAGGAGGATCCCCACGGACGGATCGAGGGTCGGCGCCAGGTCGATCTGGTAGGACGAGCACTCGACCACGTGCGCGCGGCCCGCAGCCGGAGGCGCGAGCGATAGGACCGCGGTGCCGATGTTGCCGCCCAGCTGCACGTCACGGCCGGCCGCACCCAACAGGTGCGCGGTGAGCGCGCTGGTGGTCGACTTGCCGTTGGTGCCGGTAATGGCGATGAAGGCCGAGCGCGGCGCTTGCATGCGCCGTTGCCGGCAAAACAGCTCGATGTCGCCGATCACCTCCACCCCCGCCGCCTGCGCCAGCGCCGCGGACCAGTGTGGGGCGGGATGCGTGAGCGGCACGCCCGGAGCCAGCACGAGCGCGGACACGCGCGACCAGTCGAGCCGGCGCAGGTCGGCGGCAGGGATGCCGGCGCTAGTGGCCTTGGCCACGGCACTGGCGTCGTCGTCCCATCCGATGACATCAGCGCCGCCCGCGAGCAGCGCGCTCGCGCTCGCCAGCCCCGACCCGCCCAAACCGAAGATCGCGACCTTCTTTCCGGAAAAAACGGTGACCGGAATCATCACCGCAGCTTCAGCGTGGAGAGCCCCGCGAGCGCAAGCACGACCGAGACGATCCAGAACCGGATCACGATCTGCGGCTCGGTCCAGCCGAGCTGCTCAAAGTGATGGTGAATCGGAGCCATCCGGAACACGCGCTTGCCAGTGAGCTTGAACGAGAGCACCTGCACGATCACCGACACGGCTTCGAGCACGAACAGTCCCCCGACCACGGCCAGCACGATCTCGTGCTTGGTGGCCACCGCGATGGCGCCGATCATGCCGCCGAGCGCGAGCGAGCCGGTGTCGCCCATGAAGATCGAGGCCGGCGGCGCGTTGAACCAGAGAAAGCCGAGCCCCGCCCCGATCACCGCGCCGCAGAGCACGGCGAGCTCGCCCGTTCCCGCCACGTAGTGGATGTTGAGGTACTCGGCGAAGAACGAGTTGCCCGCAAGATAGGAGATGAACCCAAAGCTCAGGGCGACGATGATCACCGGCACAGTGGCGAGCCCGTCGAGGCCGTCGGTCAGGTTCACCGCGTTACCGGCGCCGACGATGATGAAGGCGCCGAATACAACGAAAAACCAGCCGAGCGGAAGCACCAGCTCCTTGAAGAACGGAAACGTGAGCGATGACGCGAACGGCTGACGACCCAACGATATGATGAAATAGCAGGCGGCCGCCGCGACCAGCGCCTCGATCAGGAGGCGCACCTTGCCGGATACGCCGGCATGGGTCTGCTTGGTCACCTTCAGGTAGTCGTCATAGAAGCCGATCGCTCCGAAGCTGAGCATGACGCCGAGCACGATCCAGACGTAGCGGTTGCCGAGGTTCCCCCACAGCACGGTCGAAACCAGGATCCCGAACAGGATCATGAGCCCGCCCATGGTGGGCGTGCCCTTCTTGGTCACAAGATGCGATTGCGGCCCGTCGCTGCGGATCGGCTGGCCCTTGCCTTGCTTGAGCCGCAGCTGGTCGATGATGACGGGCCCGAACAGGAACACGAACACCAGCGCGGTGATCATCGCGCCGCCGGTGCGGAACGTGATGTAGCGCAGGACGTTGAGCGGTCCAATCTTGTCCGAGAAGACGGAGAGCCAATAGAGCATGGGATCAGCCGTTCATAGTCGAGGCCTGGACGGACGCCGCGGCGCGCGCCGTCCTGGGATAGCGGCTTTGCAGCGCTTTGACGATGGGCGCCATGCGGGAGCCGAGCGAGCCTTTGACCATGACGGCGTCGCCGGGCTGGATGGCCGCCACCACCTGCGGCTCGAGCGCGGCCGAGGTCTCGGCATAGCCGCCCTGACAGACGTGCGGCAGAGCGTCCCACAAAGCGCGCATCAGCGGCCCGCTGCAGAACACCAGGTCCACTTCCTGCGCCAACACCGCTGCCGCCAGCTCGCGATGCAGCTCGGCGCCGCGCGGCCCGAGTTCCAGCATGTCCCCCAGAACCGCGATGCGCCGCCCGCGGGCGCCCACCTCCGCGTTGCCCAGGAGGGCGAGCGCCGCGCGCATCGAAGCCGGATTGGCGTTGTAGCTTTCGTCGATCAGCAGCGCCGGGCCGTCCGGAAGCTCGAGCACGATGCGCGCGCCGCGCCCGCTGGCTGCTCGCAGCTCGGCGAGCGCGAGCGCCGCCAGCGCGAGATCCGCGCCAACGAGAACCGCGGTCGCCAGCACCGCCAGCGAGTTGAGCACGAGATGCCGCCCCGGCGCGCCGAGCTTGTAGGTCACGTCGCTGTCGAGAATGCGCGCCTGCACGGTCGAGCTGTCGGATTTGAGCGAGCACTTCAACACCCGGGCCTCGGCGAGCCGGTGCTCGCCGAAGGAGACGATGCGCGTGACGCCGGCCTCGCGGGCGCGGCGCTCGAGCCGATCAAATTGCGGGTTGTCGCGATTGATCACCGCGCTGCCGTCGCGTTCCAGTCCGGCGAAGATCTCGGCCTTGGCATCCGCGATCGCCTCCACCGAGCCGAAGAACTCCAGGTGAACCGGCTCCACCGTGGTGACGATCGCCACCTGCGGCCGCACCAGCCGCGTCAGCGGCTCGATCTCGCCGGCGTGGTTCATGCCGATTTCGAACACCGCATAGCGCGCGCTTTCCGGGCAACGCGCCAGCGACAGCGGCACGCCCCAGTGGTTGTTGTAGGAGGCGAGCGAGGCGTGGGTCTCGCCGCTGCGGGCGAGCGCAAGCCGGAGCGCCTCCTTGCTGCTGGTCTTGCCCACCGAGCCGGTCACCGCGACGACCTTCGCCCGCGTGCGCGAGCGCGCTGCAAGCGCAAGCGCGCGCAGGCCTTCGAGCACATCGGAAACGACGAGCAGCGGAGCGTCGCCGGCGAACCTGTGGCGCTGCGCGGCCGCCACGACCGCAAGCCCGGCGCCCGACTTGAGCGCAGTGTCCACGAAGTCATGGCCGTCGCGATTGTCGCCCTTGATGGCGAAAAAGGCCTCGCCAGGCGCGAGCGTGCGCGTATCGATCGAAATGCCCGGGATCGTTTGCGGCAATCGATCGCCTGGCACGGCACCCATGGCAGCAGCCATCGCCTGCACGAGCCAGAGCGGCCGATCGGTCATGCCACCCTCCCGGCAAGCGCGGCGGCGACCGCCTCATGGTCGCTGAACGGCAATACCTGTTTGCCGACGATTTGGCCAGTTTCATGGCCCTTGCCGGCGATCAGCAACACGTCGCCGCGATGTAGTTCCGCGATCGCGGTGACAATCGCCTCGCGACGATCGGCGATCTCGCGCGCGCCCGGCGCCGCCGCAAGGATTGCGGCGCGGATGGCGGCGGGATTTTCGCTGCGCGGATTGTCGTCGGTGACGACCACACGGTCCGCCATCCGAGCTGCGATTGCTCCCATCATCGGACGTTTGCCGGAATCGCGATCGCCACCACAGCCGAGCACCACGACCAGCCGTTCTTTCGCGTACGGCCGCAGCGCCTCGAGCGCCTTGGCCAGCGCATCGGGCTTGTGGGCGTAGTCGACAAAAATCGGCGCGCCGTTGCGCTCGCCGACGAGCTCGAGCCGGCCCTTGGCGCCTTTGAGCTCCGCGAGCGCGGCGAATACGGCGGCCGGCGCGCTGCCAGTCGCAATCGCGAGGCCGGCAGCGAGCAACGCGTTGTCGAGCTGGAACGCACCCGGAAGCGGCAGGCGGACGGCGTAGTGCCGGCCGCCGTGATCGACTTTCAGCATCTGCGCGAACCCGTCGACGGCGGCATCGGCGAGCCGAATGTCGCGGCCGCGCCGGCCGACCGTGATGACACGCAGCCCGCGCCGCGATGCCGCTGCCGCCACCGTGTCGGCATGCTCGTGATCGGCGGCGATCACCGCCGCACCTTCGGGTGCGATGAGCTCGCTGAACAGCCTGAGCTTGGCGGCGAGATAGGCCTCCAGGCTCGGATGATAATCGAGGTGATCGCGGCTGAGATTGGTGAAGGCGCCAGCGATCACGCGCACGCCGTCGAGCCGGCGCTGATCGAGACCGTGCGAGGAAGCTTCCATCGCGAGATGGGTGACGCCTTCGCGAGCGAGTTGCTCGAGCGTGCGGTGCAGGGCGACCGGCTCGGGCGTGGTGAGCGAGCCGTAATCTTCGCGCGTCGGGGAGATGAGGCCGACGGTCCCGATGCTCGCGGCGCGCGCACCGAGGGCGACCCAGATTTGACGCGTGAAGGCCGCGACCGACGTCTTGCCGCTGGTGCCGGTGACGGCCACGATCGTCTGCGGTTGGCGCGGGAACAGTTTCGCGGCCGCCAGTGCCAGGGCCCGACGCGCGTCGGCGACCTTGACGAAGGCCACGCCCGCGGGCAGCGCCTGCGGCGGCGCGCGTTCGGCCATGACCGCCACGGCGCCCGACGCGAGCGCCTGTGCGACGAAGCGCAGCCCATCGTCGTTGCCCCCCGTCACTGCCACGAACAGGTCGCCCGGCGCGACCGTGCGACTGTCGGCGCTGATGCCGGTCACCTCGAGCGCGGCGAAGTGCGCCTCGGCAACGGCGTCGGACGTGAGGAGATCAGCAAGCTTCATGGCGTCGCGCGATCGTCTACTCTGGCTACGGCGCATCGTCCAGGCATGTCCGACGAGGCCGGGGGCACTCTTCCGCGGTGGAACTCAAGCCTCGTTGCGCTCATGGGAGCGAGGCAAGCTCGTCCGCGAAGGATCGACACCGCGGTTCGCTCGACCGCGGCACCCGCGCCGCGCTCACCGCCCGCCGGCGCTCGCCAAAATCAGCTTGTCCGAGGGCGGCAATTCGAAGCGCGGCTCGATCCCGAGCAGCGGCGCGATGCGGGCGATCACCGCGCCCCCGACCGGCACCGCGTTCCATCCCGACGTGGTGAAGCCGTGGGTGTCCGGAGTCGCCTGCGGCTCGTCGAGCATGATCAAGAGCAGATAGCGCGGCTGGTCCGCCGGCAACACCGCGGTGAAAGAGGTGAGCACTTTGGTTTTGGAGTAGCGCCCACCGACCACCTTCTCCGAGGTGCCGGTCTTGCCGCCGACATAGTAGCCCTTCACGTCGGCCTTGGTGGCGGTCCCCTTCTCGACGTTCAGGCGCATCAGATATCGCATCTTCTCGCTGGTCTCGGGCTTGATGACCTGTTTCGCCAGCTCGTTTGCCTCCTGCTCGCTGCGCTTGAGGAAGGTCGGCGGAATGAGGCGCCCGCCGTTCATCAAGGCGCCGATCGCGGCCACCGCCTGCAGCGGCGCCACCGACAGCCCGTGGCCGAAGGCGATCGTTACCGTGTTGAGCTCGCCCCAGTGTCGGGGCACCAGAGGCTCGGCGCTTTCCGGCAACTCGGTGCGCAGCCGGTCGAGCTGCCCCATCTTCTTGAGGAAGCGCTTGTGGTACTCGACGCCCAGGCTGAGCGCCATGCGCGCCACGCCGATGTTGGAGGAATAGGTAAAGATTTCGGGCACCGAGAGCACGCGGTTCTGGGCGTGGAAGTCGTGGATCGCAAACTTGCCGAACTGCAGCGGGTGGCTAGCATCGAACGAGGATTTGAGCGTGATCTTGCCGGAGTCGAGCGCCATCGCCAGGGTGAGCGCCTTGAAGGTCGAGCCCATCTCGTAGACGCCGGTGGTGAGCCGGTTGATCCGGGTGGGATCGAGCGCCTGGCGCGGGTTGTTGGGGTCGTAGTCCGGCACTGAGACCATCGATACGACCTCGCCGGTGCGCACGTCGCTCACGACGCCAGCCGCGGCGATCGCCTTGAACTTTTCGCGGGCGGCGATGAGCTCGTCGCGCAACGCATGCTGGACCCGCAGATCGACGGCGAGATCGACCGGCTTTTGCAGCCGGTCGGTGGCGAGTCCGGCGAGATGCAAATCGGCCAGTCCGCGCGTATCGAGCCACTTCTCGATGCCGGCAATGCCCTGATTGTCGATATTGACGTGGCCGATGATATGCGACACCTCGGCCCCGTTCGGATAGACCCGTTTGTTCTCCGGAAGAAAGCCGACGCCTGGTATCCCGAGCCGATAGATCTGCTGGCGCTGCTTGGGCGTGATCTCGCGCTTAAGCCACACGAAGCGGCGCTTGGAGGCGAGCCGCTCGCGCAGCTCCCCGGCATCAATGTCCGTCATCACGGCGGTGAGCAATTCGGACGCCTCGTCGACGTCGATGATGCGCTGCGGCTCGGCGAACAGGGAGGGCGTGCGTACGTCGGTCGCCAAAATCTCCCCATTGCGATCGAGGATGTCGGGCCGTGCGGTCGCGACCGCATCATGAGCGATGGCGCGGCGCGAATGGCTTTCCGGCAGGGCTGCAAACAGCACGAGCCGGGTCGCGATCACCGCATAGACCAACGCGAATACGAGGATGACCAGCCCGATGCGGGCGCGCGCCTTCGTCGCGCGGTCGACGTCGCGGCCGTAGAGCAGCGTGCCCAGGAGATGGCGCCGGCGCGGCGCGGCCGGGGATGCGGGAGGATCCGCGGAGCGCGCGTCCATCGCCTTTACCTCCTCGCCCCGGACACGCTGCCAGTCGCATCCGAGGTGTGCGGCTGGGCAGCCAATGCCGCGCTCGAATCCGGTGCCGCCGGCGGCGCGGCGTCCGGCACGCGTTCGGGCAGATGTGCGAGCTCGTCGAATTGCCGCGCTTCGGCGGGTTGCAAGGCGAGATGACGCCGGACCAAGCCCTGGATGCGCGCGGGATTGTCCAGCTTGGCCCATTCCGCGCGCAATGCCGCGATCGCGTCGTGCTCGCGCCTGATCTCCATGCGCAGCTTGGCGACCCGCTGCGCCTGCCGGGTGGACTCGAACTTGATCTTGTAGACGTCAGCCGCCGCCATCACGAGCGCCGCGATCACGCAGATGTTGAGAATGCGCATCATCGCAGTCGCCCCGATGTCCCTCGCGCGACGATATCGGCGGCCGTGGCCAGCCGCGGCAGGAGCGCCGTGGCCGCACGCGCGGAGGCGGGAGCGCCGGTGCGCTCGGCTGCCCGCAGCTTGGCGGAGCGGGCGCGCGGATTGGCGGCGACTTCCGCTGCGTCGGGCACGATCGGGCGCTTGGTCAGGATGCGGAAGGCGGCGTCGGCCTGCCCCGGCTGCGGACGGTGGCGCGAGGTGCCGCGGCGCCCGCTGCGCTCGGTGAGAAAGGATTTTGCGATCCGGTCTTCCAGGGAATGGAAGGTCACGACCACCAGTCGGCCGCCCGGCTTGAGCAGGCGCTCGGCCGCCGCGAGGCCCGCGGCCAGCTCGCCGAGCTCGTCATTGACCAAGATGCGCAGCGCCTGGAACGTGCGCGTCGCGGGATGGATGCCAGCGGGACGGCCGGGCACGACGCTGGCCACGATGTCCGCAAGCGCGCGCGTGGTGCGGATCAGCGCCGCGCGCCGGGCGGTGACGATGGCGCGCGCGACCGCGCGCGCGCGCCGCTCCTCGCCGAGGATCGAAAGGATCGCCGCGAGCTCGCGCTCGGAGGCTGCGGCCACGATGTCGGCCGCAGTCGGTCCGTCGCGGCCCATGCGCATGTCGAGCGGGCCGTCGCGGCGGAACGAAAAGCCGCGCTCAGCGGCATCGAGCTGGAGCGAGGAGACACCCACGTCGAGCACGACCCCGTCGACCGCGGCATGACCGCGACCGCGCGCAATCGCTTCGAGATCGGAAAATCTGCCCTCCTCCAGGACGAGGCGGCCGCCGGCCGCTTGCACCAGATCGGCGCCGCGCGCGATTGCGCTCTGGTCGCGGTCGATGCCGATCACGATGCAGTCCGCCGCCGCCAGGATTGCGCGGCTGTAGCCGCCCGCGCCGAACGTCGCGTCCACATAGACGCCGCCGGGGCGCACCGCGAGCTGCTCGACCGCGGGGCGGACGAGCACGGGAATGTGACGAGCCAGTCCGCCAGCGACAGCACTTGCGCTGTCGCTGCCCGCCGTCATTCCCGTGCTCCGTGCGGACCTTCCGCCGCTATCCGGGAGCCCAGCTGCCGCTTGAGGGCGCGGACCTTCTCGGTGGCCTCCGCGAGTTCCGCGCGAAAGCGCCCCGGCTCCCAGATCTGAAACTTGTGGCCCAGCCCGACGAACGCGACCTCGTCCCTGACACCGGCGTGGTTCTTGAGCGGCTCGGTTAGGATCGCCCGCCCCTCGCCGTCGATCTTCAAGACTTCGCTGGTGCCGTAGAGCGCCGCCGAGAACTGCTCGCGCTCCTCCGAGTAAGGAGGAAAACGCCCGATCAGCGCCTGAATCTCCCCGAGCAGCGCATTGCCGCCGGCATCGAGTGCGGGCCGGTCGAGGGTCGGGTAGCAGTAGAGGCCCTCGAAACCGTCGCGCGCCAGAACCGCGCGGAACGCGGCCGGAATCGAAACGCGGCCCTTGGCATCGAGGCGCAGCGTGTAGTGCGACACGAAGCGGTCCATGACGCCCCTGCTCCAGCCCTGCCGGACGCCCCGGCGCTGCCGGGCCGCAGGTGCTAGGCACCCCGGCCGCCCGCGCGGGGACGGTTGGGGGGACCGCCATGCCGCATGGGATATCGTGGGTTATCATGGGATCACTTGGGCGTCAATCAACCGCCCGGACGCCTGCCCCGCGTCCCGGCTCACCGGATCTCCATCAGCCATTAACGGCGCGCACGCTTAAGGAATGGTTGAGGATGGCAAAACAGCCTCAACGCTCCGGCCGGGCGCACGGTCGCTCGGCTCGCAGGGTACCGGTCACCCCAGCAGGCGATTTCAGCGGAACAGCCGGCGTGAGCCGCGGATGGATGCACCGCGCTGCGAAAGCGCGTTCGGCGCTGCACCGACAAGTTCCATGTTCGCGGAACGAGGTCTGCACTGGCGAGTTGTCGAACGCGGGTAGGGAAGCAATCGCAAAGTTCCCTTGGAGGCGACAATGCTCAAGACTCTCATGATGTCGGCAGCGGTGAGCGCGCTGATGGTTTCCGGTGCCCTCGCCCAGGCTAACGCGCCGGCGAGTCCCCCGCCGGCGAAGGCGGCGGCGCCGGCCGACAGCACAAAATTCATTCAGGCGCAGACCGCGGACCAGTGGGTTTTTTCCAAGTTCAAAGGCACCGACGTGCTGGGCCCGGACAATGGTCACATCGGTGATGTTAACGACATGCTGTTCGACAAGAACGGCAAGATCCTCGGACTGATCGTAGGCGTCGGCGGCTTCCTCGGCATCGGCGAAAAGAACGTCGCCATCGACATGAGCGCGTTTCAGGTCGTGCCTGCCGACACCGGCACCAACGGTGCGGGTGGCAACGCGATGAGCAGCGGCAACGACCCGAACAACATCAAGCTCAAGGTGAGCTGGACCAAGGACCAGCTCAAGAACGCGCCGGACTTCCAGTATTACAAGGCGCCGTCGCGTACGAGCGCGGCTCCGGGTGCATCGCCGACCACCGGCATGGGACGGCCGGCGGCTCCGGCGCGATAAGGCAGTTTCAAGTCGACCGCGTTAATGGTCGGTCGGTAGCGTAGCGTACACGGGACGCACATCGCCCCGTGCCAGATGGTCGGGCCGGCGCACCAGCCGGCCCGATTTTTTGTCTGCTTCCCGTCGCAAGGAAACCGCAGCGGATGCGGGCGTGACCGCGACGCGACCATCCCGCGCGTTGCCCGTCATCCTTGCCCCAGGGCCCGCCCTCGAGGCTCTTGTCTCGCGTCATCGTTTCTGCACATAAGGCCTGCCGCCGTCGCGAATCAGCGACGTCAGCCGTCCCCCAAAACGCGAGGGATCCGCGTATGTTCGTGTCCGAGTTGCGCCCGGATTCCTCCCTTGTCGCGGAGGTCAGGCCATCGCCGAACCACGGCGAGCGCCAGGGCGGCGGCGCGCCGGACATGATCTTGCTGCACTATACCGGCGTTGCGGACAACAAGGCGGCGCTGAGCCATCTCTGCAATCCAGCCAGCAAAGTGTCCGCGCATTACCTCGTGATGCAGGACGGCGCCATCGTGCAGTTGGTGGCGGAGTCGCGGCGCGCCTGGCACGCCGGAACGTCGGCATGGGCAGGAGAGACCGACATCAACTCGCGCTCGATCGGCATCGAGCTCGCCAACCCCGGGCATGAGCAGGGCTATCCCGCTTTTCCCAAACGCCAGATCGCCGCGTTGATCGCGCTCTGCCGCAGCATCCTCACCCGCTATCGCATTCCCGCACACCGTGTGCTCGCGCATTCCGACGTGGCGCCGGCGCGCAAGCAGGATCCCGGCGAAAAATTTCCCTGGGATCTGCTCGCCGCCTCCGGCATCGGCCTGTGCGTCAAGCCCGCCCCGATCGGACGCGAGGGACCGGTGTTCACGCTCGGAGAAACCAATCCAACCATCGAGGAGGCGCAACGTCTGCTCGCGCAATACGGCTACGACGTTTCCCCGAGTGGATATTTCGACGCCCGCACGCGCGACGCCGTTGCCGCCTTCCAGCGCCACTTCCGCCGCCAACGCGTGGACGGCATGATCGATCCTTCAACCTTGGCCACGCTGAGGGCGCTCGTCGCCGCCCGCGACAACCTCCTCAACGGCGGCCGGCCGGGCTGAGGCGGCGGCTGCGGCCGTTCCGGCGCGCCCCGCGATCCGCCGTGAGAACCGGTTTGTCCGACACGCACGAACGCGAGAGCCGGAGAGCTCGATTTCCAGCTAATCGGGATGCTCGGCATGATCAGGGCAAGCAGCACGCCGCGCCGACCTTGACGTCGCCGCTCCGGACCCCCATCCATGTATCTGTCAGTCGGCCGGGCGGCCGCTCGGGCCAATGCCGAAAGGCGGCACCGGGAGGAAAGTCCGGGCTCCACGGACATGCGGTGCCGGATAACGTCCGGCGAGCGCAAGCTCAGGGAAAGTGCCACAGAGAACAGACCGCCGCCCCCACCGCCCTCGCGGCGGAAGGAACGGCAAGGGTGAAACGGTGCGGTAAGAGCGCACCGCGTCTGCGGCAACGCAGGCGGCACGGCAAACCCCGCCGGGAGCAAGACCGAATAGGGACGGCGCGCGGCCGCGGCCCGTGAATGCGGGACCGAGCCTCGGGATCGATGTCCGGATCAGGCCGTCCGGGTAGGTTGCCAAAGGCGCCGGGCAACCGGCGTCGCAGAGGAATGGTCGTCACGCGAGGGTGCAAGCTCTCGCCCTACAGAACCCGGCTTACAGGCCGGCTGATGACATCAGGGGGCTCGACGGGACACCTCGTCGGGCCCCCACCAATTTGGGGCCACCTGATCGCGCGCTATTGCGATCCGCGCCACCGAGCGTGCGTCGACACCGCGACGCCCGTTTGGCGATGATCGCCTGCTTCGGCCGTGCGAGCGCTACGCCTCGCTGGCCGGGATCGCTCGATCCGCTACGTGCCGAGCTTCTTGTAGGCGGCAATCACTGCCTGCCCGTCGGCGCCGACATTCTGCAGCCACTCCCGCGTCAGCTGCTCGCCGATGCGGTGCAGGCCTTCCTTCAGCGCCGGGCTTGGCGGGAGCACCTTGAGCCCGCGGGCGGCCAGCTGCTCGCCGTACCACTTGGTGCGCTCCTGCGATCTCCACCAGCCGCGCGCCTCCGCGGCGGTGGACACTCGCAGCAGCATCTGTTGCGTCGGCTGGTCGAGCCGGTCGAACGCCGCCTGGTTGAGGAAGGTGACGTTCTTCGGCAGCCAGGCCTGGGCATCATAGAAATAGCGCATGGTTTCCCACGCCCTGCTGTCGTAGCCGGTCGCCACCGACGTCATGAAGGCATTGATCAGTCCGGTGGCGAGGGCCTGCTGAAGGTCGGCGGCCTGGATCGTCACGGGGTAGGCGCCGACGATCTGGGCGATGCGCTGCGTGCCGGCGTTGTAGACGCGCCAGGAGAGCCCCTTCATGTCGGCGATATCGTTGATCTCCTTGTTCGCGTAGATGCCCTGCGGTGGCCAAGGCACGGCGAACAACACCTTCAGCCCCTGCGCCGCGAATCTGCGCTCGATCGCCGGCCGCGACGCCGCCCACAATTTGCGCGCGTCGTCGTAGCTCGCCGCCAGGAACGGCACCACGTCCAGCCCGAACATCGGGTCTTCGTTGTCGTGCAGGGACAGCAGCATCTCGCCGATCTGCGCCTGGCCGATGCGGACCGCGCTCTTGATCGCGGTCACCGGGAATAGCGAGGCATTGGGATAGACCTTGATGACAAGCTTGCCGCCGGTCGCCTCCGCCATGTCCTTGGCGAACGCGTTGAGGTTCTCGGTGTGAAAATTATCGGCAGGATAGGCCGACGGGAGCGTCCATTGGACCTGCGCCGGGGCCGGCCCCGCCGCCAGCACGAGCGCGGCGGCAGCTGGGAACGCGAACGACCGCCACATGGTCATGGCCTCCGGCTCCGAGAACGGAGTCGCGTAATCCCCGGCGCCCTTGGCGCAATGATAGCAGAGATTGCAGCGACATTGGGACCGCAGAAAACCCAAATCCCGTTCACACGCTGCCCGCCCGCGTCTCTGGCGGACGCCAGCGACGCGCCGCCGCGCAGGCAAGCCCCTTCGCCCCGGCCGCACGCGCCCCTATAAAGCGGCCGGACGCAGGACAGACGCACACGCATGCAGACGCACGGCAGCTGGGAGTTCTGGATCGACCGCGGTGGCACGTTCACCGACGTGATCGCGCGCGCCCCCGACGGCACGCTCACCGCCCACAAGCTGCTCTCGGACAACCCCGAGGTGTATAGCGACGCCGCGGTGCAGGGCATCCGCGATCTGCTCGCGGCGGCGCCGGACCTGGCTGCCCGCGGCGCTGTCATCGGTGCGGTGAAGATGGGTACGACGGTGACCACCAACGCGCTGCTCGAGCGGCGGGGGGAGCGCACGCTCCTGCTCATCACCAAAGGCTTCCGTGACGCGCTCAAGATCGGCTACCAGGCACGGCCGAAGATCTTCGCGCGCCAGATCGTAAAGCCGGAAATACTGTACGAGCGCGTGCTCGAGGTGGATGAACGCGTACGCGCTGACGGCACGGTGGAACGCGAGCCCGACCTTGCCGCCCTGCGCCCGGCGCTCGCAGCCGCGCTCGCCGACGGCATCGAGGCGGTGGCGATCGTGTTCATGCACGCTTATCACCACCACGAGCACGAACGGCGCGTCGCCGCGCTCGCGCGCGAACTCGGGTTTGCGCAGGTGTCGGTCAGCCACGAGCTGTCACCTCTGATCAAGCTCATCGGGAGAGGCGATACCACGGTGGTCGACGCCTATATCTCGCCGGTGCTGCGGCGCTACGTGGCGCAGGTGGCGCGCGACCTGGGCAGGCCTGGTCCCACGCAGTCGGCTTCACTCTCCACTGGACGGGGAGCGTCGCCGGCGCACCAACCGGGGTCGGATGACGAGCGAGGCCCAGAACTCGCCCCCCGCCTCATGTTCATGATGTCCTCCGGCGGGCTGACCGCCGCGCATCTGTTCCAGGGCAAGGACGCGATCCTGTCCGGACCGGCCGCCGGGGTCGTCGGCATGGCGCAGACCGGCCGCGCGGCCGGCTTCTCGCACCTGATCGGCTTCGACATGGGGGGCACCTCCACCGACGTCTCGCACTTCGACGGCGAGTACGAGCGAGCGTTCGAGACCGAGGTTGCCGGTGTACGCATGCGCGCGCCGATGATGCTGATCCATACCGTGGCGGCGGGTGGCGGCTCGATCCTGCATTTCGACGGCGCGCGCTTCCGCGTCGGGCCCGACAGCGCCGGCGCCAATCCGGGGCCGAAGTGCTACCGCCGCGGCGGCCCGCTCGCGCTCACCGACGCCAACGTGATGGTCGGAAAGCTGATCCCGGATTTCTTTCCCAAGATCTTCGGCGCGCAGCAGAACCTCGGAATCGATGCCGAGGCGGTGCGCGCGGGGTTTGAAGAGCTCGCGCGCAAGATCGGCGACGGCCGTCCACCCGAGGACGTCGCCGACGGCTTCATCAAGATCGCGGTCGAGAACATGGCGAACGCGATCAAGAAGATCTCGGTGCAGCGCGGCTACGACGTGACGCGCTACGCGCTCAACTGTTTCGGCGGAGCCGGCGGCCAGCACGCCTGCCTGGTCGCCGACGCGCTCGGCATGACCAAGGTGCTGATCCATCCACTCTCGTCGCTGATGTCCGCCTACGGGATGGGACTCGCCGACATTCGTGCCACCCGCCAGCAGGCGATCGAGCAGCCGTTCGGCGAAAGCGCGCTGGCCGCGCTCGCGCAGGTGGGCGGCAGGCTGGCCGACGACGCGCGCGGCGAGGTTGCGGGCCAGGGCGTGCCGGAGCAGGCGATCGCCATCCACGTGCGCGCCCATATTCGCTACGCCGGGACCGACACCGCGCTGGTGGTGCCCGCGTTCTCCCTGGGCGCAATGCGCAACGACTCCGATTTGAGCGGTCGTCCCCCCTCCCCACCCCTCAAGCGGGGAAGCGAGCAGAGCACGTCGCCTGGCGCGGCCGCAGCTGATCGCGCGCTCGACGACCAACCTTCGCTCGTGGCGATGAAAGCCGCCTTCGAGCAGGCACACAAATCGCGCTTCGGCTTCATCGATGACACGAAGGAGCTGGTGGTGGAGGCGGTGTCGGTCGAGGCGGTCGGCGGCGGAGCGAAGTTCAGCGAGCCGGTGCTGCCTACGACGCAGGCCCCGCTGCCCGCTCCGGCGCGCCGTACGCGTTTCTATTCGCGCGGGCAATGGCGGGACGCCGCGGTGTTCACGCGCGCGCAGGTGGCGCCGGGCCAGCGCGTGCGCGGCTGCGCCATCATCATCGAGCCGCATCAGACCGTGGTGGTCGAGGACGGCTGGGAGGCGGAGATCACCGCCAAGAACCACCTCGTGCTGACGCGCGTCGTTCCGCTCAAGCGTCAGAGCGCACTCGGGACCCAAGCCGACCCGGTCATGCTTGAGGTGTTCAACAACCTGTTCATGTCGATCGCCGAGCAGATGGGCGTGTCGCTGCAGAACACCGCCTATTCCGTCAACATCAAGGAGCGTCTCGACTTCTCCTGCGCGGTATTCGCCGCCGACGGCACGCTGGTCGCCAATGCGCCGCACATGCCAGTGCATCTCGGCTCCATGGACCGCGCCGTAGAGACCATCATCCGCGAGAACAAGGGCCGCATCGCGCCTGGCGATGTCTACGCCATCAACGCGCCCTACAACGGCGGCACGCACCTGCCCGACATCACAGTGTGCACGCCGGTCTTCGATGCCGCCGACCGCGACATCCTGTTCTGGGTCGCATCGCGCGGCCACCACGCCGATGTCGGCGGCATTTCGCCGGGATCGATGTCGCCTAATGCGACCACCATCGAGGAGGAAGGCGTCTATATCGACAATTTCAAGCTCGTGGACCGCGGCC